>DASZNJ010000234.1:0-3588 GCA_035551575.1 Gemmatimonadaceae bacterium
CGAGACTTCCATTCCCGTAGCCTCTTCGAGACTTCCATTCCCGTAGCCTCTTCGAGACTTCCATCACCACGAAGTCTCGCGATCTCCCCGCCTCAATACGCGTTGGCGGTGTCGCGGTACACCCTCACGTAGTCCACGCGCTGGTATTGCGGAAAGACCGTCGCCGCATTCGGCGCCCCGTCGAAGTCCCCGCCGACGGCGGTGTTCATCACCAGCTGCAGCGACCCGCTCGTGATGTTCTGGGTGTGCTTCGCTCGCTGCGCGCCATCGATGTACCAGAGGATGCTGTCGCGGTACCACTCGAGGCGGTAGGTGTGGAAGTCGGCGGACAGGTCCACGCCCGTGTCATGCGTCGTCGTCTCGTGCTGCGGGCTCGGGTAGCTCCCCCACCAGTGGGTCATGATGTTGACGTTAGGCTGGCTTCCCTTCACCTCGAGGACGTCGATCTCCGGGGGCCAGCTGCTGCCGCAGCCGGTGATGCCGGTGCAGGCGCTGCCGACGAGCCAGTTGGCGGGCCAGATCCCCTTGCCGGAAGGAATCTTCGTGCGCCATTCGACGGCCGAGCCCCGCGAGACGAGCTTCCTGGTGCCGGTGCGGACTTCGCCCGAGGTGTAGCCGCGCCCGCCCATCAACCGCACCTGGCTGCGGAGCACCAGGCTGCCGTTCTCGAGGTAGACGTCGGACGGGGTGTAGTATTCGAGCTCGTTGTTCACGTTCGCGGCGCCGTCCACGGCGATCCATGTGTTCGCGTCGAGCGCCGCGCCGTCGAACTCGTCGGCCCAGGCGAGCTCCCACTTCGCCGGCCGCACCGGCTGCGGTTCGGGAGGACCGCCGGTATTTCCCGGCGACGTCGACGCGCCGCCGCCGCAGAAGGTCGTCCCGATGACGACGGCGGCGGCGAGGGCGGCGGCCGTCACCCTCGACAGCGTGCGACGCGAACGGGGCGGGGCGGAGCATGACGTCGTCATCGGGATCCATGGTGCTGGGGACGGAGCGGGCGTGCGCGTTCGCGGGCGCCTGTCTATTGTTTGAGTCTAGGTTCGAAGCTTGCCTCCCGCCAGAACGCAGCGCCCCGCCGATGTCCATCGTGCCACCGAACTTTCGCCGAGGGACGGACATGCCCCGCCGCTCAACCGCCTCGCGCGCGCTCCTCATCAGCGCCGCCGCCATCGCCACACTCGCCGCGTGCGCACCGAAGGGGGGCACCCCCGCGCCGCAGCGGACGCCGCCGCTCGCTCCACCCCGGGCGGCGAGTGCCACCCCGGGCGCGCCGGGCGAGGATCGCTTCGTCGACTCGGTCCTCGCGCTGATGACCCTCGAGGAGAAGGCCGGCCAGCTGAACCAGCTTTCCGGGCTCGCCGATCCGACGGGGCCCGGGGGAGTCGAGGCGGGGGTGGGGCAGATCCGGCGCGGTGAGGTCGGCTCGCTGTTCAACGTCATCGGCGCCGACACGACGCGGTCGATCCAGCACCTCGCCGTCACCGAATCGCGGCTGCGCATCCCGATCATCTTCGGGCTCGACGTCA
The DNA here is from genome assembly GCA_035551575.1 of Gemmatimonadaceae bacterium. Lineage (GTDB taxonomy): Bacteria > Gemmatimonadota > Gemmatimonadetes > Gemmatimonadales > Gemmatimonadaceae > JABFXC01. The sequence goes on from DASZNJ010000234.1 coordinate 1,527, forward strand.
TCCACGGGTTCCGGACGACCTTTCCCGTACCGTTAGGCGAGGCTGCCAGCTGGAACCCCGACATCGCCCGCCAGACCGCCCGCGTCGCCGCGGCCGAGGCGTCGGCGGCCGGGATCATGTGGACCTTCGCGCCGATGGTCGACATCGCCCGCGACGCGCGCTGGGGGCGCGTCGTCGAGGGCGCGGGTGAGGACCCCTACCTCGGCAGCGCCTTCGCCATCGCGCGGGTGCGCGGATTCCAGGGCACCGACCTCCGCGCGCCGGCGAGCCTCGTCGCGACCGCGAAGCACTTCGCCGCGTACGGCGCGGCCGAGGCGGGACGGGACTACAACGTCGCCGACATCTCCGTGCGCACCCTGCGCGACGTCTACCTCCCGCCCTTCCACGCGGCGGTGTGCGCGGGGGTGCAGACGCTGATGTCGAGCTTCAACGAGATCAACGGCGTCCCGGCGCACGCCAGCCGGCTGCTGACCCGGCAGATCCTCCGCGACGAGTGGGGATTCAACGGGATGGTCGTCAGCGACTGGACGGGGATCGGCGAGCTGCTCAACCACGGGATCGGGGCCGACAGCGCCGACGTCGCGAAGGCGGCGATCGATGCCGGCGTCGACATGGACATGGTCGCCGAGGTCTATCGCAAGGCGCTTCCCGGACTGGTGCGGAGCGGGCGCGTTCCGCAGGCAGAGGTGGACGACGCGGTCAGGCGCGTGCTTCGCCTCAAGTACCGGCTCGGCCTGTTCAGCGATCCGTATCGCGGCATCAGCGACACGGCCGAGCAGCGGGCGATGGTGACCCCCGCCTACCGCGCCCTCGCCCGCGAGGCGGCGCGGCAGTCGATCGTCCTCCTCAGGAACGACGGCAACGTCCTGCCGCTGAAGAAGACGCTGGCGACGGTCGCCGTCATCGGAGCGTTAGGCGCCGACACCGCCGCGACGATCGGCAACTGGGCCGGGGTCGGGCGACCCGCCGACGCGGTCTCGGTGCTCGACGGCATACGCCGCGCGCTGCCGAGGGCGAACGTCCTCTACTCGCGCGGCGCGTCCCCGGGGAGCAGCGACACGAGCGGGATCGCCGCCGCGGTCGCGACCGCGCGCCGCGCCAACGCGGTGATCCTCGTCGTCGGCGAGACCCCCGACATGAGCGCCGAGGCGAGCAGCCGCGCGACGATCGACCTCCCGGGCGCGCAGATGAAGCTCGTTCGCGCCGTGCGCGCGACCGGGGTGCCTGCCGTGGTCGTCCTCATGAACGGCCGTCCGCTCGCGCTCCAGGAGCTCGACAGCCTGATGCCGGCGATCGTCGAGACATGGTTCCTCGGGATCGAGCACGGCACCGCCACCGCCGACGTCCTCTTCGGCGACTACAACCCGGGCGGCCGGCTTCCCGTGACCTTCCCCCGCGTCACCGGCCAGGTGCCGATCTACTACGCGCACAAGAGGACCGGCCGTCCGTCGAACGACAGCACCAAGTACACGTCGCGCTACCTCGACGTCTCGTTCACGCCGCTCTATCCCTTCGGCCATGGCTTGAGCTACACGACGTTCACGACGAGTGCCCCGCGGCCGGGCGCGCCGACGATGCGGGCCGGCGATACGCTGCGGGTCGAGGTCGACGTGACCAACACCGGGAGCGTGGCCGGCGACGCGGTGGTGCAGCTCTACTTCCGCGACGACGTCGCGAGCATCACGCGCCCCGTCCGGCAGCTCACCGGTTTCGCGCGCGTCACCCTCGCGCCGGGAGAGAAGCGCACCGTGCGCTTCCCGGTCGTCACGCGCGACCTCGCCTTCCACGACGCATCGATGCGGCTGGTCGCCGAGCCGGGGAGCTTCACCCTCTTCGCCGGACCGGACGCCGAGCATGGTGACTCGGCGAAGTTCACCCTCGCGACGCCCGATGGCCGGCCGGTTCCGGTGGCAGACGCCTGCCGATGATCCGCGTCGGTCTCGCCGGCTACGGGCTCGCCGGGTCGGTGTTCCACGCCCCGCTGATCGCGGCCACGCCGGGGATGCAGCTGACGCTGGTCGCGACGAGCAGCGCCGAGCGGGCGGCGGCGGCGCGGCGCGAG
>DASZNJ010000235.1:0-5284 GCA_035551575.1 Gemmatimonadaceae bacterium
GTCGGCAAGGAGCGCCGACACCTGGCGCATCGCGCTCAGCGCCCCCGGGTCGAGCGCGGCGACCGCCGCCGACGCGTCGCGGATCCAGCTCGACACGTCGCGCTCGCCGAAGCTGTCGGCCGCCGCGCCTAACGCGCGGAGTGCCGCGCGCAGCTCCCGCGAAAGGCGGTCGCGCCCGGCGATGTCGGCGGCGACCTGCGCCTCGCTCACGAGGCGGAGGAGGTGCTCCGCCTGGCTCACCGCCTCGAGGCGGAAGCGCTGCCCGGGAGTCGTCGGCGGGTTCGGCGCGGCATCGACGACGTGCGGACCGTTGTCGGCGAAGAAGAGGTCGGCGATCGGGACGATCGGTGCGCTCTCGGCGGCCGCCTCGTCGAGCGCGGCCGCCGCGGTGGTGAATCGCTGCACCTCGGGCGATGCCGGGTCGGGGCGCCCGATGCTGCGCAGCTCGATCGCCGCGCGCCGCAGGAGGGTGCTCGCCGCCTCGAACAGCGCGAGCTGCTGCGGGGTCGGCACCGGGTTCGCGGTCAGCTCGAGCGGCTTCCCGGCGCGGTCGAGCGCATCGACGACGTCGGCGAGGGGAGGCAGGTCGCGCGTCGCGGCGACGCCGCGCAACCCGCGCACGCGCGCGAGCAGCCCGCCGAGAAGCGACGCATCGCCCGGGTGGGCGAGGAACTGGTCGAGGCTGACCGCGATCTCCGCCGCCTCGTTCGCGAGGAAGGCGCTGCCCCCGGCGGCGGCCGACGGCGTGTTGCTCCGCGCGAGCTGCGGCGCGTAGCGCGCGAGCTCGGAGCTCCGCGCCTGCGCGCGCTGGTCTTCCGCGGGCCCCCACGCGCGCACGCCGCGAACCAGGATCTTCAGGTCGTCGATCGCCGAGGTGAGCGCGGAGCGCAGCCCCGGCTCCCAGAGCAGCGTCCCTTCGCGCAGCGCGCGCCCCACGCGCTCGATCCCGGCCGCGACCTCGGCGATGCCGGGGAGCTTGGTCATCGTCGCGCTGCCGCGCAGCATCCGCGCGCCCCGCGCCAGCGCCTCGCCGTCGGCGCTGCTGTTCCCCGCGGAGTTGAGCACTCCGTCGAGCTGCTCGATGTAGTCGCTCGCCTGGAGCACGAAGAGCTCGATGACGCCGGTTGGCTGAGGGCTGGTCATGTCCGCGGCAAATTAGGCGCGTGTTCCGCCGGTGTCGAGTCTTTCGCGCGGATGGCTCACCTGCGCGCCCGCGCCGCGTCCATCGCCGCGCGCATCTCGCGGACGGCGCCGTCCAGCCCGATGAAGACCGCGCGGCTCACGATGGAGTGCCCGATGTTCAGCTCCTCGATCTCGGGAATCGCGGCGACCGGCGCGACGTTGCGGATCGTCAGGCCGTGGCCGGCATGGACGGCGAGGCCGAGTGTTGCGCCGAGCGTCGAGGAATTGCGGAGCGCGTCGAGCGTCACCGGGGACTGCGGCGCGTGCGAGTACGCGCCGGTGTGCAGCTCGATCGCGTCGGCGCCCAGGTCGCGCGACCGCCTGACGGCGGCATCGTCAGGCGCGATGAAGAGCGAGGTGCGGATGCCCGCTCCCCGCATCTTCGCGAGCGCGGGCTCGAGGCGCTTCGCCTCGCGGACGACGTCGAGGCCTCCCTCGGTGGTGACCTCCTCGCGCCGCTCCGGTACGAGCGTCACCTGGAACGGCTTGATCCGGAGCGCGATCGCGACCATCTCGTCGGTGCACCCCATCTCGAGATTGAACACCGTCGTCACCGCGGCGGCGATCCGCTCGATATCGGCGTCCTGGATGTGCCGGCGGTCCTCGCGGAGGTGGGCGGTGATCCCGTCGGCGCCGGCGCGCTCGCAGGCCTGCGCTGCCTCGAGCGGGTCGGGCTCGTCGGTGCGGCGGGCTTGGCGGATCGTTGCGACGTGATCAATGTTGATGTAGAGCCGCTGTCGCGCCGCCGCGGCTGAGCTCGAATGGGTTGCCGCCATGGGTTGGTCGTCGTCGTTACGTGTTGGCAAGCTCACACCCCTTTCCACGTCCGGAGATCGTCGTGCATCGTCCTGCCGCTCTCATTCTCGCCGCGCTGACCGCTGTCGCCTGCCACAACGCTCCGCGCGGCGGCGTCGACCAGCCGGGCGCAGCGACCCCGGAGCTCGCGGTCCAGAACTTCCTCGCGGCGGCGAAGGCCCAGAACCTCCAGTCGCTGGCGCTCGCATGGGGCACCGACAAGGGTCCCGCCCGCGACGTCGTCGACAAGTCCCAGATCGAGCGGCGCGAGCTGATCATGATGTGCTACCTCAATCATGATAGCTACCGCATCCGCGGCGAAGGGCCCGGCCAGGAGGGCCGCCGCAGCTACACCGTGGACCTGAACCGGAGCGGGATGGTGCGGACCACCACTCTGACCACGGTCCAGGGGCCGGCCCAGCGCTACTACGTCGAGCAGGTCGCCCTCGAACCCCTGACCGATCTCTGCGCGGGCGGGGTGTCGACCTCGACCCCCCCTGGACGAACGCCGACCAGGCCGTAGGCGAAAAAAGTGCGGGCCGCGACGGAACCGTCGCGGCCCGCTTCGCATTAATGGTCGGACAGTTCCACCAGCACGCCACCGGTGGCGGCCGGGTGGAGGAATGCGATACGTTTCCCCTCAGCTCCAAGCCGGGGCTGCTCGTCGATGAGACGAATCCCGGCGCGGCGGCAACGCTCGAGTGCGGCATCGAGGTCATCCACGGCGAAACAGACGTGGTGGAGCCCGGGACCGCGCCTGGCGACGAACTTCCCGATCGGCGAATCCGGTCGCTCTGCCTCGAGCAGCTCGACCAGCGAGTCACCGGCGGCGAACCCGGCAATGCGGGCGCCGTCGGAGTCGTCGAGCGGGACCTCGGGCATGCCGAGGACGTCGTGATAGAAGGACCGCAGGGGTCCGAGTGACTCGACTGCGATCCCGATGTGGGCGATGCGTGTCCCGCGGTCTTCTGGAGCGCGGGGGGGCGTATCCGGCATGAGCTTCGCTCCATTGAGAAGTCAGGTGGGGCGCTGAACAACATAATCCGCTCGCGGCAGGCGAGCAGAGGAGAGCACACGATGTCGCAAGCGACGCAGGTGACGGACGCGAACTTCGAGACCGAGGTCGAGAAGCAGGACGGTCTGGTCGTGGTGGATTTCTGGGCCGCGTGGTGCGGACCCTGCCGCCAGATCGCGCCCTCGCTCGACCAGCTCGCGCAGGAATACTCGGGCAAGGTGAAGGTGACGAAGCTCGACGTCGACGCGAACAGCAAGTCGGCCGCACGTTTCAACGTTCGCTCGATCCCGATGCTCCTGTTCTTCAAGGGCGGCAAGGTCGTCGACCAGATCATCGGGGCGCACCCGAAGGCGAGCATCGAGGCGAAGTTCAAGCAGCACGCAGCCTGATGGCCTCGCGCGGATGATCGCGTCTGACGAGCGCAACGTATTGCGGTAGCTCGTCATCGGTCACATTTTGAAGGGCCCGGGGCGACGTGCGAAGCCCCGGGCCTTTTCGTAGCATTGGCCCCCCCTGAATGCCCCAAGCCCTCGCCGGTCTGCGGTTCCCGCACGAGCGCATCCTCCTGCCGCGGACCAAGCTCGCGTACGTCCATCTGCGCAACCTCCTGACCGACGCCAAGCGCGAGCGGGCGGCGCGCGTGTATGGCTACGTCGCGATCTGGCTCCCCGAGGAGCTGGTGCTGCTCTACCTGCAGGAAGGGGAGCTCGTGAACGCGACGACCCTCGATCCGTCGGGCGCGATGGTCATCCCGATCGCCGACGCGCTCGACAAGGTGCCCCCCGAGCCGGAATACGGGGACATCTGCTTCCACGAGGCGGACGACGAGCAGCTCGCGTGCATGCACTACGCGCACGTCGTCGGGGAGGAGCCATGGCCGGACGAGCTCAATCCGCTCGATCCGCACGCGCTCTTCCCGTACCTCCTCGCCACGACCTTCGACGGGACGCTCGAGGTCACCCTCGACGGGAACGTGAACTACCTCATCGTCCGCGACGGGATGGTGGAGCGCGCCTTCCTCTCGAGCGTCCACTTCGGCGAGCTCGACGAGAAGATCGAAGCTCTGTTCCGGCCTGACGGCCGGGCTTCGCGGATGGGCGTGCGGCGGTTCACGGTTCCGCCCCCGGTGCCGAGCCAGGCGCCGCCGGCCCTCATCCACGCCTACCGCGAGCTCGTGAACGGCCTCGTCCGCGAGCTGATCACGCAGGGAAAGGACAGCGCGCCGATCATCGCCGAGCTCGCGCGCCAGTCGCTCGCCACCACCCACGCCCCGCTGCACTCGTTCACCGCGATGGAGCGGCTCGTGCACGACCCGGTCGCGGGCGTCGCGGAGCTCACCGACGCCGTCGCGGCGTGGGTGACCGAGGTGCTGTGGGCCGCGGCTGACATGGACGGGGGACCGGAGGCGATCATTCGCAAGCTCACCCATGAGCGGCGGCACATGTTCCAGAGCGCCGGGCTGTTCGAGCGCCTCCCCTGGCAGATGTGACCACCCCGGCGGGCGAGGCCGGGGTGCTGTACGTCGTGAGCACCCCGATCGGAAATCTCGCCGACATGACGCTGCGCGGCATCGAGACGCTGCGCGCGGTGTCGATCGTACTCGCCGAGGATACGCGGCACTCGCGGAAGCTCCTCGACCACTTCGGGATCGCGACCCCGCTCGTCGCGCACCACGAGCACATCGAAGCCAGGACCACGCCGGCGCTCGTCAGGAGGATGCAGGGCGGCGAGTCGATGGCGATCATCACCGACGCCGGCACTCCGCTCGTTTCCGATCCCGGTGCTCGCCTGGTCGCGGCCGCGATCGGGGGGGGGATCCGCGTGGTCCCGGTTCCCGGGGCCTCGGCGCTGCTCGCCGCGCTGGTCGCGGCGGGACTCCCCGCGGAGCGCTTCACCTTCTTCGGGTTCCTCGAGCGGAAAGGGAAGGAGCGCGCGCGCGCGATCATGGCGATCGCCGGACTTGGCCACAGCGCGGTGCTGTACGAATCTCCGAACCGGCTGGCCGACACCCTCGCCGAGCTGCGCGAGAGCGGACTCGGCGCGCGCCGCGCCGCGGTCGCTCGCGAGCTCACGAAGCAGTTCGAGGAGCTTCGCCGCGGAACGGTCGGGGAGCTCGCGCGGTACTACGCGGATGCCCCGCCCCGTGGAGAGATCGTGATCGTGATCGAAGGTGGACAGCACGAGGCGCCGACGGAGGAGTCGATGCGCGAGCGCGCCCGCGCCCTGCGGGCGGGCGGTGCCTCGTCGCGCGACATCGTGACGGCGCTGACCGAGGAGCTTGGCGCGCCGCGG
>DASZNJ010000236.1:0-16538 GCA_035551575.1 Gemmatimonadaceae bacterium
CGATCACCGCGCCGGGAACGGCGACGCGGCCGACCCCGACCGCGCCATCGGCGAACGCGATCAGGGCGTCGAGCGCCGGCGCGTTGCCGGGCGCGACGAGCACGAGGAGTGCACCGACCTCGCGGAACCCGGCGACGAGGCGCCGCCACCGGTCGCTGCGGTAGATCTCCTCGTCGGCAACGGGCTCGGTGCCGCTCGGCAGCACGAAGAGATTCCCGCTCGCGCCGACCGGCTGCGCGACGCGGTTGAGCGAGACGCCATAGCGAAAGCTGTCGGAGAGCCCGTGTGGATCGTCGCTCGTGACGAGCCGCGTCAGCGTCGCGGTGTCGCCGGCCAGGTCGGCGATGACCACGCGACGATTGTGCGACTGCACGGCGCCGATGCCGAGAGCGACCGCGGCCGCATCGTCAGGGGCGTTGGCGACGACGACGATGGCGTTGAGGGAGTCGACACCTGCGCCGATGCGGCGCCCCTCGTCCTCCAGCGCGGCAGCGTCGGGCCGGGACTCGTCGACGAGCCTCATTGGGCCTCGTAGATCCAGAACGGCCGTGCGGCGAGTGAGCCGGCCCGCTCGGCTGCTGCACGCGTGGGATAAGGGCCGAGCACGACGCGGTAGAGCGTCCTGCCGCCGACCGGCGAGGTCGCGACGTGCGCGGGAAGCCCATCGACGACGACGCGGGCGGCGTCGGTGCGCGCCTGCGCTTCGGTGGCGTGCGAGGCGAGCGAAACGAAGAAGCCGCGGCTGCCGGATGTCGGCGGCGCTCCCGCCGGCTGGGGCCCGGCGGCGGGCGGTCGCGCGTCAGGCGCGGTGACGCCGGGGGGGAGGGCCACCGAGCCGGCGCTCGCGTTGCCGATTCCCGCCCGGTCAGCGTTAGGCACCGGCTGCACGGGTTCCGGTCGTGCCGCGGCGAACGCGCCGGCCGGGTCGACCACCGTGTCGCCGGGCCCCGGCGCGGGGGTCCCGGACGGCGCACCCTCGAAGGTCACCGGCGTGTCGAGCGAGGCGTCGCGGGGGCGAAAGCCGTTCCACGAGACGAGGGCCCAGAAGTCCTTCGCGCCCCCCTTCACCACCATCCCCGACTGGAAGGTCTCCCCATCGACGAATCGGACGTCGTTCCCGGACGCGAGGCCGATCTTTCCATCCGGGGCGACCAGGGGCAGGTCGTTGCGCCACGCGGTCGCCACCGCGCCGAGGACGCGCTGCGACCCGACCGCGATCACCCAGGCCGAGTCGCCGCGCGCGGGACGCGCGAGCAGGTAGCGGCCGAGCGGGTCCATCCGAAGCGCGATCGCCTCACCGGGCAGCTCGACGAGGTCACCGCTTCCGCCGGTGTAGCGATCGAGCACGCGGAGCTCCTTCTGCCCGCGCAGCAGCGCGTAGAGCCGATCCCCGCTCGGCGTCGGGGCGACCGCGAGGATCGTGCTGTCAACCGTGACGGTCGGGGATGGTGCGAGGTCGCGCCCGCGCACCGCGGCGACCGAGGCATCGTGCACGAGGACGACGCGATCGCCGGCCTGCACGGGGCGCGACTTCGCGAAGCCGGCGATGACCGCGCTGTCGACGATGCGCGAGTCGGGGGGCCAGAGGTGCCAGAGCACCGTGTTCTCGCCGCGGTCGGCAACGACGACGAGAGAGCCATCCCCCTGCGGCATCAGCTCCCGCACCCGCAGCGGCGCCTTGTAGCTCCACCGGCTCGTCGTCGTGAACCGCGCGACCGTCCCGCTGTCGGTCACCCCGAATACCGCCTTCCCGTCGGCGGAAGCGAGTGAGAACAACCTGGGCTTCCGGGTGGACGCAACCTCCCCCGAACGGAGGTTGATGCGGACGAACGCTCCCTTGCTGTCGGCCAGCGCGAGCTGGCCGGCGTCGTCGTCGAAGGCGAGCACGCGATCCGGGGCGGACACGGCCGCGCTCGAGGTCCACACTGCCGAGTCGAGCCGGGGATACAGATACGCGCGCGCGATTCCCCCGCCGCGCGCGATGCGCAGTACGACGGGGTCCGGGCCGGTGGCGCGGGTCAGAGAGGGGGAGGCGTCGTGCGCGGCGGGGTCAGCCGGACGGTCCGAGCGACCGCAGGCGACGAGCACGAGCGCCAACGCGAGCAGCGTGCGCACGGACAGAAGCTATTCGCTCAGTAGAGTGTGAACAAGCCGCCAGGGGGCGGAAAAACAGCACCCCGGCGGGCCGTCACTGGCCCGCCGGGGCGCTGCTGCGATGCAGATGTCAGGTCAGAAGTTCGGCCCGATCGAGAAGACCCACAGCGGCTTGTGATCGATGCTGAGGGGCTTTGCGTAGTCCCAGCGCAGGACCGCGTAGTTGAACAGGTTGACGCGGATGCCGACGCCGTAGCTGCGGTACGGATAGCGAACGTTCGGGCTCGCCTCGGGGTCGCTCGGTGCGCGCAGCTGCAGCTTGTTGTCGCCGCTCCAGGCGACTCCGGCGTCGTAGAAGAACGCGCCCTCGACCGGGGGGAGGGCAATCGGGAGGATACCCAGCTCGAGCCGGTTGATGACCGGGAAGCGCAGCTCGGCGTTGGCGACCGCGATCCGGCTGCCGAGGAGGCTCTGCGTGTTGCAGTTCGTGGCGACGGAGCCGAATGCGCCGCAGCTGTAGGAGTAGAAGTTCTGCCGGTCGTAGCCGCGCACGTACTGCGGCAGCCCGATGTACTTCAACGCCCAGCGCTCGTCGCGGCCGACGGTGACGTTGGTCATGAAGCGCGTCGCCACGGTCAGGAAGTTGAAGAGGATGGGATCGTAGCGGCGGTAGTCGGCGAGATAGTCGACCCACTGCCAGCTTCCCGTCTGGGGCTGGATCTGGAAGCGGTAGCGCCGGCCGGAGATGGGCCCGACGTACCCCCACAGTGCGTTGTCCGACACCCACGCCGCGTTCACCGAGTAGTTGTTGATCCCCGGCTGGTTGCGGATGTCGTCCAGATAGAACCCGCTCGACGCCCGCTGGTTGAAGTCGAGGATGCGGTGTACGTAAAGCGTCTGGCGGTCGATGTTGCTGAACCCGGCGCCGAACTCGAAGCGCGTGAACCGGTTGATCGGATAGAGCCCGACGCCGAACGCCTCGCGGAAGATGAAGCGCGTGATCTCCTGCTCCTCGGCCTTGACCGAACCGTCCTGGTTGACGTCGACGAGGCGGTCGCCGGTGAGGAAGTAGTACGGCTGCTGCGACACGCCGGTCACGTACTGCAGGCGGTGCCCGTAGTTGGCGTAGGCGGTGTAGAGCTGTGCGTCGCTGAACCGTCCGTTCACCGCGCCGGCGATCGCGAGGCGGTTGTTGCCGAGCAGGTCGCTGAGGATGATGGTCGTCCCCCCGAAGACGCCGCGCCCGTAGTTGTCCTGCGCGTAACCGACGCTCGGGCGGGCGATGTAATCCGGCTGGAAGCGGACCTTGTAATCGCTCAGCTTGAAGGTGGCGGTGTCGGGGAGCGCCAGGTTGGCGCTGTCGAGGATCTGCGCGACCGTCACCGGCCGCTTTGCCACGTCGGCCGTGCCCGGGGCGACGGCTCCGGAGGCGCGGAACGTCGTGGCGCCGGCGCGATAGGTCGAGACGCGCGAAGGGTCGGGCGTCGTGTCGACGGCAGGGGACGCGGCGACGATGTGCAGCGAGTCGCGGCGCGAGTTGAAGATCGGGCCCGCGACCGGTGCCTGCTCGACGTACGGCTGGCGCTTCATCGCCCGGGGGTTGTTCATCCCCCAGATCGTGTAATCGCCGTCCTCGTAGTACGTGAACGCCAGCTTGTCCGCTCCGCGCGCCCACGTGATCGCCGGGCTGTACTCGGTGAAGGCGTTGATCGCGCTGACGACGTTGGTCAGCTGGTAGTGCTGGCGCGCGTCGAAGTCGTAGAGGAAGAGGTTGGAGATCCCGGTGCGGTCGCTGAGGTAGATCAGCGACTTGCCGTCCGGCGCCCACTGCGGATTGAGGTTCAATCCGCCCTGGCCTGGGAGCACGGTCACCTGCATCGACGCGAGGTCGAGCAGGGTGATGCGCCACTTGTTGAAGCGGAGCAGGTCGAAGTCCGTCTCCGAGCCGCGGTCGCTGGCGAAGGCGATCGTCTTGCCGTCGGGCGACCACTGCGGCTGGAGGTCGCCATAACGGTCGGCCGTGAGGCGGCGGAAGTTCTTCCCGTCGGCGTCGATCATGTACAGGTCGGTGATCCCCCCCTCGTCGCCGCTGACGACGAGACGCTTGCCGTCGGGCGACCACGACGGACTGGTCACCCCCTCGACGCCGGGGAGCGAGAAGCGCCTGACGACGCGCCGCCGCTTGACGTCGAGCAGGTAGAGCACGTCCTTCCCGGCGCGCTGCGCGGTGAAGGCGAGGTACTTCCCGTCGGGGGAAAAGGAGCTCTGCGAGTACGACATCCGCAGCTCCTCGAAGTTCGGATCGGTCGTGCTCTTCACCAGCCGCTTGATGCGCTTCCCGGTCTGCGCATCGGCGAGCCAGAGGTCGATGAACACCTCGCCACGGAGGAAGCTGCCGTTCGAGAGGAAGGCGATGTGCTTGCCGTCCGGGGACAGCGCCGGCGCGACGAACACCTGGCCGCCGGTCTTCTTCTCGTTGAGCACCGGCTGCGCGAAGCGGCGCGGCCGGTCGAGCTGGGTGATGCCGGGGAGGAAGCGGTCCTGCACCGACTCCTTCCACTCCTGGCTCAGGTCGTCGAGGGAGAGGCCGAGCTCGCGCTTGATCGCCCGCTCGTACCCGACGTTAGGCGCGGCCCGAAGGATCTGGCCGATCGTCTCGTCTCCCCACCGCGCCCCGACGTACGCCCAGATCGATTCGCCGAAGCGGTACGGGAAGTACCGGTCCGGTCGCTCGGTCATCTGCTCGATGCTCGGGATGTTGCCGTTGAGCGCGGCGTCGCGCATCCACGAATCGGTGAACGGATGGTCCGGCCCGATCGACAGGTACTCGGCCATCCCCTCGGCGAACCAGAGGGGCATCGGGTTCTGGGAGAGCGCCTGCAGCCCGCCCCCCGCCTTTCCCCGCGCGAAAATGTCGTACTGGAACTCGTGCGTCAGCTCGTGGGCGAGCACGTGCTCGAAGCTCTTGTAGTCGCCGGTGAAGGGAAGGATCACGCGGTGGCGCAGCGGCTCGGTGACGCCGCCGACCCCCTCTCCGAGGTCGCCGGTGACGTTGTTCTGCCCGAAGTCGGAGCGCGACGCGAACAGCACGATCGGCTTCTTCTCGCGGAACTGGTATCCGATGATGCGGGAAAGCCGAGCGTAGGAACGCTCGGCCATTCGTGCCGCATCGTAGACGGCCGTCTGCTCGCTCGGGTAGTAGTGGATGAGGAAGTGCTCCGTCTCCATCACCTTCCAGTCGAAATGATCGTACTGGACCTGGTTCTGGCCGAAGTACTCCTGAGCCTGCGCCCCCGGGGCGCCAACTGCCAGGCCGATCGTCCCGGCCGCGATGGCGAGGACGAGGGGTGACCGGAAACGGAACATCACGGAGCGCCTCCTTGGGCTTCAACCGGGATCACTTCCGCGTCTCCCCACAGCCGCTCGAGCTGATAGAAGTTTCTCAGCGACGGATGGAAGACGTGCACGACGAAATCGAAATAGTCGAGGAGCGCCCAGCGCCCCTGGGTCAGTCCTTCGGCATGCTGCACCGACGTCCCTTCCTTTTTCAGCTCGACGGTGACGTGGTCGGCGATGGAGCGGACGTGCGTGTCCGACGTCCCGCTCGCGATGACGAAGAAATCGGCGACATCCGACACGCCCTTGAGCGAGAGGATGACGACGTCGTTCGCCTTGAGGTCGAGACAGATCGCGGCCGCGCGCTGTGCCAGCGCGACAGAGGCGGGAAGCGCGGTACCAGGAGCCATGAAATCCGAGGCAGTTGGGTCGTGTGGGGTAGCTACGCTACAACTCCGAATGCGGTGCAATGTTCCGCCCGGACCAAGCGGACGCAACGAGGCCACGGAGCGCGACAGGTCACGGTGACGGTAGCCCTGGCGGTGCAGGGAGCGCGCCAGTGAACTGCAGCCGTTGGCCATCATCCGTCAGCGTCGAGCGACGGCGGAAATGCAGGGGGTCAGGGGTCAGGGGTCAGCAACTGCCCTCGCAGTCCCTGACACCTGACACCTGACCCCCCTCCTGCCCCTACCACCGTCAGCTAATCGCTAATGGCTGACAGCTAACGGCTGCCCTTATCCCTTGATCACCCAGACCCGCACTTCCGGCTTCACGTCGGCGTGCAGGCGCACGGGGACACGATAGACGCCGAGCGCCTTGATCGGCTCATGGAGATCGATCTGGCGCTTCTCGACGTGAATCCCCTGCTTCTCGAGCTCATGGGCGATGTCCGCGGTGGTGACCGATCCGAACAGCTTGCCTTCTTCGCCGACGCGCGCGGAGAATGTCAGCGAGACCTGCTCGATCTTCGCCGCCAGCTCCTGCGCCGCGCCGCGGCGCTCGCCTTCGGCCGCTTCGAGGCGGGCGCGCTCCTGCTCGAGCCGCTTCTTGTTGCCCGGGGTCGCCTCGTAGGCGATCCCGCGCGGGAGGAGAAAGTTGCGGGCGTAGCCCGCCGAGACCTTCACGATGTCGCCGGTGTGGCCGAGCGTATCGACCGCCTGTCGCAGAATGACTTCCATGGGAGACTCCGAGCGTTACGGGATGTTACTGGAGAGGACGCGCCAGGCGGCGCCAGTCGAACCAGGTGTCAGCGAGCCCGAGAAGCCCGGCCGCTGTGACGAGTGAGAGCAGTCCCGACGCAGCGATCGTCTGCATCGTCGGAATCTGCGCGAAGACCACGGAGAGCCCGACCAGGATCCACACGGTGCGCTGCGACAGCACCCAGGAGATCACGCCGAGCCCGCGCAGTGCGTAGAGCGAGAGAAAGAAGACGACGAGGTTGATGCCGAAGGAGCGGAGCATCCCGAACGCGCCGGCGCGCGACGGCGCGAGCGTCGGGAGGAGCAGCACGGTCAGCCCGACGATCAGCCCCCAGACCAGCTGGTCGTTGAAGCGGAACTCGCGAAGCGGGGCGGCCGGTGGGCCGATCCGCGTGCGCGAGAGCCGGTGGTACAACGCCCACGCCAGCGCGAGGGCGGCGAGCGACTGGAGGGCGAGCAGGGCGGGGAACGCCGCCGCACCCGCCTTCGTCATCGTCGACAACATCTCGGCGACGTCGTCCAGCGGCGACCGCCCGGCCGGATACTGACTGACGATCCGCGCCCATACCTCGGGCCGTTCGGCCGCGAGCGTCCGCAGCTGCGCGACCGCTGACGCGTTGCGGCGGTCGAGCTGCTCGCTGAGCACCCGGCCGACCACGTTCGTCGGCGCGCGCAGCGCGGTCGTGATGCCTAACGCCGCGACCAGGGTCATCGCCACCGCCGTCAGCGCGCGGGCGAACAGCGGGCGCCGCGTGTCGACGAACGCGAGCACGCCGAAGGCCCCGGCGAGGATGATCGCCCACGCCCGGAGCAGGGTGCCGTAGGCCCCCCAGCTCGCCCGCCCGCCCCCGCCGAACAGCGCGAACGCGGCCAGCCCGACCCAGAGGATCGCCAGCCACCCCCGGCCCCCCGACCACCAGCCGAGCAGGGTGCACGCCGCGATGGCGGGGAGCAGCAGCACCCACCCCTCGGCCACCGGCAGCAGCGCGCCGGCGACCGGGATCGCCGGCACGAGCAGGAACGCCGCGAGAGCAAGGAGGACACCCGCCCATCCCTGCTCGCGCGGCGCTGCCGGTACCGTCGGCGTCGCGTCGGTCATGAGCTCGACGTTGCCGTCAGCTCAGCCCTGGTGCCCCTTGATGTAGGGGACGAGGGCGAGGTAACGCGCGCGCTTCACCGCGGTGGCGAGCTGGCGCTGGTGACGAGCGCAGACGCCGCTCAGCCGGCTGGGAAGGATCTTTCCCTGTTCGGTGATGAAGCGGCCGAGCGTCCGGTCGTCCTTGTAGTCGACGTGGCGCACGCGCGTCTCGCAGAAGGGACACGTCTTGGTGGGACGGCGCATCATCTTCATTCTTCTTCGTCCTCGTCTTCCTCACGGCGCTTCGCGGCCGCGGCCTGCTCCTCGGGAGTCATCGGCGGGGCGCCGAGCTCGTGCTCGTGGAGCGTGATGAGATGGCGGATGACGCCGTCGTCGAGGCGGATCGCGCGCTCGTACTCGGGAAGTCCCGCGGCTTCGGCCTCGAAGCGGGCGATCGCGTAGTAGCCCGTCTCCTTCGTGCCGATCTTGTAGGCGAGCTGGCGCCGGCCCCAGGCATCGATGGTGATGTCACCAGTCGCGCCGATGAGGGAGTGGAAGCGTTCCAGCTTTTCGGTGATGGCGGAGTCTTCGAGTGCGGAATCGAAGACATACACCGCCTCGTATTGGCGGCTCATGTCGTGGCAATCCTCCCTGTGGTCATGAAGAGCCCCCCGCTGGTTGCCGGAGCGGGAGGAGAGGTCTGGCGCGAGCGGGGTGCTCGTGCGCCGAACTTCGGTTGTCCGCTGAATCTATCGGGGCCGCGAGGCGATTACAAGCCGCGCAATGTGTCGCGCGGCAGGAGCCGTCAGAAGCCGGTGCCCGCGCCCCCCGAGGGCGCGACCGCATGCGAGACCACCGACATCGAGGTCGCGGCGATCGTCACCAGCGAGACCGCGAGGAAGAGGTAGAGCGCCACCATCGCCCGGTCGCTCTTCGCCGCTGGCTTGCCGATGATCGCCGCCCCCGCCGCGACCACTGCGAGGATGACGACCAGCCCCTGCCCGTGGACCTCGGGACGGTAGTGCAGCACCGCGGCCATCGCGCCTAACGCGACCGCCACGCACCAGCGGTCGACGCGCGTGAACGAGGTGAAGCCGCGCGCGCCGTCGAGCACCCAGACCGGGATCAGGTTGAAGACGTTGATCCACGCGCCGAAGCCGGCGATCGCGCCGAGCATCGGGTTCCCCGTCGCGACGAAGAGCAGGTAGAACGCGAGGGCGGTGCCGAGCCCCCAGACCGGCCCGGCGAGCCCGATCCGCGCGTTCACGCGCACGTCGTCCACCGATTCCCTGAGGAGGATGAACGCGCCGACGAACGGGATGAACACCGGCGCGCTCGCCCTGATGCCGAAGCGGCGCGCGGCGAAGACGTGCCCCATCTCGTGCAGGTAGAGCGAGATGACGAACCCCGCCGCGAACTTCCACCCGTACCGGGTCCAGTAGACGCCGAAGAAGACGAGCATCGACAGGATCGTCTTCAGCTTCGTCAGGCCGAGCACGATGAACTTCGCCTTCGTCAGGACGAGGAAGATCACCGTCTTGAACTTGAGGAGCAGAATGCCTGACGCGGCGAGCGCCCCCTTGTTCTTCCACGCGGCGCGCACCCCCGGTTTTTCCTGCCCCCGCGCCGGCGCGTCGGCGATCAGCCGTTCGCGCAGCACCGCTATGCGCGAATCGATCGCCGGGCGCTGTGGCGCGCCGGCTGGGAGCAGGTCGAGCGCGCCGTTCCAGTGCGTGAGCGCCGCCGTCACCTCGCCCTGGCGCTCCGCCTCCTGCGCAGTCCCGGCGAGCCGCGTCAGCTCGGCGGCGTGCACGAGCGTGCCGCAGCTCGGGCAGGCGAGCACGGTCGGCGGAAGCTCGATGCCGCAGGTGACGCAGGAGGGAATCGGGCGCGTGGACGATGTCATCGGTTCAACGGGGGCGCGGCAGCGTTCGACGAGCAGTGACCGTGGGCGGGGGTCAGGCCGTCCCGCGGCCGGCCGCGTCCTGCAGGCGGAAGGGCCCACTCACGGCGAGCGGGATCCCCGCGGCATTGCTCTTCCAGCCGCGGTAGAGCGCGTACGCGATGAACAGCCCGGAGATCGGGCTGGCCAGGCCGACGAAGATCGGCGTCTTCACGAGCCACGTCAGGAGCACGCCCGGCGTGATCGCGACCGTCTCCGGACCGGTCGTCAGCTCGGCCACAATCAAGGGGAGGTAGGCGCCCGACATCGCGAGGTACGTCAGCGCCAGGGCGACGACCTGGAACTTCCGCCCCCCATGTCCGCGGCTGCCGACGCGCACCGCCATCCCGACGCCGAGGCCGACCAGCGCGGTGAGCAGCGCCCACTCGACGTTCGTCAGCTTGACGAAGGCGTAGTACCCCGCGGCACCGAGAACGGCTGCGCCGGCGCCGAACACGGTCGCCCGCGCGAGTCCGCCCAGCCCCGTCCCACCGCCGAGCTGCTCTTCGGCCGCGAAGCGGCATGGTCCGCACGACATCCGCTCGTTGATCATGTGATACGATCCGCGGAGGACGGTGCCGCACTTGTGGCACGCGGCCGCGCCGGGCGCGGCACTCGCCTCGAAGGTGAGCGGTTCGAACTGCGAGCCCGCGCGGCTGCTGGTCTCGTCGCTGGACATGGGGAGGGCGAGCAGGGGGAGGGAAGGTGTGGGAAGGCCTCCCCCGAGGACGTGCCGGACGCTGCTTTGGCAACGCCCCGCCGCCCCTGTTCGACTGGCGCCCGCGGCCGTCAGGGGGCGGGGCGCGCCGCCCTCAGACGTTGAAGCGAAACAGCATCACGTCGCCATCCTTCACGACGTACTCCTTGCCCTCGCTCCGCACGACGCCCTTGTCCTTCGCCCCCTTCCACCCGCCGTTCGTCACGAACTCCTGGAACCCGACGGTCTCGGCGCGGATGAAGCCGCGCTCGAAGTCGGTGTGGATCACCGCGGCCGCCTTCGGCGCCGTGTCGCCGCGATGGATCGTCCAGGCGCGCACTTCCTGCTCGCCGGCGGTGAAGTACGTCTGCAGCCCGAGCAGGTGATAGCTGGCGAAGATCAGGCGGTCGAGCCCCGCCGACTCGATGCCTAACGACTGGAGGAACTCGGCGCGGTCTTCGGCCGGGAGCTCGGCCAGCTCGGCCTCGATCTTCGCCGAGAACGGCACGATCTCGGCGTCCTCGCCGCCGGCGGCGACCGCGGCGCGGAGCGCCGTCAGGTACCTGCCCTCGGTGCCGGCCAGCTCGGCGTCGGTGACGTTCGCCGCGTAGAGCACCGGCTTGGCGGTGAGCAGCGCCAGCGGCTGGAGCGTGGCGCGCTCCTCGGGGGTGATCGTGATCGACCACAATCCCTTTCCCTCGGAGAGCACCCTGTGCGCCTTCTCCAGCGCGGGGAGCTCGGCCAGCGCTTCCTTGTCGCCGGTCTTCGCGGTGCGCCGCGTCTTGTCCAGCCGCTTCTCGACGACGGCGAGGTCGGAGAGGGCGAGCTCGAACTCGATGACGTCGCGGTCGCGCGCCGGGTCGACCGCGCCCATGACGTGCGTGACGTCGGGATCATCGAAGCAGCGGACGACGTGCACGATCGCGTCGGTCTCGCGGATGTTGGCGAGGAACTTGTTGCCAAGCCCCTCCCCCTCGGCGGCGCCCTTGACGAGGCCGGCGATGTCCACGAACTGCACGACGGCGGGGACGGTGCGCTTCGGCTGCACCACGTCGGCGAGCCTCGGCAGGCGCGGATCGGGAACCTCGACCATCCCGACGTTGGGCTCGACGGTGCAGAAAGGGTAGTTGGCCGCCTCGGCGCCGGCGGCGGTGAGGGCGTTGAAGAGCGTCGACTTTCCGACGTTAGGCAGGCCGACGATTCCGAGCTTGAGCATGGACTTCCGAAGTAGTCGTTGGGTATTGCGGGGCGGGGGGTCGGGTGTCAGGTGTCAGGGTGGCGGGGTGCAGTTACGCAGTGCCTGGCTCCTGACCCCTGACCCCTGACCCCCCGTTGTACTTGTTCATTGCAGCAGTCGCGCCCTCGGCGATGAACGTCTCGACCGCGGCGCGGATCGTCGGCATCAGCTCGTCGACCACCTGCTTCTCACCCTTGCCGAATGGCCCGAGCACGAAGTCCGAGAGGTCCCCGATCGTGCGCTGCTCCTCGAGCGGCTTGATGCCGACGCGGAGCCGGGGATAGTCGCGCGACTTGAGGTGGTGCTCGATGCTCTTCAACCCGTTGTGCCCCCCGGCGCTGCCGCTGGCCCGGAGGCGGATGCTGCCTAACGGCAGGGCCACCTCGTCGACGACGACGAGCAGGTCCTTCGGCGCCGCCCAGAACGGGCGGCGCAGCCACGGCTTGAGCACCTGCCCGCTCAGGTTCATGAACGTCAGCGGCTTGACCAGCCGCGTCGCGGCGCCGTTCACCGTCCCGCTCGAGGTCAGCGCCTCGCCGTCCTTTCGCCAGGCGGAGAAATGCCACACGTCGGCCAGGTGGTCGAGGACCATCCAGCCGACGTTGTGTCGGGTGTTCTCGTATTCACGCCCCGGGTTGCCGAGGCCAAGGATGACCTTCACCGTGGTCTCGTCCGCGCCGGGTTCGTTCGCGACATCGCTCGACGCGTGCAGCAGCGCGCGGAGGCGCGCCCGGAGTGCAGCCAGGGCGCGCCTCCAGCGTGGCCTACTTGGCGTCTTCCTCGCCCTCGTCGTCCTTCTTCTGGCGAATCAGCTCGGGCTCGGCCGGTGTCGCGCCCTCCTCGGCAGCGGCGGGCTCGGCCTCGATCGCGGCGCGCGAGATCTGCACCAGCGCGACTGGAGCCTCCTCGTCGGCAAGGACCGTCACGCCGGCGGGGATGTTCAGCTCACCGACGTGGATCGAGTGCCCGACCACGAGGTGCGTGACGTCGACGTCGATGTGGTTCGGGATGTTGGCCGGATCGACCTCGACCTCGATCTCGCGCATCATCTGCTCGAGGATGCCGCCGCCGAGGCGAACGCCTTCCGGAACGCCGTGGAGCACGAGCGGGATCATGACGGTGATCTTCTCACCCGCCACCAGCTCCTGGAAGTCGACGTGGAGGATGTGGCGCTTGAAGGGATGGCGCTGGATCTCGCGGATCAGCGTGCGCGAGGTCTTGCCGTCGATCGCCAGCTCGACGACGGTGCTGCCGGCCGCGATGGTGCCGAGCAGCTTCTCGAGGTCGCGGCCGGGGACGGCGAGCGACTGCGCCTCGCGGGCGTGCCCGTAGATGACGGCAGGCACGCTGCCCTCACGACGAAGGGAGCGAGCGGCACCCTTGCCGGACGTGGCGCGCGCGGTAGCGGTAAGTGAGGCGTTAGCCATGATCAGACTCTCCAGTAAAACGAACGAATCGACCCGATCGTCGAGCGCGGTCGCGCCGGCTGATCGTCAGTCGAACAGCGAGCTGACCGACTGCTCGCTGTGGGTGTAGCGGATCGCCTTCGACAACAGCTCTCCGACGGACAGAACCTTCAACCGGTCGAAGCGCCGATCCGGGGGGATCGCGATGGTGTCGGTGACCGCCACCTCCGCGATCGGCGCCCCGTTGAGCCGCTCGACGGCGGGGCCGGAGAGCAGCGCGTGCGTGGCGCAGACGTAGATGTCTCGTGCACCGAGCGCCTTCAGCGCCCGGGATGCTTCTGAAACCGTTCCGGCGGTGTCGATCATGTCGTCCGGGATGAGGACGTCCCGGTCCGCCACTTCACCGACCACGTTCACCACTTCGGCGACGTTGGCCGCCGGGCGCCGCTTGTCGATGATGGCGAAGGTCGCGTTCAACCGCTTCGCGAACCCGCGGGCCATCTTCGCCGAGCCGGCATCCGGGGCGACCACCACCAGGTCCCTCAACTGCTTCCTGCGATAGTGCGAGACGAACACCGGCATCGCGTACAGGTGGTCGACCGGAACGTCGAAGAACCCCTGCAGCTGGTGCTGGTGAAAGTCGATCCCCAGCACCCGGTCGGCACCCGCCGTCTGAATCAGGTTTGCCATCAGCTTCGCGCCGATCGCGACGCGTGGCTGATCCTTTCTGTCCTGCCGTGAGTAGCCGTAGTACGGCATCACGCACGTCACTCGCGCCGCCGACGCCCGCCGTGCCGCGTCGATGAGCAGCAGCAGCTCGAGGACGTTCTCCGCCGGCGGATTGGTCGGCTGCACGATGAACACGTCGTGCCCGCGGATGTTCTCGTCGATCCGGACGAAGATCTCGCCGTCGGCGAACCGCGACGTCGTGACCTTGCACAGCTCGAGGTTGAGATTGCGGGCGATCTCCTCGGCGAGGGCGCGATTGGCGCCTCCGGAGAGCAGCTTGAACCCGCGTCCTTGAATCGCCAGGCCGTCCATGCAGCCTCGAAAGTTAGATGACCGGGCCGGTCGAGTCAACGACTCCGCATCGTCCCGATCACTGAAGCGCGCAATGTAACCGCCGGGTGGCGCCGAGGGGGAGCGTCGCGTCGCGCGTCGCTCCCCCCCGCCGCCACCCGTTCGAACGCTTAATCGATGTTGCCCCTCATGGATTCGAACCATGATTCACGGCTCCAAAGGCCGTTGTCCTGCCATTGGACGAAGGGGCAGCTGCCACCGCTCAAATCATAGTCGCGGCCGGCACCAGGGGCAACGCGGAGCCGCCGATTTTCCCCCCTCAGCCGAGGTCGACCCCGACGAGCGGGAGCTCGGCGAGCGTCGCCGTCGCGAGGGCGCGGCAGCCGGTCGCCTGCGTCACCGCGCGCAGCTGCAGTTCATCCTCGAACAGGGCGAACAGCGTCGAGCCGGAGCCGCTCATCCGCGCGACGGCCACGCCCTCGACCGCGGCCAGCCGCTCGTAGATCTTCGCGAGCTCCGGCCGCTGCTCGAAGACGACCGGCTCGAAGTCGTTGGCCGAGAGGCGCGCCACACCCTCCCACGTCGTCACCGCGGCGAGCGGGTGCAGCACCGCGCGGTGCGGCTGCGCGGTGAGCGCCGCTCGCGAGGCGGCCAGCCAGCCGTACGCCTCGGCGGTGTTCACCGGATGGGGCGGGAGCACGAGGGCGACGTCGCGCTCCGGGAGCGCCGGAAGCGCGAGCATCCGGTCGCCGCGTCCCCATGCCAGCGCGAGCGGTGCGTCGCCCGTCAGGAAGGGGACGTCCGCGCCTAACGTTCCGGCGATCGCCAGCAGTTCGGCCGGGGGAAGGGGGCGTGGATTGAGGGCGTTGAGGGCGCGAAGCACCGCGCCGGCGTCGGCACTCCCCCCACCGAGCCCGCCCCCGACCGGGATGCGCTTCTCGATCTCGATCGTGAAGCCGCGCGGCCAGTTGTCGTAGCCGGCATACGCGTCGGCCGCCCGCCAGGCGAGGTTCTCCTCGGGCGCGCCGAGCCCCTCCTCGGGGAGCGCCTCGCCGGTGCAGGTCAGCGCCCGGTCCGTCGCGTCGCCGACGCGGACGACGACGTCGTCGGCGAGGGCGATCCGGCAGAAGAGCGTCTCGAGGTCGTGGAACCCCGACGCCTCCCGGGCGAGGATGCGCAGCGCGAGGTTGATCTTCGCGTGGGCGGCGACACGGGCGGCCGGCATCGCTGCCTAACGCTCGGCGGCCGCCCCGAGGTCGCCCATCTTCAGCCCGAGCCGCGCGAAGTAGACGGCGCCGATGACGGTGATCGGGATGAAGCTGAGGATGTGGAAGCCGATCGCCCAGGCGACCGCGAGGTCGGGGCCGACCCCGTAGACGGCCAGGCTCTCCCGGGCGATCGCCTCGAAGACGCCGAAGAAGCCCGGCGCCGACGGGATCGCGACGCCGATCGCGATGATCCCCTGGACGAACAGCGCCGCGGAGAACGGCGTCGCGATCCCCACCGCCTTGAAGCCGAGCCAGAAGGCAAGGGCGTTGCAGAGCCAGTGGACCATGGTCCAGCCGAGCACCGAGGCGAAGCGGCGCGGCGCGCGGAGCACGCTCAACCCGCCGGCGAAGGCGAGCAGTGCGTCGCGGCCGCGCGCCTCGAGCTTCGGCG
Organism: Gemmatimonadaceae bacterium; assembly: GCA_035551575.1. Classification (GTDB taxonomy): domain Bacteria; phylum Gemmatimonadota; class Gemmatimonadetes; order Gemmatimonadales; family Gemmatimonadaceae; genus JABFXC01. The sequence goes on from DASZNJ010000236.1 coordinate 15,669, forward strand.
CCAGCCGCCTGACGAAGAACTCGTAGATGGTCAGGACGCGCGCCGGGAAGAGCACCAGCGCGTAAAGCACGGCGAGCAGCGCGACCACCGCGATGATCCCGCCCCCCGCCCAGTTCGCGACCGGCTGGTCCGCGATCCGCGTCCCCGAGGGGAACGCGGGGTCGAGCATCGCGATGAACAGCAGGAAGAGGATGACCACCGCGTCGAAGACCCGGTCCACCGCGATCGACGCGAATGCCGCGGCGAAGCCGACCTTCGGCTCCTCCCTGCTCAGGGCGTAGGCGCGGGCCAGCTCCCCCGCCCGCGCCGGCACGATGTTGCCGATCATCATCCCGATCGCCGTCGCGCGCCACAGGCTGGAGAAGGGGAGATCGGGGGCGACCGGGTCGAGGATCACGCGCCAGCGCCGCGCGCGGAGCGGGAAGATCGCGGTCGCGGCGATCGTCGCCAGCGCGAAGAGCGGGATGTTCGACCGCTGCAGCGTCGCGGCGACGACGCGGAAGTTGACGTCGTGCAGCGCGTAGACGAGGAGCGCGATGCTGAGCGCGATGCCGATCGCGCCCCGCCAGCCGAGCTTCATGTGCGGTACTGGTTGAGGATCACTCGCTCGCGGCCAGCTCGAGCAGGTCGTACAGCTCGGCGAGCTCGTCGGGCGAGGGGGTGCGGGCGGCGTCGCGCAGCTCGTTGCGCAGCGAGCGTGCGCGGTCGAGGGCGGCGCGGCCGCGGAGGAGCAGGGTCTCGATCGGGACGAGCTTCTCGTCGACGATCGGGACCGCCTTGCTCAGCGGGCGCTGCGTGAGCTGCGCGCCGAGCGCATTGATCCCGGTATCGAGCAGCGCGGCGAGGTCGCGGCCGGTCGGGGTCCGTGCC
>DASZNJ010000237.1:0-26825 GCA_035551575.1 Gemmatimonadaceae bacterium
GAGGATTTCCGCGCCCGGATACGCGGCCCGCATCTCGGCGATGTCGGCGGCGGTGAAGCGCTCGTGCACCTCGCAGCGGCCCTTCCAGGCGATGATGCCGACCGTGGTCTGGGCCGCGACGTTGCGGGCCAGATATTCGTCGGGGATCAGGATGACGCGGTCGACGCCCCATTCGCGGGCGGCCCATTCGACCACCTGGACGGCGTTGGCGCTGGTGCAGCAGATGTCGGTCTCGGCCTTCACCTCGGCGGTGGTGTTCACGTACGAGACGACGACCGCGCCCGGATGCTCGGCTTTCCACTCGCGGAGCTGGCCGGCATCGATGGTCGAGGCGAGCGAGCAGCCGGCGGCCATGTCGGGGAGAAGGACGGTCTTGTCGGGAGACAGGATCGCGGCGGTCTCGGCCATGAAGTGCACGCCGCAGAAGACGATGACGTCCGCCTCGGTCTTCGCCGCTTCGCGCGACAGGCCCAGCGAGTCGCCGACGTAGTCGGCGACGTCCTGGACCTCGGGGCGCTCGTAGTTGTGGGCGAGGATGACGGCGTTCCGGTCGCGGGCGAGACGGCGGATCTCCTCGTGCAGCTCGGCGAACTGTGGTGCGGGGTCGAAGGGCATCAAGTGGTTCCGTGGGGGCTGTCGGCTGCGAGACGGCGGGAACGGGATTCGAAAGCAACCATGCGGGATGGGCGACCGAAAGCGGAGATCATCCTGCTCAATTCACGTCGACGAGCTCGGCGGCGATCCAGCCGACGGTCGCCCCGCGGGGGAAGTGAGAAAAGTCACTGCCGGTTCCGAAGCGCCGGATATCCTCGCAGGTGTACGCGTCGCTCCCATTGTCGGGGAAGGTCGTGTGGACGACGAGCCCCGGGCGCGAATCGAACAGCGCATCGACCGCGCACTGGTCGCGGCGCCAGGTCGGGGCCCCGTACGCGCGCTGGACGTCGGCGAGCGGGGAGCCGGGACCGATCCCCTCGCTCGTCCTCGCGCCGGAGACTGCGGTGATGCGGATGATCACCGCGTCGGCCATCGTCCCGCTCGCGTCCATCAGGAGCAGGGCGTTGCCGAGCGTCACGGCGAGCGCGGGGGTGTACTGCCCGTTGCCACGATGCCAGAGCTGCAGCGGGTGCGGGCAGCGCCCGAACAGGTTGGCGATGGGCATCCCGGGAAAGAGCGGCCCGACCGAATCCTGCGCGACGACCGGGGTTTCGCCGCCGCACGACGGAACCGCGGCCGCGAGCTCGCTGCGCAGGCGGCCGTCCTGGTCGACGCCGACGGCGGTGGTGTCCGCGGGCCAGGGCGGGATGTCGGCGACGTAGGGGGAGGGCGTGGGGGTGGCCCCCGCGCCAGGCGGCGTGCCAGGCGGCGTGCCGGACGTCGCGCCGGAATCGTCGCGCTTCGCGCCGGAACAGGCGCCGGCAGCAAGCAGGGCGGCGCCGAGCGCGGCACGGCCGACCGCGCGGACGGCCGCACCGATACCGTTAGGCCTGACGCTGACCATGAATGGTCACCATTCGATGTGCTTCCCGCGCCAGACGCTGCGGGCGCGGGGGAAGTCACTGCGGAAATGACCGCCTCGCGACTCCTTGCGCAATAGCGCCGCTTCGGCGATGAGCCGGGCGGTCTGCACCATGTTCCGCTCCTCGGTCGCCCCCTCGGGGAGGCGGTCCTCGATCCCGTCGAGCAGGACGATGCACTTGCGCAGCCCGCCCGCCGTCCGCGAGATCCCGGCGTGTTCCCACATCACGGTGCGGATGTGGTCGGCCGCGACCTGGGCCGCACCGCGGTCGCTGAGCACCGGCACGCGCCAGTCGCCGCGCGGCGGCTCGTCGCGGAGCTCCGGTGTCTCGATCATGTCGCGGGCGACGCGCTCGGCGAAGACGAGCCCCTCGAGCAGCGAGTTCGAGGCGAGGCGGTTGGCGCCGTGCACGCCGGTGCGCGCGACCTCCCCCGCGGCATAGAGCCGGGGCATGCTCGACCGGCCGGCGAGGTCGGTGACGATCCCGCCCATCATGTAATGCGCGGCCGGTGTCACCGGGATGAGCTGTGTTCGCGGATCGATGCCGCGCGCGGCGCAGAGGGCGAGGATCCCGGGAAAGCGCCTGGCGAAGCCGCGCACCTTCCGCGCGTCGAGATACACTTTCCGCCCGCCCTTCCGCTGCGCGAAGATCGCGCGGGCGACGACGTCGCGCGGCGCGAGCTCGGCGAGCTTGTGCTTCCTGAGCATGAAGCGCTCGCCCTCCTCGTTGACGAGGACCGCGCCCTCGCCGCGCACCGCCTCGGAGATCAGCGCCAGCGGATTCTCCGCGGTGTCGAGCGCCGTGGGATGGAACTGGACGAACTCCATGTCGGCGAGCGTGACGTCTGCGCGGTGGGCGATCGCAAAGCCGTCGCCGGTGGCGACCACCGGGTTCGTCGTGTGAAGGAAGAGCTGCCCGCACCCGCCGGTGGCGAGCACCGTCGCGTCGGCGATGATCTCGGTCGCGCGGCCGGCGACGCTCGCGCGCGCCCCGACGCAGCGTCCGTCGTCGACGATCAGGTCGAGGACGCGCGTCTTCTCGAGGACGCGAATGCGTTCGCTCTCCTGCACCCTGGCGACCAGCGTGCGTGCGACCTCGGCACCGGTCTGGTCGCCGTGGGCGTGGACGATCCTGTTCGTCGAGTGGGCCGCCTCACGCCCGAGCTTGAAGTCGCCGCCCGGTGCGAGGTCGAAGTCGGCGCCGGCGGTGTGGAGCTCGCGGACGCGCGCCGGGCCCTCGGTGACGAGGACAGTGACGGCGGCAGCATCGGCAAGGGCAGCACCGGCGGCGAGCGTGTCGCGGCGGTGCAGCTCGGGGGAGTCGCCGGCGCCGAGGGCGGCGGCGATCCCGCCCTGCGCATACGCGGTCGCGCTGTCGAACAGCGAGCGCTTGGTCAGGACCAGGACGTCGCCGTGCTCCGAGGCGCGCCACGCGGCGTGCAGCCCGGCGACACCGCTGCCGACGACGAGGAACCTGGTTCGGATGCGTTCGGGCATGTGACCGTAATCAAGAGCCGCGACGGGCGCGGCGAAAGTGGACACCCTCGCTGGCGCGCGGGATCGGGGTGCTGGTGCCGGGTCCTGCCCGCCCAGGCGGCTACGCCTCAGCGGCAGTCTTAACAGCTTGAACTGCGATTTCACGGATCACATCTGATTGCGCGGATCGCTCCTCTCGAGAGAAGGCTCCCGCACCAGGGTCGAAAACCCTGGGGCACGCGTGTCGAGATGGTCTCGCCCGGACATGCCGTTCACAAAGTCCTCGAGGATGCTGAGGAGCCGGGATGGACTCACTCCGCCACACGGAGCGATCCGTGTAATCCGATTTGATCCGTGAAATCGTTGTTCAACCGTTAAGACCCTCCCCCACCCGTAGCCAACGCGGCGCACCGGTCCTGCCCGCGCCTCGCGCAACGCAGACATTCGACGCCTTGCCCGGCGGTAATACCGCTGCGAGCTTTCTCCCGTGCGAAAACCGCTCATCCTCGCCGGCGCGCTGCTGCTCGCCCACATCGCGCTGCTCGCCATCCATCCGAGCGGCGCCGCGCAACCGCCGGCGAGCGATGGGCTCGACGTCGGCATCGTCTTCGACGTCGGCGGCCGCGGCGACAAGTCGTTCAACGACGGCGCGTTTCTCGGCGGTGAGCGTGCCGAGAAGGAGCTCGGTGCGCGCGTTCATTTCATCGAGCCGGGTGAAGGCTCGGACCGTGAGGCGGGGCTGCGGCTGCTCGCCGCCGAGCACATGGACCTCGTCATCGGCGTCGGCTTCATCTTCACCGACGACCTGACGGCGCTGGCGAAGGAATATCCCGGCGTCCATTTCGCCGGCGTCGACTACGCGCTGGCGACCGACTCCACAGGCAAGGTCATCCCGCCGCCGCCGAACCTCGCCGCGCTCAAGTTCCGCGAGGAGCAGGGCTCCTTTCTCGTCGGCGCGCTCGCCGCGCTCGTCGGCAAGTCGAAGAAGGTCGGCTTCGTCGGCGGGATGGACATCCCGCTCATCCACAAGTTCGAGGCTGGCTACCGCGCCGGGGTGAAGCAGGTCTGCCCGGACTGCACCGTCATCGCGCAGTACGCGGGGGTCACCCCCGAAGCGTTCCGCAATCCGGGACGCGGCAAGGAGCTCGCGCTCGCGCAGTACCAGAGCGGGGTGAACGTGATCTTCCACGCGTCAGGCTCGACGGGGCTCGGTGTCTTCGAAGCTGCCCGCCAGACGGGGAAGCTGGCGATCGGCGTCGACGCCGACCAATACCAGGAAGCACCGGGATTCATCCTCACCTCGATGGTGAAGGGTGTCGATGCCGCGGTCTACGACGCGATCAAGCGCGTGAAGGACGGGAAGTTCACCGGGGGCATCTACCAGTTCGGCCTCGCCGAGAACGGGGTGGGCTACGTGTACGACGCGAACAACCGGCAGCTGATTCCCGACTCGGTGCGGACGAGGCTCGAGGCGCTGCGCGAGCAGATCATCGCCGGGAAGATCCACGTCCCGGACACGCGATGAACGTGTCGCGCATGCCTGGTGCCGGCGCGGCGCCGGTCGCGGTGCGGATGAGCGGGATCGTGAAGGCCTTCGGCGACGTGGTGGCCAACCGTGGCGCCTCGCTCGAGGTGAAGCGCGGGGAGATCCACGCCCTCGTCGGGGAGAACGGCGCCGGGAAGTCGACGCTGATGCGCATCCTCGGCGGGATGTACGCCGCCGCCGAGGGACGAGTTGAGGTGAGCGTAGTGAAAGGCGACGGCGGGAACGACGGCGAGCTGCGCGACGTCACGGGATGGAACACCGCCGAGGCGATCGAGGCCGGGGTGGGGATGGTGCACCAGCATTTCATGCTCGTGGCCCCGCTCACCGTCGCCGAGAACGTGGTGCTCGGGCGGGAGCCGAAGCGCGGAGTGACGATCGACCGCCGCGCCGCCGAGCGGTCGGTCGCCGACCTTTCGGCGCGAAGCGGACTGGTGGTGCCGCCGGCGGCGAAGGTCGCCGACCTCTCGGTCGGCGAGGCGCAGCGGGTGGAGATCCTGAAGGCGCTCTATCGCGGCGCCAGGATCCTGATCCTCGACGAGCCGACGGCGGTGCTCTCCCCGCCCGAGGTGACGCAGCTGTGGGACGTGCTGCGGAAGCTGCGCGCCGACGGCGGGACGATCATCCTCATCACCCACAAGCTCGACGAGGTGATGGACGTCTCCGACGCGATCACGGTGATGCGCGGCGGGGAGACTGTCGCCCGGCTGCGGACGAGGGAGACGACGCCGCGCGACATCGCGCGGGCGATGGTCGGTCGCGACGTCGCCCTCGCCCTCGACGCGGCGGGCGCCGCGCCAGCGGGGGCGGGGGCGGCGCTGCCTAACGGTCCGGCGCTCCTCGAGCTGCGCGACGTGCGCGTCGACTCGCCGCGCCGGCGCGGGGTCGTGAACGACGTCTCGCTCACCGTTGCGGCGGGGGAGATCGTCGGGATCGCCGGGGTCGAGGGCAACGGGCAGACGGAGCTGGTCGAGGCCATCGCCGGCCTCGCGCCCCTGGCCGGAGGCGAGATCCGGATCGCCGGGCAGGACGCGAGCCGCCTGACGGTGCGCGGGCGCGGCGACGCCGGGCTCTCGCACGTCCCGGAAGACCGGCACCGCCGCGGGCTCGTACTCGACTACAGCATCGCCGACAACCTGATCCTCGGGCAGCAGCATCACTTCACGCGCGACGCGCAGCTGGACATCGCGCGCATCAACGACCACGCGCGGCGGCGGGTCGCCGAGTTCGACATCCGCCCGCCGAGCCCGCAGCTCCCGGCGCGGGCGCTGTCGGGGGGCAACCAGCAGAAGATCGTCATCGCCCGCGAGATGGGGCGCGACTTCAGGGTGCTGCTCGCCGCACAGCCGACGCGCGGGGTCGACGTCGGCGCGATCGAGTTCATCCATGAGCGGCTCCGCCGGGCGCGCACCGACGGCAAGGCCGTGCTGCTCGTCTCGGCGGACCTGGCCGAGGTGCTCGCGTTGTCCGACCGGATCGCGGTGATGTACGGCGGGAAGATCGTCGCGGTGCTGCCGCGGGGCGAGGCGAGCGCCGAGGTGCTCGGCCCGTACATGACCGGCGCCGCCGGCGCGGCCGACACGGCGGGGGCGGCATGAACGAGGCGCGAAAGACGCAGCTGATGGAGACGCTGCTCCCACCGGTCGTCGCGCTGCTCGTCGCGATCGTGGTCGGAGACTTCCTGATCCTCACCTTCGGCCAGTCGCCGGCGGCGGTGTACGAGCTGCTGCTCGAAGGGACGTGGGGGAACGCGTACGGAATCGGGCAGGTGCTGTACAAGGCGACGACGCTCACCTTCACCGGGCTCGCGGTGGCGTTAGGCATCCGCGCCGGGCTGTTCAACATCGGTGGCGAGGGGCAGCTGGCGGCCGGGGGCTTCGCCGCGGCGCTGATCGGCCTGGCGCTGCCGGCTGCGACCCCGGCCTTGATCGCGATCGTGCTCTGCACGATCGGGGCGGCTGCCTCCGGCGGGGTCGTCGGCGCGGTGCCGGGTTACCTGCGGGCGCGGTTCGGGGCGCACGAGGTGATCACGACGATCATGCTCAACTTCGTCGTGCTCGCCCTGCTCGGGTGGATCGTATCGGCGAAGATCCACGTCCCGGAGTCGCTGCACACCCCGGAGATCCGCACCGGCGCGGTGACGCGGTTGTCGGACATCATGCCGGTGTTCCACGGCTCGGCGGCGAACCTGACGCTGCTCGTCGCGCTGGCGGCGGCGGCGGCGGTGAGCTGGTACCTGTTCCGGACGCGGCGCGGCTACGAGCTGCGCGCGGTCGGGCTGCAGCCCGACGCGGCGGAGTACGGCGGTGTCGACGTGGCGAGCGTGCGCTGGCGCGCGCTGGCGATCTCCGGCGCACTGGCCGGGATGGGCGGGATCAACTTCGTGCTCGGCTACAAGCGGTACTACGAGGAGGGGTTCGCGACCGGCGCCGGCTTCCTCGGGATCGCCGTCGCGCTGGTCGGGCGCAACAGCCCATCAGGCATCGTCATCGCGGCGCTGCTCTTCGCGACGCTGTCGCAGGGCGGGCTGGCGGTGAACGCGCTGGTGCCGAAGCAGATGGTGGACGTGCTGCAGGCGGTGGTGATCCTCGCGGTGGCGACGGCTGTCCCCGCCGTCAGGCGGAGCATCCGCTCGACGGCGAAGGACGTCGCCCGCTCGCTGGCGAAGAAGACCCCGCTCGATGCGCCGACCCCGGAGGTGGGCAAGTGATCGCGCTCGCCTTCCTCGCGCAGACGCTGCGCATCGCGATCCCCTACCTGTTCGCCGGCGCGGGGGGCGTGATGTCGGAGCGGTCGGGGCTCATCGCGCTGACGCTCGAGGGCTACATGCTCGGCGGCGCCTTCGGCGCGGCGGTCGGCGCGCTGGCGACGGGAAGCCCGGTGCTCGGCGCGATCACCGGGATGATCTTCGGCGGGCTGCTGGCGCTGCTCTACGCGGTGTCGGCGCTGAAGTTCAAGGCGAACCAGGTCGTCACCGGTGTCGCGATCAACCTGCTGGTGGTCGGGCTGACGCGGTTCTTCCTCCGCCTGCTCTACGACAGCTCGTCGAACTCGCCGCGCGTCCCCGGCTTCGGCCGGGCGGAGAGCGGGAGCGGGTTCGCGGCGCTGGCGATCAACCCGCTCGTCTGGCTCGGGCTCCTCGCGCTGGCGGCGGTCGGCTGGCTGCTGGCGCGGACCGCGTTCGGGCTGCGGGTGCGCGCGGTCGGCGAGCATCCCGAGGCGGCGGCCTCGGTCGGCGTCAACGTCGCGCGGACGCGGTACATCGCGGTCGTGCTGAGCGGGATGCTCGCATCGTTAGGCGGGGTCTACCTCGCGCTCGACCAGCACCAGTTCACCGACCAGATGACGGCCGGGCGCGGCTTCATCGCCCTGGCGGCGACGATCTTCGGGCGGTGGGAGCCGAAGCGGGTGGCGATCGCCTGCCTCCTCTTCGCCGCGGCGGAGACGCTGCAGATCCAGCTTCAGGGCACCCAGGCGATCCCGTCGCAGTTCATCGAGATGATCCCCTACGTGCTGACGATCATCGCGCTGGCGGGGGTGGTCGGGAAGGCGGTGCAGCCGGCCGCGCTCGGGCGGGAGGAGAGCGCCTGACGGCGCACTCCCTCGCCCGCAGTCACGCATCGAAACACCTGTCGGCGGAGAATCGGTGGGGAAGCTTCTCGTATTGATCGTCACGGCGATGCTGGACATGGTGGGCGTCCTCATCGTCATCCCGCTCCTCCCGTTCTACGCGACGAAGCTCGGTGCATCGCCACTGATGTACACGGTGCTCGTGTCGGCGTTCTCGGTTGCCGCGCTGCTCAGCGCGCCGGTGTGGGGGCGCTTCTCCGACCGCTACGGGCGTCGCCCCGCGCTGCTGGTCGCGCTCTTCTCGAGCGCGATCGCCTACGTGATCTTCGCGTATGCCGGCTCGATCTGGATGCTCTTCCTCTCGCGCATCGTGCAGGGCGCGGGCGGCGGGACGGTCGGGGTGATCCAGGCGTACGTCTCCGACGCGACCGAGCCGAAGAACCGTGCGCGGAGCCTCGGCTGGCTGTCGGCAGCGACGAATCTCGGCGTGACGATCGGCCCGCTGCTCGGCAGCTGGGCGCTGAGCGCGGGCCGGCATCCGATCGCGATCGGCAGCTGGTCGGTGACGCTCGCCGAGAAGGCGCCGGGGCTGCTCGCGGCGGCGCTCTGCCTCCTCAACATGCTGTTCGCCTACATCTACCTCCGCGAGTCGCGGGTGGTGGTCGAGTCGACGACCGAGCGCCCGCGCGTTCCCGGCCGGTCGTGGACGGCGGTGATGAGCGTCATCACCAACCCGCGCACCCCGGCGTCGCGGCTGATCTGGATCTACGCGATCGGGATCGGCGCCTTCATGGGAATGAACGCGATCCTCGCCCTCTACCTTGCGCGCTCGTTCGGCGTGACCGCCGAGAACATCGGCTATTTCTTCGCCTACGTCGGGTCGATCTCGGTGCTGACGCGGGCGGTGTTCCTCGGCCCGGCGGTGGACCGGTGGGGAGAAGCCCGGCTGTCGCGGATCGGGATCGTGATGCTGACGGCCGGGCTGGTGCTGATCCCGCTCGCCCACAACATCCCGTTCCTCGCCGCCGCCGTCGCCCTCATACCGTTAGGCACCGCGTTCACCTTCCCCTGCGTGACGGCGCTCCTCTCGCGCGTCATCTCGCAGCACGAGCGCGGCCTCTACATGGGGACGCAGCAGACGTGGGGCGGAATCTCGCGCGTGATCTTCCCGCTCATCGCCGGCTGGGCCTTCCAGTCCATCGGCATCAGCGCGCCGTTCTGGATCTGCGCGGCATTCGTCGCGGCGACGCTGCTGCTCGGGCGGGGGATGGAGCACTTCGCGCGAGACGCGGAGCTGCAGGCGGCGGGCGGGGGGTGAGCGACGGCGGCAGTGGGACCGGCGAGCTCGCCGATGACGAAGGATCCGGCACCGGGTGGATGAGAACCCGGCGCCACACCCGGAGCCCTGGTGCCGGCCGCCGGGGGGAGGACGTCGCGCCTGACCGGCATCAACGGGTGAACGGCAATTTCGCGGATGACGCGGATACGGCCTCGGTCGGCCCCACGGGGCGCCGCGCGCCACCGGGAACGATCGGCGTCATCGGCGAGAGCGGTTGACCCGGCGAGCGGCGCTCACCTGCCATGCCGAACGATCCGCGGCCATCCGCGAAATCCGCGAATCGTCTTTCCCCCTGTTGGTGCTCGTGCGGCGCCGAGCACTCGATCCGCGCACGAGTCTCCCACGAGGACCTCTCAACCGCGTGGGTCCGCGCGCCGGATCGCGAGCCCGCGAATCGCACCCTTGGATTCAACGGCAGTTGCCGTTCGTGGCGCCCGCCTTTGCGAAAGCTCGCCGTTTCCGCGGCGCAGGTCCGCGGTCCCCTCACCGCCGCTCACCAGGGCCCCCTCACCTCCCCAGCAGCTCCCCGACGCATCCGACCAGCGAGTCCGGCGTGAACGGCTTCTGCAGGAACGACACGCCGTCCATCTCCTGCTGGAAGGCGCCGACGTCGCGGTCCGTGTAGCCGGACATCAGCAGGACGCCTAACGCCGGACGCCTGCCACGGAGGCGCTTTGCGAGGTCGAGTCCGCTGAGGCCGGGGAGGACGAGGTCGGAGATGAGGAGCGTGATCTCGGCGCCGCTTCCGGCGAACACCGCTTCCGCCTCCGCCGCGCTGGAGGCGACGTACACCGTGTAGCCTTCGCGGCGGAGGATGCGCATGGCGAGGTTGCGGACGGCCTCCTCGTCCTCGACGATGAGGATCGTGCCGCGCGAGCGGGGAGCGATCACCCCGGCGGGGCTCGCCCGGCGGGTGCCCGGTGCCTCGCGGTAGCGGGGAAGGAGGATGCGGAACGTCGTGCCGCTGCCTAACGTCGTGTCGACCTCGACGTCGCCTCCGCTCTGCTTGACGATGCCGTAGACCGTGGACAGCCCGAGGCCGGTGCCCTTTCCCTGCTCCTTGGTCGTGTAGAAGGGCTCGAAGATGTGCGGCAGCGCGTCGGCGCTGATGCCGACGCCTTCGTCGATCACCTCGAGCGCGACCAGCGGATCCCCCTCCCCCTGCGCGACGTTGCGGGTGCGGAGGACGATCCGCCCGCCGCCGGGCATCGCGTCGCGGGCGTTGACGACGAGGTTCATCAGCACCTGCTCGACCTGGCCGTGGTCGGCGCGGACGAAGCCGAGGTCGGGGTCGAGCGCGGTCACCAGGGCGACGTCCTCGCCGAGGACGCGGCGCAGCATCTTCTCCATCTCGCTGACGATCGCGTTCAGGTCGAGCATCGTCGGCTGGAGGATCTGCTTGCGGCTGAAGGCAAGCAGCTGCCGCGTCAGCCCGGCCGCGCGCTGCGCCGCGCGGCGGATCTCCTCGACGTCGGTGCGGCGGCGGTCCTCCTGCGCGAGGTCGAGGAGGAGGAGCTCGCTGCAGCTCGACATCACCGTCAGCAGGTTGTTGAAGTCGTGGGCGATCCCGCCGGCGAGGCGGCCGACCGCTTCCATCTTCTGCGCCTGGCGGAACTGCTCCTCGAGGTTCTTCCGCTCGCTGACCTCGAGCATCAGCGCGCCGACGCCGAGCACCGCCCCGCTCGCCGTGCGGACCGGGTAGAAGCTGGCCAGCCAGTGGCGGCTGAGCGGGCGCGTCCCGCTGCCGTTAGGCAGCCCGTCGAGGGAGATCTCGACGTCGCGGAGCGGGATGTCCTCGCCGAGCACGAGTTCGAGTGAGGGAGACAGCACCTGCGCGAGACCGGGCGAGAGGTCGCCGATGGTCTCGCCGATATGGTCGATCGGCGCCTGGCCGGTGAGCTCGGCGAATGCGCGGTTGATGCGGATGAAGCGGAGATCGCGGTCGTAGAGGGCGAAGGCGACCGGCGAGCTGTCGAGCACCGTGTCGAGGATCGCGAGCACCTCCTCCTTCCGGTGCGCCGCCGCCTCCGCGCTCTCGCGCGCGTGATGCGCCTCGGCGTTCGCTTCGACGAGCTCGATGTTGGCCAGCTCGAGCTCGGCGCGCAGCGCCTCGGAGCGGCGCCACGCCTGGCGGAGCGTCGCGACGACGAGCCCCGCGGCGAAGAGCAGGAGCGCGCCGATCGCGGCCGGCGCCTGCCACGTGCTCACGCCGATCCCCCGCCCTACTTCTTCGGGGGCGTCGGAGGCGCGGCGTTCGGTTCGCTGTCGAGGACTGCCTTCGCGATCTCGACCATCGGCACCGAACGGTCCTGGCTCGTGCGCTGCAGGATGCGATATGCCTCCTGCTCCGAGGATCCGGTGCGCCGCATCAGGATCCCCTTCGCGCGCTCGATGGTCTTCCGGTTTTCCAGCTGCTGCTTCGCGTCCTGCGCTTCGCTGCGCGCGGTGAGCAGCTCCTTCGCGCGCATCGCGGCGAGGCGGATCGTCGAGTCGAGCATCTTCGGCGGCGTCGGCTTCGGGAGGAAGGCGATCGCCGATGTCGCGGTGATGTCGTGCTCGGAAAGCGTTATGGTCTGGTCGCCGCTGAACAGCACGACCGCGGCGCCGGGAACGCTGCGCCGGATCTCCTCGGCGGCCTCCAGTCCCGAGCCGCCGGGCATGTGCACGTCGAGCAGCACGACGTCAGGCTTAACTTCGCTCGCGCGCGCGATCGCCTCGCGTCCTCCGCTCACGTGCGCGACCACCGTGTGGCCGAGCGCAGCGAGCAGGTCGACGAGCAGCGAGCGCGCGTTGTCGTCGTCCTCGGCGAGGAGGATGCGGATCGGGCCTGAGGATGCTGCGGTATCGGACATTGATGAAGAAAAAGCCGGGATCGTGGGAGGCCTCTCGCGCAGGTGCGTCCCCGCGCGCGCGCGGTATGCTGGAGCTTACTCGGCGGCAACGACGAGCGACAGGAGTTCACGTGCGGCAACCGGCTTCCGGAGCGTGAAGTCCGCGCTCGACGACGCGGCGCGAATCTCCCACCCGGTCACGACACCGATGCGGAGCGAAGGATAGGCGGCGCGGGCCGACTCGACGAGCTCCCATCCGTTCCCGTCGGGGAGGCCGATGTCGGTGATGAGCACGCCGTAGCGCGAGCCGAGCGTGCCGAGCCGCTCGAGGGCGTCGTGCATCGTGGCGACGGCGTCGACCGTGTGGCCGTCGGACTCGAGCAGTGCCTTCATGAAGTCGCGGCCGTCGTCGTTGTCCTCGACGATGAGGATCCGCCGGGGCGCCCGTGCCCGCGAGTCCGTCTTCGGCGCGACGGATCCCTCATCGAGCCGCGCCAGCGGGAAGCAGAGCCGGACGATGGTGCCCGCCCCCGGGGACGACTCGATCTCCGCCTGCCCGCGATGGCGCTTGACGATGCCATAGACCTCGGACAGCCCGAGCCCCGTGCCGCGGCGTCCCTTCGTCGTGAAGAACGGGTCGAAGGCGCGCTCGCGGACCTCCTCGGTCATCCCGATCCCCGTGTCGCTGACCTCGATGCACGCCATGTCGCCCTTCGCGACGGTGCGGATGCCGAGCGTCCCGCCCCCGGTCAGCGCGTCGAGCGCGTTCTGGACGAGGTTCATCAGCGCTTCGCGGATCTCGCCGCTGATCCCCCGCAGCGCGACGTGCGGGGCGAGGTCGCGGGCGAGCGTCACCGGCGCGCCGCGGGCACGCTCCGCCCAGAGCGGCTGCGTCATCGCGACGACCTCGTCGGCCATCGCCGAGAGGTCGACCAGCTCCTCGCGCTCGCCCTGCAGCGGCTCCTGCCGGATGAAGCGCCCGACGCGGGCGGCGGTCGCCGCTCCAGTCTCCGCCGCCTTGGCGATGCGCTGGGCGTAGTCGCGGACCGCGTCGGGGTTGGCCGCGTTCGCCTCGAGCAGGTAGGCGGCGGCCATGATCGGGTTGAGCGCGTTGTTGACGTCGTGCATGACGCCGGCGGCGAGCTGGCCGACCGCGGTGAGGCGCCGCTCGCGCGAGCGCTCCTCCTGCAGCTCGAGCAGCTCCTGGGTGCGTGCCTCGACCATCCGCTCGAGACGTTCGGCTTCGGTCGAGACCCGCTCGTACAGCTCGGCGGTGCGGCGCACCTGCTCCTCGAGCTGGCGCGAGAGCCGCGTCCGCTCGGTGACGTCGCGCTCGACGGTGACCGCGCCGCGGATCTTCCCCGATTCGTCGCGGAGCGGATTCGAGTTCACCTCGACGACCGCGGGCCCCGTCTCCCCCTCGCCGCGGCGGACGGCGAGGCTCTCGCCGCGGACGCGTTCGCCGCCTAACGCTCGCGCGGTCGGGTGCTCGTGGACGAAGAGGCTCACCCCGTCGATCGTGCGCGGACGGTCGAGCCGCCAGAGGTCTTCCAGCGCCTCTGGGCGCTCGGCGCCGTGCTCGAGCGCGGCCTGCGCGTTGGAGCGGGTGATCTTGCCGTCGGAATCGAAGACCCGCACCGAGTCGGGGATGACGTCGAAGATCGTCTCGAGCTGGGCGATGCTGCGGGCGAGGTCGGCACGCAGCTGCTCGCGATCGGTGACGTCGGTGCCGACGAAGAGCAGCCCGCCCTCGTTTCCCGGTGCCGCGCTCGCCGGCGCGACCACGGTGAACATCACGTCGATCATCCGCTCGGCCCCGAGGCGCGGGCGGAAGGCGACGCGCTGCGGGATCATCGGCAGCCCGCTGACGACGCGGTCGATCAGGTCGTCGAGGTCGGCGAGTGCGTTCGGGAACGAGTCGTAGACCGAGCGCCCGATCGCGCCGACGGTGTCGGTGCCGGTGAGGTCGCGATAGCGCTGGTTCGCGCGCAGCAGCCGGAGCTCCTCGTCGAAGAGGGCGACGGCGAGGGGGACGTGCTCGAGCACCGAGTCGAGGCGCGTCAGCTGCGCGCTCAACCGGTGGTCTTCACCAGGCGACATGTCGTCGTGGAGCGCGTCTCTCACACCAGCCATGCATCCCATGCGCTCAGGGTCGCTCCGCCGATCGTGACGCGGAGGGAGGGGTCAGCGGCTTCGACGCCGGCCGAACCCGTGGTGGGTTCGGCAAGAATAGACCCCCGCAGATGACGCGTCAATGACGCCCGGTGTTACGCCTGGCCCGCCTTCTGGCGGCTGCGCAGGGGCTGGCCGTGGCTCAGCCGGCGAGGGTCGAGGACTCGGGGTCGACCCGGTTCTCCCCCCAGCGGGCGAGGAGCGTGATGATGAGGACGAGGAGGATCAGCAGGAGGCTGTACGCGGCCGCAGTGCCGAAGGTCCCGGTGCGGAACTGCGCGTAGATCTCGACCGAGATCGGGCGGTTCGAGTGCGAGTAGAGCACCGTGCTGGCGACGAACTCGCCGACCGCGGTGATCGCGGCTAGCACCGCGCCGGCGACGATCCCCGGCTTCGCGGCGGGGAGGACGATGCGCTTCACGGTCAGCCACCAGGGGGAGCCGAGCCCGCGCGCCGCTTCCTCGGTGGAGGGATCCATCTGCCGCAGCGATCCCTCGACGGCGGTGGTCACGAGGGGAATGCCGCGGATGAAGTAGGCGAGGGGGAGGATCCACCAGGTGCCGACGAGGAGGATTCGCAGCAGGAGGGGATCGTTGCGGTTGAAGGTGGACGCGAGCCCGATCGCGATCGCCGTCGCCGGGATCGCCCACGGGAGCGAGAGGAGGACCTCGAGGAGCCGGCGGCCGCGGAAACGGCGCATCACGACGAGATACGCCGCCGCGACGCAGAAGACGACATTCGCCACCGTCGCGACCAGCGCCATCGTCACGCTGTTGCGGATCGGCTCGAGCAGCCGCGGATCGGTGGCGAGGCGGCGGAAGTTGTCGAGGGTGTACGAGGGCGGGAGGACCTGCGTGGTCCAGGCGCCCTCGCGAGCGAACGAGACGAGCGCGAGCATCGCGTGCGGCAGGACGAGCGACGTCACCAGGATCGCGACGAGGACGGGGGCGAGCGCGCGCACGATCGCCGACCGAGGCTCGTGGCGGCGGGCGCGCTGTCCCTTTCCCGGCAGCACGTAGCCGCGGCGGCGCTCGACCCAGCGGAAGAGGGCGAGGGCGGCGACCGCGCTCACGGCCAGCACCGTCGTCTCGACGAACGACACGCCGAGCTGGTTGTTGGTGCGCGAGGCGAGGATCTGCGTCGAGAGCACGCGAACCCCGCCGCCGAAGATGAACGGCGCGCTGAAGCTGCCTAACGCGCTCATGAAGACGAGCAGCATCGCCCCGGCGATCGCCGGGGTCAGCATCGGCAGCGTCACCCGGCGCAGCCGGCGCAGCGGGCCGGCACCGAGCCCGGCCGCCGCCTCGTCGAGCGACGAGTCATAGCGCTCGAGCCCCGCCGAGACGAGGAGGAAGACGTAGACGTACATCGTGCAGGCGTGCACGAAGATGATCGCCGGGACCCCGGTGAAGCTCCACGGCGGCGACGACAGCCCGAGGAGATGCTGCGCCGCGCGGGTGAGGACGCCGCTCTCCCCATAGAGGAAGTAGAAGGCGAGGACGCCGACGAGCGGGGGGAGCGCCGCCGGCAGCGTCGCGACCGCGGCCAGCGCCTGCCGCCCGCGGAATTCGGCGCGCGTCAGGAGGAAGGCGAGGGGAAGCCCGATCGCCGTGGACGCGACGACGCTGGCGACCGCGACGACGATCGTGTTGCGCAGCGCGTCGCGATCGGACGGGTTGGTGAAGAAGGCGCGCCAGTGCCCGAGGCCCCCCTCGAAGCTGCCGGCGATCACCGACACGTTAGGCAGGACGACGGTCCAGAGGAGGATGGCGAGCACCGGGGCGGCGATCGCCCACGTCGCCAGCGCGGCGCGGCGGCCCCCCGGCTGCCCGCGGCTCACGTCTCGACCAGCGCGACCGGCTCCCGCGCGATGCCGACGCCGACGCGGTCTCCCTCGTTCATCCCCCGATCGGGGGACGCCACCTCGACGATCGACTCGTTCCCGAGCAGCACGTCGTAGGTCATCGTCGCGCCGGTGAAGCGCCGCCCGACGATCGTCCCGGGGAACGCGCCCTCGCCCGCGGGCGAGGTGAAGCAGAGCGACTCGGGACGCAGCACGGCGAGGGCGTCGGTGAAGGGTTTCGCGCTCGCCGAGCGGTCGGCGGCGATCCCGATCCGACGCTCGATCTCCCCGATCCTTATGATCGCGTGCGTCCCGCAGTCCACCGCCGGGACGAGCCGCGCGCGCCCGATGAACTCGGCGACCTCGCGCGAGACCGGCCGGTCGTAGAGGTCCTCGGGGGTCCCGATCTGGAGGATCCGTCCCTTCCGCATGAGGGCGACGCGATCGGCGATGGCGAAGGCGTCTTCCTGGTCGTGGGTGACGAAGAGCGCCGTCATGTGCAGCCGGCGGAGCGTCTCCCGGAGCTCGGCGCGCATGGTGCGGCGCAGCGTCGGGTCGAGGTTGGAGAGCGGCTCGTCGAGGAGGAGCGCGCGCGGCTCGATGACGAGCGCGCGGGCGAGGGCCACTCGCTGCTGCTCGCCCCCCGAGAGGCTCTGCACCTGGCGCTTCCCGGCGCCGTCGAGGCCGACGCTGGCGAGGATCGACTGGGCGCGCTCGAGCCGCACCCGCTTCCCGATCCGCCGCGCCTCGAGGCCGAAGGCGACGTTCTCCTCGACGGTCATGTGCGGGAAGAGCGCGTAGTGCTGGAACACCATCCCGAAGTCGCGGCGCTGCGGCGGGAGGCCGGTGATGTCCTTCCCGTCGAGCGTTATGGTCCCGGCGTCGGGCATGTCGTGGCCGGCGACCATCCGCAGCGTCGTCGTCTTCCCCGAGCCGGACGCACCGATCAGCGCGAGGAGCTCCCCGGCCTGGACCTCGAGCGAGACGTCGTCGACGGCGCGCGTCGAGCCGAAGGCGCGGGTGAGCCCGGAGAGCGCGAGGCTGCCCGCGCTCACTTCGAACCGCCGTGGTTGCGGATGTTCGCGTCCCAGTATCCCATCCACTCGTCGAGATGGGCGGCGAGCAGCGCGCGGTCCATCGGCATCGGCTTGATCTGCCTGATCGCGGCGGCGATCTCGGGGGGGAGCGAGTCGGGGGGGATGTCGTTGCGCGCCGGGATGCGGACGAACTTCCGCGCCGCCTCGATCATCGCCGGCGTGGAGGTTACGAACTCGTAGTACTTCTTCGCGTCCTCGAGGTGCTTCGTCCCGCGGACGATCGCGATCCCGTCGACGAGCAGCGGCGTTCCACTCCGGGGGAAGACGTAGCCGACCGGCATCCCGACGCGCTGCTTGAGGAGCACGATGTCCGGCATGTTGTAGAGGGTGATCGCCCCCTCCTGGCGGCCGATCTTCTGGTAGAGGATCGTCGGGTCGGCGGCGTACTCCCTGGTGTTCGCGTCGAGGCGCCGCAGCCAGTCGAAGCCGGCGTCGGGCTTCCCGGTTTCCCGGATGGATCGAAGGATCTGCGATCCAAAAATCGCGCGCATCGTCCCTGACGCGACCGGATTCCGGATGACGACCTTCCCCTTCCACTTCGGATCGAGGACGTCGTCCCAGTCGCGCGGTACGCTCGCCGAGTCGACGGTCGTCGTGTTGTAGGCGATGACCTCCGGAGTGAGGTAGGTGCCGAACCAGTACCCCCTCGGATCGCGGGCCGCGGTGTCGACCGCGGCGCTCCACGTCGGCGTATAGGCGACGAGGAGGCTCTCGCGGGCGGCGCGGTCGAAGATCTCACCCGGCGCGCCGAACCAGACGTCGGCCTGCGGGTTCACCTGCTCGGCGCGCAGCCGGTCGAGCACCTCCTGGGACCCCATGTCCATCCACTGCACGTCGATGGTGGGATTCGCCCGTTCGAACTCCGCCTCGTACGCCGAGAGCAGGTCCTTCCCGTGCGGCGAGTAGACGGTGAGCACCGTGCGGCCATCGCCGCCGCAGGCGGCGAGCAGGAGGAGCGCGGCGATCGTCGCGAGGCGGAAGGTCATTTAGTAGCAGAAAGGAATATTCGTCGGAGAGGGAGCCATGTCCCCGACAAAAGGGGGTGTCAGGTGTCGGGTGTCAGCAACTGCTTTCGCCGTACCTGACACCTGACACCTGACACCCGCCTGGCCTCACGCGCCAAAGCCGGACCCCGCCTCACGCCGACCGGGACGACGCCACTCGCCGCTTCGACGGCGCCGGCGCGCTCAGTGCCTCGGCGACGATGCGCGCCTGCTCGGCCTTGTGCGCCGCCTCGTAGCCCTCGGCGGGACTGGCCCGCTCCGGGCGACCAACATAGCGCATCTCCTGGATGTTCCCCACCAGCGCGCGCAGCCGGGGCGCGACGTACGTCCAGCCCCCCATGTTCTTCGGCTCTTCCTGCGCCCAGACCACATCCTCGACCGCGGGATAGAGGTCGACGACGCGCCCGATCTCCTCGTGCGGCCACGGATAGAGCTCGTCGACACGGATCAGCGCGACCGCGCCGTCCTGCCGGGCCGCGGCGAGGTCGTAGTACATCTTCGCCGTGCAGAAGACGAGGCGGCGCACCTGCTCGCGCTGCTGCGAGGCGATCGGGTCGTCGATCACCGGGTGGAACCTGCCGCTGGCGAGGTCGTCGGCCCTCGCCGCCGCCTCGGGCATGCGGAGCAGCGACTTCGGCTGCATCAGCACCATCGGCCGGCGCTGCGCCAGCCGCGCCTGGCGGCGGAGGATGTGGAAGTACTGCGCCGGCGTCGACGGGTAGGCGACGATCATGTTCCCTTCCGCGCACGCCTGCAGGAACCGCTCGAGGCGAGCGCTCGAGTGCTCCGGACCGCCCCCCTCGTAGCCGTGCGGGAGGAGCAGGACGAGCCCCGAGCTCTGGCCCCACTTCGCCCGGTCGGCGAACACGAACTGGTCCATGATCGGCTGCGCGACGTTGACGAAGTCGCCGTACTGCGCCTCCCAGAGAACGAGCGTGTCCGCCGCCGCGGTGCTGAAGCCGTACTCGAAGCCCATCACCGCCGTCTCGGCGAGGGGGCTGTTGTAGACCTCGAACGTTCCCTTCGCCTCGGGGAGATGGGCGAGCGGGGTGAAGGTCTTCCCCGTCTCCATGTCGTGCAGCACCGCCTGGCGGTGCGAGAACGTTCCCCGCTCGGCGTCCTGGCCGGTGATGCGGACCGAGGTGCCGTCGGCGACGAGCGAGGCGAAGGCGAGCGCCTCGGCGTGCCCCCAGTCGATCGCGGCCGCCCCGCCTAACGCCTCGCGGCGGCGGCCGAGGGTCTTGGCGACGTTGCGGTGCGGCTGGAGGTCGGACGGCCAGGCGAGCAGTGCCTCATTGAGCGCGGAAAGCCGCGCGATCGGTACCGCGGTCTCCGGCGCACCGTTGGGGAGGGGTGCCACGGCCGGCTTTCCGGGATCGCCGTTCGCCGCCGCCACGCCGGCGGCGCGCATCTCGTCGAGGATCCTCCCGAGCTTCGCGGCGAACTCCCTGTCCACTTTCTCCACGTCGGCGTCGCCCACCACGCCCTCGCGGACGAGGCGCCGTCCCCAGACCTGCCGCGGAGTCGGGTGCGCCTTCACGAGCTTGTAGAGCTCGGGCTGCGTGAACGAGGGCTCATCGGTCTCGTTGTGGCCATGGCGGCGGTAGCCGACGAGGTCGATCAGGATGTCCTTCCGGAAGCGCTCGCGATAGGCGATGCACATCGCGACCGCTGCGACGCAGGCCTCCACGTCGTCCCCGTTCACGTGCAGCACCGGGATCTCGAATCCCTTGGCGAGGTCGCTCGCGTAGTGGGTCGAGCGGGCGTCGATCGGGTCGGTGGTGAAGCCGACCTGGTTGTTCGTGATCACGTGCAGGGTGCCGCCCACCGAATAGCCGCGCAGCCGCGACATGTTCAGCGTCTCGGCGACCACCCCCTCGCCGGCGAATGCCGAGTCGCCGTGGACGAGGATCGGCAGCACCGCGGCCTCGCGCCGCTCGGCGGGGAGGGTGCGCTCGAGGGCGCGGGCGACGCCGGCGACGACCGGGTTCACGACTTCGAGATGGCTCGGGTTCGGGACGAGCGAGACTTCGACGGCCGCGCCGTCGATGGTGCGCGTGCCGCGGAACCCCATGTGGTACTTCACGTCACCGGTCTCGCTCTCCGGCTGCGATCCCTGGCGGCGTCCCTCGAACTCGGTGAACAGCGCCGCGTACGGCTTGCCCAGCACGTGGGCGAGGACGTTGAGCCGTCCGCGATGCGCCATCCCGATCACGACCTTCCGCGCACCGCGGCGCGCCGCGCCGTCGATCGCCGCGTCGAGGATCGGGACGAGGGCGTCGGTTCCCTCGATCGAGAATCGCTTCTTCCCCTGGAAGGCGAAGCCGAGGAAGCGCTCGAGGCCATCGACCTCGGTGAGCCGGGCGAGGAGGCGCTTCTTCGAGTCGGCGTCGAGCGGCCGGGTGAACTCGCGGGTCTCGATCGCGTGCCGCAGCCATTCGCGCTCGTCGTCCGAGGCGATGTGCTCGAGCTCGTAACCGATCGCGCCGGAGTATGCCTCGCGGAGGGCGCGAACGACCTCGGTCGCGGTCGAGAAACCGTCGAAGCCTAACGCTGCGGCGGGGACGCGGGCGAGGTCGCCCTCGGTGATCCCGTGGTACTCGGGGGTGAGCTCGGCGGCCCCCGGCGGTGCGCTGCCGAGTGGATCGACCTGGACGGCGAGGTGCCCGTACTGGCGGATCGAGGCGACGAGGGAGGCTGCGCCGGCGACCGCGCGCATCGTCGCGATGTCCCCGCCGCCGGCCGTGGATCCGGCCGCGGAGCCCCCGCCGAGCTGCTCGGCGAGGCGGAAGAACTGGCGCCACGACTCGTCGACGGAGGACGGGTCGCGGCGGTAGGCTTCGAGCTGCTCAGCGACGTAGCCGTCGTTGAAGACGCTCGTGATCGCGGGTGTACCCATGTGACAAATCTAATCCCCACGCCCGCCGTGCCACGAGGGGGCGACGGGGATCGAGCGCTATTTCAGCTCGGCCGCGTGGGGCAGGCTACGCCCCGGCCACGACAGCGCGCCGTTCGGCGCGCGCACGGTGCCGCGCTCGACCGCCGCCTGCAGGACGCGGAGGACCCCCGGCGCCCCGACCTCGGGGAGGTAGAGGCAGCCGGCGATCCCGTTCACGTCGAGCGCATTCGATTCGCCGGGGCGTCGCGTTAGGCTGACCGCGATGACCGGCCGGCGGGAGAGGACGTCATCCTGCTCCCACTCGTTGAGCGGGAGCGTTGCGAGCACGTCGTAGTCGGCGGCGACGACATCGGGCGAGCAGTCCGCGGCGACGAGACGGGCCTCATCGAGCCCGACTGCGCTGCGGGTCTCCGCACCGGCCTGCGCGAGCACTCGCGCGAGATGTTGGGCCAGGTAGAGATGTCTGGCGACGCAGAGAACGACCATGAACGCACCGTCGAGGGGGGAAAAACGACCGACATCGCAATGTAGCACCGATGCGAGGCATCGCAACGCGACGCGTGTCACGACGGTGTACCCGCGCGGCGATCGAAGTTCCGAGGCGGGCGCGGCCGTCGGGCGAGGAACTGCGGGCGTGAAAGGCGGAACCGCAACAGCTTTATCACAGAGAACGGCACGAGGAACTGCGAGCGCACAGAGGACGGCGGCAACCTGGGGCGGCCGGCGGGCACGGCTTCCTTAAGCGCTGGCCGTCCTCTGTGCTCTCGATTCGCCTCGTGCAGTTCTCTGTGACAATGCAGTTGCCGTTGCCGTTCCGCCGTCCCTCCGCGCCGTCCTCTCGACTCAGCCGACGGTCGCCGTCTCGCGCGCCTTCTCTTCCCCCGACGGGCGCGGTTCGGGACCGGTGGGGAGCACGAGCTGGAAGCGGCTCCCTTCGCCGGGCGTCGAGTGAACCCGCAGCTCGCCGTGGAGCAGTTCGGCGAGGCGCTTCGAGATCGGCAGGCCAAGGCCGGTGCCTTCCTGCTGTTGCGCACTCTTCCCGATCTGCACGAACTCGTCGAAGATGCGTTCGAGGTCCTCGCCGCCGATGCCGATTCCCTGGTCGATCACCTCGACCTCGAAGCGGGAGTCCTCGCGCAGCCGCGACCGCACCGTGATCGGCTTGCCGAGCCCGAACTTGATCGCGTTCGAAAGCAGGTTGAGGAGGATCTGCCTGACCCGCCGCGGGTCGGTGATGATCGTCTGCGGGCCGCCCTCGTGCTCCATCGTCAGCGTGCTGCCGCGCTCGTCAGCGAGGGGGCGGACGGTGACGAAGAGGTCGTCGATGAGGTCGGGGAACGTGGTCGGCTGCAGCTTCAGGTCGATCTTCCCGGCCTCGATCTTCGACAGGTCGAGGACGTCGTTCACGAGCTCGAGCAGGTGCTTCGCCGCGCGGTGCGTGCGCTGGATGCCCTCCGCCTGCTTCTCGTTCAGCGGGCCGTAGATATTCTCCAGCATGAGGGTGCTGTAGCCGAGGATCGCGTTGATCGGGGTGCGCAGCTCGTGCGACATCGACGCGTAGAACCGGCTGCGCGCGGTCATCGCCGCTTCGATCTCTCCCTGCCTCCGCTGCAGCTCCTCGTTCGCCGCTCGCAGCTCTTCCGAGGTGCGGGCGAGCGATTCCGCCTGCTGCTTCAACGCCTGCTCGGCGCGGACGCGCTCGGTGATGTCGCGCGCGATCATCGTGTACAGCCGGAGATCTCCCTCGTCGAGGCGCGACACCGATGCCTCGAGGGGAAATTCCTCATTGGAGCTGCCACGGCAGGCGATGAGGCTTATGACATGCCGCGTCAGCGGCTTCTCGGTCGCGCAGGTGTCGTCGGCCTCGTGCGGCTGCGCGCCGAGGAGCGCGGCCAGCTGCTGCGCGCGCTGGCGCTCGGGGAAGATGCGCCCGATCGAGGTGCCGACCGCCTCGCGCGCGGTGATGCAGAAGGTGCGCTCGGCCGCCTCGTTGAAGAGGGTGATGCGCTGCCGCTCGTCGAACATCACGATCGCGTCCATCGCGCCGTCGACGACCTCGGCGAGCCGCGCCTGCGTCTCGCGCAGCTCGGCGCGGTGGCGGAGCTCGAGCTCGCGGCGCTCGCTCTCGCGGAGCAGGTCGTCCTGGACCTTGATCTGCTCCTGCTTGCGATAGAGGTCGACGAACACGGAGACCTTCGACCGCAGGATGTCCGGCTGGAACGGCTTGAACATGTAGTCCACCGCGCCGACCGAGTATCCCTCGAAGACGTACGCCTCCTCCTTGCTGATCGCGGTGAGGAAGATGATCGGGATATGGCGCGAGCGTTCGCGCGCCTTGATCAGGCGCGCGGTGTCGAAGCCGTTGAGGCCCGGCATCTGGACGTCGAGCAGGATCGCCGCGAAGTCGCGGGTGAGCAGGTGCTTGAGCGCCTCCTCGCCGGAGTTCGCGCGGACGAGGTTCTGGCCGAGCGGCTCGAGGATCGCCTCGAGCGCGAGGAGGTTCTCCGGGCGGTCGTCGACGAGGAGGATGTTGACGCGCTCGTCGCTCACGATTGGCTCCGCATGGAGCTGTCGTCATCGCGCCGGGCGACCGGGCGCGGCGAGCCGCGGCGCGCGGCCCGCGAGCGGGAGACGAGGGTGGCGATGGTGCTGCCCAGCTCCTCGACGGTCGCGACCTTCGCCGTCGGGACGAGCTTGAGCGCGGCGGCCGGCATCACCGCGCTCTCCGCGGTCGCCGGATCCTGGACGATCGCGGCGCCCCCGCGATCGGCGATCCGCTTGAGCCCGCGTGCACCGTCATCGTTGGCCCCGGTCATGATCACGCCGATCGTGCGCGGCCCGTAGGCGTCCGCGGCCGACTCGAAGGTGACGTCGATCGAGGGGCGGCTGTAGCGCACCGGCTCCTCGGTGCTGAGCGCGAGGTGGCCGACCTCGACGAGGAGGTGGTACTCGGCCGGCGCGACGTAGACGCCCCCCGGCGCGAGCTCGGTCTTGTCCTCGACCTCGCTCACCTTCAGCGCCGTGTGGTCCTGGAGAAGCGACACGAGCAGGTGGTCGGAGTCCCGGTGCCGGTGCTGCACGACGACTACCGGCACGTCGAACTTCGCCGGGAGTCCGCCAAGGACCCGGCGCAGCGCGTGGAGGCCACCCCACGAAGTTCCGATCACCACGAGCTCGTAGGCCACATTTCGTCAGGTTCAGCGCACCTTGCGATAGATCTTCTCCGAGGAGATCTGCTCATAGCAGTCTTCGTACTGCGAAAACTTGAGCGACTCCTTTCCACCCAGCCCCAGAATCCCGAAGTTAACCAGCGAATCGTAGAACAGCCGGTGGACCTTCGCCTGCAGGGACCGGTCGAAATAGATGAGGACGTTCCGGCAGAGGATGACGTTGAACTCGCTGAACGACCGGTCGGTGACGAGGTTGTGCTGCGAGAACACGACGTGCTCGGTGAGCGAGGGGTTGAACAGCGCTCCATCGTACTTCGCCACATAGTACTCGGAGAAGGCGCGCTTCCCCCCGGCCTTGATGTAGTTCTCGGTGTACTCCTGCATCCGCTCGAGCGGGAAGATCCCGGCCCGTGCCTGCTGCAGCACCACCTCGTTGATGTCGGTCGCGTAGAGCCGCGACTTTCCGAGCAGCCCTTCCTCCTCGAGGAGGATGGCCATCGAGTACACCTCTTCGCCGGTCGAACAGCCGGCGTGCCAGACGCGGATGAAGGGATAGGTCCGCAGCAGCGGCACCACCTTCTCGCGAAACTCCCGGTAGAAGCCGGGGTCGCGGAACATCGCCGTCACGTTGATCGAGAGGTCGAGCAGGAGCCGTTCCATGACCTTCGGGTCGTGGAGCACGCGCTCCTGGAGCGACGTAACGTTAGGCAGCTCCTCGGCGTTTATCCGCTTCCAGATGCGGCGGCGGATCGACGAGAAGGCGTACGACCGGAAGTCGAACCCGTAATGCCGGAAGATCGCCTCGAGGAGCAGCTCGATCTCGAGCTGCTCCAGCTCCGTGTCGTAGGCCAGCGGCGGCTGCGCGACCTTGCTCATCGAATCAGCGATACAGCCACACCCTCATCAGCGAGAGGAGCTGCTCCGTGTCCACCGGCTTCGTGATGTAGTCCGAGGCGCCGGCGGCGATGGTCTTCTCACGGTCACCCTTCATCGCCTTCGCCGTGAGCGCGATGATCGGCAGCGAGCGGAACTTCGGGTTCTTCCGGATCTGCTTCGTGGTCTCGTAGCCGTCCATCTCCGGCATCATGATGTCCATCAGCACGAGGTCGACGTTCGGGTCCTTCTCCAGCTCGGCGATCGCGTCCTTGCCGTTCTCGGCGAAGCGGACGTTCATGCCGTGGTCCTCGAGCACGCTGGTCAGCGAGAAGATGTTGCGGACGTCGTCGTCGACCACCAGGATCCGCTTGTCGGCGAAGACGCTGTCCGCGTTGTGCAGCTGCTCCAGCATCCGCCGCTTCTGCTCGGGAAGCTTCGCCTCGACACGGTGCAGGAAGAGCGCCGTCTCGTCGAGCAGCCGCTCCGGCGACTTCACGTCCTTGACGATGATCGTCTCGGCATACTTCCGGAGCTGGGTGTTCTCGGCCGGGCTGAGCTCCTTGCCGGTGTACACGATCACCGGCATGGTCTGCATGTTCGGGTCGGCCTTCACCCGCTCGAGCAGCTCGAAGCCGCTCATGTCGGCGAGCCCGAGGTCGATCACCATGCAGTCGAACTTCCCCTTCTGCAGGTGCTCGATCGCCTCACCAGCCGAGGCGACAGCGGTGATCTCGACGTCGTCGGCCGCGATCAGCTCGACGATCGCCTGGCGCTGGTTGTCGTCGTCCTCGACGACGAGCAGCCGCTTCACGCGTTCGTCGATGAACTGGAGGAGGCGCGAGAAGGCGTCGTCGATCACTTCCTTGCTGACCGGCTTCTCGAGGTACGCGAATGCGCCGGAGAGCAGCCCCTGCTGCCTGTTCTGGTCGCCGGAGACGATGTGCACCGGGATGTGGCGGGTGTCCGGATGATGCTTGAGCCGGTCGAGGACCTCCCACCCGTTCATGTCACCCATGCCGATGTCGAGGGTGATCGCGTCGGGCTTGTACTCGTGTGCCAGCGTCAGCGCATCGCGCCCGCGCAGCGCGACGATTCCCTTGAAGTCGCGGCCGCGCGCCATCTCGAGGAGGACCCGGGCGAAGTTCTCGTCGTCCTCGACGATCAGGATCACCCGGTCGCCAGGCTGGATCGTCGCGCGGTCGTCCTCGTACCCCGAGGGCACCTGCACGTCGGCGAGCGCCGTCGGCGGGAGCTCCTCGAGTGTCGCGACGTCGCTCGGGGCATCGTCGGTCTCGAGGCGGAAGGCGGGACCCGCTTCCATGGTCCCCGGCGCCGGCGTCGCCCGCGGCGCGGGTGCGCTCGCTCCCTGCGCCGAGCCACCGCCGCTGTCTCCATGCATCCCCGTCGACGCCGACGACGTGGCGCTCGGCAACAGCCCGGATGCGCGGCCGCCGACCGGCGCGCTCCCGCCGAACAGTCCGACGCGTCC
>DASZNJ010000238.1:0-3431 GCA_035551575.1 Gemmatimonadaceae bacterium
ACCGGGCGCGACGCTCGCCGCCGGCCGCCCACCCCCCGCCAGTCGCTCGCTGAGGGTGCGCGCAAGCCACGGAACGAACTCCGCGGTCGCCGGCAGCGTCGTCGCGGCGGTGTCGAGCGCGGACGCCACCAGCACATAGCCATCCCCGGCGACGATCCACGGTTCGCCGCCCACCGTCGCGAGGGTATCCGCGGGCGCCGCCGCCGTCGCCGTCAGTGCATAGCGCCGCCGGACATCGACCGCGGCGAGCCCGTCGCCGCGGGCCCGCGCTGGTTCCCTGCGCTCGGCGCCGAGTCGCCACGGGATCCCGGCACGATCGAGGGCCCGATTGGCGGCGCCGATGCGCACGGGGTCGAGCGGTGCGATCGCGAGCGTCGGGCGCGCAACGATCGCGTCGGCCGAAGCGATCGACACCTCCCGCCCCGCGGCGACCACCCCGGCCGAGATCAGCGCGTCGACCGCGCGGTCGGCGAACGCACCCGCGCGCGAGGTGACGCGAGGCGGCGGCGCGTTCCAGCTCGCGAACCAGCGCGCATCGTCGGCCGTCAGCTCGTCCGGGGGGAGCACTGCCCGGCCAGCCGCCCATCCCTGCGGCGGGGCAGCGACGACGAGGTCGGTCCCGCCGTCGCCGGAAGCGTCAGGCACGAGGACGCCGCGGCCGAGCGTGCGGCCGCCGATCTCGAGGCGGACCGGCACCGTGTCGCCGGTAGAGGCGCCGCGGATGGCGATGCGCACGACTCCTCTTCCGCTCCACCGGGCTGGCCGCGGGTCGGCGCCGGCGAGCGCGCGATTCGCGGGCGGAGCGCCAGCGGGGCTGAACACCACGTCAGGAACGACGCCAGCCACCGTGCGCCACGTGCTCGCTTGCGCGTCGGTGAATACCGCGACGACAGGAGTCGCGCCCGATACGCCGCGAACGCGAGCCGACGCCGTGTGCAGGGCGCGATCGATGTCGCCTGCGCCGGGAAAGGCGGAGAGGGTGTCGATGGCCGCGCGCAGCGCCGGCGCATCGCCCCCCATGACGCCGCCGTCGACCGTGACCAGCCAGAGACGATCGTCGGGCGTCGCTGCCGCGAGCAGCGCCCGCGCGGCGGCTTTCTCTTCGTCGAGCACGCGGTGGCCGCCGGTGACGACGCTCGTGCTCAATGAGTTGTCGAGGACGATCGCCACCGCCGCCGGGCCATGCCCGGTGCCGGTGCGCGCCAGCGGCCGCGCCGCGGCGAGGGCGAGCAGGAGCACGAGCAGCATGCGCAGCAGCGCGAGCAGCGAGTTGCGCGCACGAAGCGATCGCTCGTGATCGCGTGTCGCCCGTGCGAGATAGCGCACCGCCGGAAACTCGACGACGCGTCCCTGCGGCCGGCGACGGAGGTGCAGCAGGAGCGGGATGAGGGCGGCCGCGGAGAGCGCGAGCCAGAGTGGGGAGAGCAGGATCATCGGCGATCGTCAGGCAGCGCCCTGGCGCGCGGCGAAGGCGGTGCGCAGCGGAACGCCGAACGGCTCGTCGGTCATCACCGTCGCGTATCCCGCTCCGGCGCTCGCCAGCCCGCTCCGCCACTCGGCGATTGCCGCCTCGACGGTCGCTGCGTAGGCATCACGCACCTCCGCCGGTGCGGCTTCGATCTCGAGTCCGGTCTCCGGATCGCGGAAGAGCGCATCGGGTCCCGCGTCGAGGGTCCGCTCGGCGGGATCCATCACGTGCAGCACGACGACCTGGTGGCCGCCGGCGCGCAGTGCGCGCGTGGCACGCACGGTCTCGCCGACATCCATCAACAGGTCGGAAACGAGGACGATCATGCCGCGGCGGCCGACGACGTGCGCCGCGCGGGCAAGCGCCGTCGCGCCAGCCGACGCGCCGCCACCCTCGTGCTCCGCGAGCCCTGCGATGATGCGCCGCCAATGACCTTCGCGGGCGCGGGGTGGGATCGCGGTGCGGATCGCATCATCGAAGCGGAGAAGGCCGACCGCGTCGCGCTGGCGAATGAAGAGGAGCGCGATCGCCGCCGTCAGGCGCTCGGCGTAGTCCGCCTTCTCGAGGCGCGCGACACTGCCGCGCCAGCGCATCGAGCGGCTGACATCGAGCGCGATGGTGGCGCGGAGGTTCGTCTCCTCCTCGAAGCGCTTCACGACGAGGCGGTCGGTGCGCGCGGCCACCTTCCAGTCGAGGTAGCGCAGCTCGTCGCCCGGGAGATAGGCGCGGTGCTCGGCGAATTCGGCGGCCCCACCCTTCCGAGGCGACCGGTGCAGACCACTCATGAACCCGTCCACGATCCATCGCGCGGTCAGCTCGATGTGGCCGAGCGACGCGATGAGCGCAGGGTCGAGCAGGTCGGGACGAGCCATCGTGCAAAAGTATCGTGCGTCACGAGAACGCGGGATTTGTCCTGTGTCAGCTGTCACCAGCGGGGGACGAACATGGCGGCGGAAGGATGGGCGGGCTGGCCAAGCGGTTGGGAGTCAATGACTTGAGATCTCCAGGCAGGGGGCACAGCCCCTGCCCCTTGTGCTGCCGAGAACCCTTCCAAGGGGATACCGATGCGTACCCGGATCGTTGCAACTCTGCTCCCGCTGTTCATCGCCGTCGCCGGCTGCGCGACGACGGTCCAGCAGTCGGAATCGGCGTCGGTTCCGCCGATCCATTCATCGCGCAACCTCGAGCCGCGGATCGAGCTCTGGACGACCGGCGGCGCGGTCGTCAGGCGCGGCGACGGCCTCGGCGTGCGCTTCCGGACAGCGGACGACGGTTTCGTCGTCGTCGGACGGATCGACACCGATGGCCGCATCGACATTCTCTACCCGCGCCGGCCGAGCGACACCGAGCGGGTGTGG
The DNA here is from genome assembly GCA_035551575.1 of Gemmatimonadaceae bacterium. Classification (GTDB taxonomy): domain Bacteria; phylum Gemmatimonadota; class Gemmatimonadetes; order Gemmatimonadales; family Gemmatimonadaceae; genus JABFXC01. The sequence continues at coordinate 2,827 of DASZNJ010000238.1, forward strand.
GGGGGTGAGACGCGCGAGGTGCGCCGTTATGGCGACCGCGCATTCACGGTCGACGACCGTCCGGGAATCGGCTATGTCTTCGCGATCGTGAGCCCGCATCCGCTGCGGCTGTCGCAGTTCTCGCGCGCCGACGACTGGGACTACCACGGCCTGCCCGACGTCGAGGGCGACCCGTTCGTCGCGATGAACCACTTCGCCCAGCGGGTAGTGTACGACGAGGACGACGACTACTCGATGGACTACGCCGAGTATCACGTCGGCGGCCGTTATGACTATCCGCGCTTCGTCTGCTACGACTGTCACCACGGGCGTCCCGCCTGGGACGTGTACTCGCATTCGTGCGTCCGCTACCACATCGTCATCTACGACGATCCGGAGTACTACCCGTACCGGCATGGCAATGGCCGTCGCGTCGTGTACTCTCGTCCGCGCTACGAGTTCAAGAACGTCAGCAACGAGCACCCGGCGGGGAAGATCGAGTATGGGCGCCGGGGCAGCGACGATACGGTCGACCGGCGGCGGCCGGGAACGCCGCGCGAGGACCCTAACGTTCCGGCGGCGGACCGGCGGGGGAGGGGGAACGACGGGGCGACTCGTCCTGGGGA
>DASZNJ010000239.1:0-2641 GCA_035551575.1 Gemmatimonadaceae bacterium
GTTCGTTGCGGCGCAGCGGTCATGCGGCTACCTCGTGAGATGAGCGTCGAGCGCGGCGGTGATGCCATCGCGCTGAATTCGGCCTGGTCGTCGCCCGGGGACGCACTCGCCCGCAGCGCCCCCCCGGTCGGCCGCCCCGCCGCGCATGCAGCAGAGCAACGCGGCGAAGCCGCACGCGAGCGGCGCCGGGCCACGGCCGTGACGGGCGGCGTAGTCGACGATCGACGGCACCACCCGCACCCGTCCGCGGAGGAAGGCGCCGGGGGGCCAGCCCAGGACGCTGCACTCGTACGCCGGCCGCATGCCGTCAGGCATCATTTCCAGGCTGTTTCATGCCTGGTTCCCGCGCACCGTCATTCACATTTCCGTGCGCCTTCACAGCCATTCCCCCGCCCGTCCCGGCTGTTGCCCCGACGCGCCCATCGGGCGCAACCGCGTCATCCCCCAACCGGTACGTCTCCCGCACCAGGTCGTACGCCAGCGCCCGAGCCATGACCGCCGCGTCGTCCATGTCGATCACGTGTCGCGCGACGAGCCCCCCGAGGAAGTTCGCGTCCATCCGCCGCGAGAGGTCGTGCCGCGCCGGGATCGAGCAGAAGGCGCGCGTGTCGTCGTTGAAGCCGGCGGTGTTCCAGATCCCCGCGGTCTCCGTGGTCCGCTCGCGGAAGCGGCGCATCCCTTCCATGGAATCGTGGAACCACCACGGCGGGCCGAGCCTCACGGCCGGGTAGTGTCCGGCGAGCGGGGCGAGCTCGCGCGCGTAGGTCGACTCGTCGAGGGTGAACAGCACCAGCGTCAGGCGCGGGTCGTTGCCGTACGCGTTGAGGAGTGCCTCGAGGTTGCGCGTGTACTCGGTGGCGATCGGGATGTCGGCGCCCTTGTCGCTGCCGAACCGCTCGAACACCGGCGTGTTGTGGTCGCGGAAGGCGCCGGGGTGCAGCTGCATGACGAGGCCGTCCTCGGTGGACATCCGCGCCATCTCGATCAGCATGTGCGCCTCGAAGCGGCGCTGGTCCTCGCGTGTCGCCTCGCCGGCACGCGCCCGCTGGAAGATCGCCTCGGCGTCATCCCTGCCTAACCGTTCTGTGTAGGGGCGGAGGACGGCGTGGTCGGTCGCCGTCGCCCCCATCCCGCGGAAGAAGCGCCGCCGCTCCTCGAGCACCGCGAGGAGCGAGGCGAGGTCGCCGATCGTGCGTCCGCTCCGCCGCTCGAGGAGGGCGATCTCGTGCCCCCACTCCGGGCTGGCGATGCGGAACGCCGCGTCGGGACGGAAGGTGGGGATCACCCGCCCCGTCCATCCCGATCGCCGGATGGCCGCGTGATGCTCGAGCGTGTCGCTCGCCTTGTCGGTCGTCGCCAGCAGCTCGATGTTGAAGCGCTCGAAGAGCGCGCGCGGGCGGAACTCCGGGCTCCGCAGCTTCTCGGCGATCTCGTCGTAGATCCCCTCGGCCGTCTCGCCGGCCAGCTTGCGGCGGACGCCGAACAGCTCGTGGAGCTCGGCGTCGAGCCAGACGCCGGTCGGCGTGCCGCAGAACAGGTAGTAGTGCTCGGCGAAGCGCCGCCAGATCTTCCGCGGGTCGCCCTCGACGGGGGTGCCGTCGCGGGTCGGGATGCCTAACGATTCCATAGGCACCCCGCGCGAGTAGAGCATCCGGAAGATGTAGTGGTCCGGGATGATGAGGAGGGCGGTCGGCTCCGGGAACGGCTCGTCGTCGGCGAGGAGACGCGGGTCGACGTGACCGTGCGGGCAGACGAGCGGGAGCGCTCGCGTCCCGGCGTAGAGCGTTCGCGCCGCGCGGCGGATCGCCGGATCCGGGTCGAGGTACCGGTCTTCGTGGAGCTCGAACGTGCTCATCTCACCTCGCGCATCGCGCTCGAATCGCGTCGCCGGGCACCGGTGACGCGGACGGGGAGATCCGGTCGTTTGTTCGCTTTCGGAGCAGGACAGCGCGGGATACTCGGCGCCAAGAACCCGGGGCCCGCTCGAGTTCGCCCGACCGCCCGATCACCCTCGCACACCTCACGGGCTTGCCGCGCGCCGCTCTCGAGAGAACGTTCTCCCGGAGAACCAGCAGCGGGTCGTCCAGTGTACAGCCCGGTACCAGCAGCCGCAACACCACCCCGCTTCGCTGCGCCCCGTCCGCCGACATCGCCGTGCGAAAGATCAACACCCGCGCCGCGGTCGGGAGCTTCGAGACGATGAACCTCCCCGGGACCGGGCCGCGCGGCTCCCGGCCGCCCCATGTTCGCGACCCGACGCGTCGCCCGATGCGGCCGCGCTGGGGACCGTTAGGCAGCGCCGCGGGGCGCGCGTCGGACACGAAGAGATGCGTTGACGGCGGCCCGGGCGTCGGCGGCGGTGCGCAGGGTGGGCCTCCTGCACACGGCGAACAGCCGGGAGTCGAGCACCCCCCCCTCCGCCCGCGCCGTCGCGGAACCGCGCCGTGCAGGGCGCCATCCCCTCGAGCACGCACCCCCCGTTAGGCACCGCCCTCCCCGCCTCATCCCGGGAGCTCCCCGCCGCCTGGCGGTCGCTTCAAGCCCGCCACCCCCCACCCCGTTTCGAGCCTTTCATTCCCGACGAAGCGTCGAACCTTCCATTCCCCAGCCCCTTTCGAGACCTTCATTCGCAAGGGAACTT
>DASZNJ010000240.1:0-18050 GCA_035551575.1 Gemmatimonadaceae bacterium
CGGTCCGCAGCGCGCGGATCGCAGCGATGCCGGCGGCCGGTCCCGCGGCCAGCAGCGCCATCGCCGCCGGCCACCCGACGCGCGCCGCGACCAGCGGCACGAGCTGGATGCTGCCCATCGTCAACAGGAAGCCGAGGGAGGTTTGCAGGGTGAGCGCGGTTCCCACCGCGTGTGACGGCACCGAACGCGTGACGAGGGTGCTGAACTGCGCGCTGTCGGCGATCACCCAGAATCCCCAGCTCCAGGCGAGGATCGTCACCAGCAGCAGGGAATGCCCGAAGGCGGGAGCGGCGAGCAGCGCACATCCCCCACTCGCCGCGAGCGCGATGGTGATGAGCCGCGCGTGGCCGATACGGTCGGCGACCCAGCCGCCCCAGACGCACCCGAGCGCACCGACCCCGATCGCCCCGTACGCAATGAGCCCGACGAGCCTCGTCGTCGTCGCTGCCGCGACGGTGCCACGAGCCACTTCGCTCGCCGCGACGAAGGCGCCGATCCAGGTCCAGAACGCGTAGAGCTCCCACATGTGTCCGAGGTAGCCGCCAGTCGACAACCGCCACTCACGCCGGCTCACCACCTCGCGCACGAGGAACCAGGAAAAGGGACGCCGCGCGAAGGCGTGCGGCCCGTCGCGGTAGAGCACGAGGATGAGCAGCGCGGCGATCGCGGCGCCCGCCGATGTCGCGATGACCACAGCCGACACGCTGCCACGCGCCAGCGCGCTGACCAGGTAGGGGGTCCCCTTGCCTAACGTGAGGGCGCCGACGATGACGCCGATCGCCAGCCCGCGCCGGCGCTGGAACCAGGTCGCGGTCATCTTCATCGCCGGCGGGTAGACGCCGGCGAGCATCGCCCCGGTGGCGAACCGGCAGGCGAGCGCTCCACCGTAGCCATCCACCCGCAGGAGCAGCACGTTCGCGATGGCGGCGAGCAGCGCGCTCGCGGCAAAGAGAAGGCGCGCCGGAATGACGTCGCTCAGGTTGAGGATCGCGGCGATCGCGGTGCCGCAGACGAATCCGAACTGCACGATCCCGGTGAGCCACGCGGTCTCCGATGTGCCAAGCGCCCATCGCGGCGCGAGCTGTGCCGATACCGCGCTCGCCGTGAACCAGAGCGACATGCCGAGCAGCTCGGCGATCGCGAGGATGGCGAGCATCCCCCAGGCGCTGGCGGGCGGCGCGTCGACGCCCTGCCCGGCCCGAGTCGATGCGCCAGCTCCGGCGCCGCTCATGCGCCCGCGCCCAGCATCGCGCGCCCGACGGCCTCGCGATCCGTCCCGACATCCTCGACCCTTCCCTGCGCGACGACGACGACCCGGTCGGCGAGGGCGAGGACTTCGTCGAGGTCAGCGGAGTGGAGCACCACCGCCGCGCCGGCAGCGCGCGCCTGGCGCAGCCGCTCGTGCACGTCGGCGGTCGCGCGGAGGTCGAGACCCCGCGTCGGCTGATCGGCGACGACGAGTGATGGTTCACCATCGAGCTCGCGCGCAAGCACCAGGCGCTGCTGGTTGCCGCCGGAGAGGGTGCGCGCAGGCGCGGAGACACCGCTCGCGCGAACGTCGAAGCGCGTCATCAGCGCCGCGGTCCGCGCGCCCATCGACCGCCAATCGATCCAGCCGCTTCGAGCGCCGGCGCCGGCGAGGGCGATGTTCTCGGCCAGCGAGAGGTCGTCGGCGATCGCGTCGGAATGCCGGTCCTGCGGTATGTATCCGATCTTCGGCGGCAACCGCAGCGCCCCGGCGTCCGGGCGCTCACGGCCGGCGAGGATGCGGATAAGCTCGCGCTCCCCGTTTCCCTCCACCGCCGCGATGCCGACGATCTCTCCGCGGCGCGCTGCAAACGTCACGGATGCCAGGCCGGGCGTTCCACGGCGCGCCGTGACGGCAACCCCGCGCAGGTCGGCGACGACGTCGGCGCCCCCGCGGGGGCCGGAGGGCGCCGGCAATGCGGGGCGAGTGGTGAGCGATCCCCCGGCGGTCCCGGCTTCCCCCGCGCCGAGCATCGCGATCGCCAGCGTTCGCTCGGTCTCCGCCGCCGCCCCCGCCGAGAGCACCACCCGCCCTCCACGCAGCACTGTGACATCGTCGGCGACGTCGAGCGCGTCGCGGAGCTTGTGCGTGATCAGCACGACCGCGTGGCCATCGCTCGCGAACCGACGGGCCCACGCGAGCAGCGCCGCGGCATCCGCCGGCGCGAGCGTGGCGGTGGGCTCGTCGAGGATCAGCAGCTTCACCCCGCGCGCGAGCGCCTTCAGGATCTCCACGCGCTGCTGCGCGCCGACGCCTAACGTTCCGGCGACGGCGTCGGGTTCGGCCTCCAGCCCGGTTGCCGCGGACAACTCGCGTACGCGCCGCCGCGCACCGCCGGCGCTGTAGAAACCTCGTCCCCCGAGGGCGACGTTCTCGGCGACCGTGAGCGCCGGGACGAGCGAGAAATGCTGCTGCACCATGGCGATCCCGGCGGCGAGCGCATCGCGCGGCGAGGAAAAGGATGCCCGTTCGCCGCGCCAGCGCATGATGCCGCTGTCGGCGCGCGCCAGTCCGTAGGCGATGCGCATCAACGTCGTCTTGCCAGCGCCGTTCTCGCCGAGCAGGGCGTGGACCGTTCCCGGCCTGACGACAAGCGATGTCCCGGCCAGCGCCTCGACGCTCCCGAACCGCTTCGACACCGCCTCGAGGGCGAGCAGCGGCTCGGCCTCGGCCATCGTCACAGCCCGGTGGGCGCCTCGATGAAGCGCCAGGGAAGGCCGAACTCGCGCTCGACGAGCTGCCCCAGGGCCTGCACGCCTAACGTTTCGGTGGCGTAATGACCGGCGTACACGATCGCCAGGCCGAGCTCGGGGGCATCGACAGCCGTCCAGTGCGGCCCCTCGCCGACGATCATCGTGTCGAGTCCGAGCGCGACCGCTTCGCGCAGCGTGTCGGCCGACGCTCCCGCCCCGGTGCAGATCCCCCACCGCCGCGTCGTCCGCGATGCGTCGAAGTCGGTCGCGAGGGCGCGGCCGCCGTACCGCCTGGCGAAGGCGTCGGCGCGGGCGACGAGCTCGGAGGTGAGCAGCGCACACTCGCCACGGACCCCGATCTCCGTCCCCTGCGCGCGGGCGAAGCCGCCGTCAGGCACGAGCCCGAGCCTGGCCGCGAGGAGAACGTTGTTCCCGAGCTCGGGATGCGCGTCGAGCGGCAGGTGCGACGAATAGACCGCGATGTCGCCCGCCAGCAGGCGATAGAGCCGCTCGTAGAGCGCGCCCCGAATCGGCTGCACTCCCCCCCAGAGCAACCCGTGATGGACGATGAGCAGGTTCGCACCGGCGGCGATCGTCCCGTCGATGGTCTTCTGTGAGCAGTCGACGGCGACCGCCACACCGCGGATGTCGCCCCGGTTCTCGAGCTGGATCCCGTTGACCGCCGTCGAATAGTCGGGAATCTCGCGAGTCCGCAGCACCGCGTCGAGCCGCTCGGCGATCGCCTCCAACTTCGCCATCAGCGGCCCGGCGGTGCTGCAGGCGCGACCGTCAGCGTCCCGGCGCGGAGCATCACGCGCGCGGAGTCGACGCGCGCCCGCACCGCCGGAGGGACGATCGAGTCGAACGCCGGGTTCGGCTCGTACGTCACGACGTCGCTCGCCGTCCCGAGCTCGATGACACGCGGCGTGAACCGCTTCTCCTTCACCTCGCGCGCGACGGTGAGGAAGGCGTGCGGAAGGTCGATCACGACGCTGCCGATGACGACATCGGGGGCGACTCCGTTCTGGTTCGAGTTCGAGCCGAACACGTACACACCCTTCTTCTCGCGCGCTGCCTGGAAGATCCCGAGCCCCGCCGCGTCGGCGTTCTGGAAGATGAAATCCGCCCCCCGCGCGATCTGCGCGAGCGCCTGCTCCTTCCCCGCCGCGGCGTCGTCCCAGTTGCCGATGAACGACGCGAGGACCTTCACCTTCGGGTTCGCTGCATGCACTCCCTTCTCGAACGCGGCGAAGCTGCTCCGCACGGGTGGGAGCTCGGTGCCGCCGATCGTTCCGACCACTCCCGTCCTGGTCATGGATCCGGCAACCAGCCCGGCGAGATACGACGGGTCCTCGAAGGCGAATACCATCCCGGCAACGTTTCCCGCGGCGCGGTCGCCCGACGTCGCGACGAAGATCGTCTTCGGAAAGTCGGGCCCCACCCTCAGTGCGGCATCCTGAAACTCGAAGCCGTGGCCGAAGACGAGATCATATCCCTGTGCGCCGTACTGGCGGAAGTTCTCCTCGAACTCGGCAGGGGTTTTCGTCTGGATGTGGCTGATCGACGCGCCGAGGCTGTCGCGGATGCGCAGGAGCCCGTCGTACGCGCCCCCGTTCCACGAGTGATCGGAGATCGGACCCGGAGTGAGCAGCGCGACCCGGAACGCCGAGGACGGTGCCGCCTTGCCCTCACACCCGGTTGCCGTGAGCGAGAGCGTTCCAGCGGCGACGGCGAGCGCGAGCAGTCGGCAACGCCGCGCCGCACTCACGACAAGCGACGCGCGCGCGCGATCATGCGGCGCGCGATCGCGGCGATCGTTCATGTGCATGACTGTGGAGAACCCCGCCTAACGGTAAGGAGCATGCAACGCATCTCGTTCGACGGCAACGAGATGGCGCCCATGTGGAAACATGGGAAAGCTAGCGCGAGTTCTCTTCGGCCGCCGCCCACGACGGGCGGGGCGGCGGTTCACCCGGTCAGCTGCCGAGCGTCTCGGCGACCGGCGAGGGCCCGGCCGAACGAGCGCCGGGTTTTCCTTCGTCCATGCGAACGGTGCCGTTGATTCGCCCGCCCTCGGCGACGACGATGGTGCGAGTGACGATGTCCCCCTGGACGGCGGCCGTGGCCTGGATCTCGACGCGCTCGCTGGCAGTGATCGTCCCCTCGACCGACCCACCGATCACTGCCTCGCGGGTTTCGACGTCGCCGTGGACGGTACCCTGCCGGCCGACGAGCACCTGCCGGGCGCTGCGGATCGAACCATCGACCCGGCCCTCCACCTTCACCACGCCGGTGCTCTCGATGTCGCCGCTGACCGTCATCCCGGCCGCGATGATCGAGAGCGCGCCTTCGCCGTTCGCGCCGTTCCTGCCGTCCTGCTTCTCTTCCTTGAAGATCGCCATGGTGTTGCCTACTGCCTCGGTTGCTGAATGAGCGTCATCGGATCGACGGCCGCATTGTTCTTCCGGACTTCGAAGTGCAGGTGCGGGGCGGTCGAGCGGCCAGTGTTCCCCGAGAGCCCGAGCACGGTGCCAAGCGAGAGGCGATCGCCCTGCCTGACGCGTATCTCGCTGAGATGACCGTAGCGCGTCTCGTATCCCTGCGGATGCGCGAGCCGCACCATCTTGCCGTACTCCGGGGTCTCGCTCACTTCGACGACCAGCCCGCCCCCGGCGGCACGAACCTCGGTCCCCTCGGCGACCGCGATGTCTAGCCCGGGATGCGTCGCTCCGTACTCCTGCCCGCTGCCGACGCCGCGCGTGACGAACCCCTTTGCGTCGAGGGGATAGCGGGTTGGGAGAGTCATCGTCGCCGTGTCGTTGCCGAGCGGCGGGGGGAGGACTGCGGCTGCTGGCGCGCCAGTGGCGAGATTCCGCTGCGCGGGTGACGCGCCGAGCATGGTCTGGACCTGCTCGTACCGCTTCTGCAACTGGCCGAGGGTGGCCTGAAGGGTGTCGATCCGCTTCGCGTCGAGCTCCATCGTCGCGAGGCGACGGGTGAGCAGTGGCACTCGTGCCGCCTGAATCCCGAAGAAGATGAAGATGAGCCCGAGCACGGTGCCGATCACCATCCCGGTTCGCGACAGCACGAAGCGGAGCAGGCGTACACGCGTCGGGCTGAGAACGATCGTCCGATTGGCGAGCCCGCCCTCGCGCTGCACCTGGATGATCATCGATCCAGCGTGCGGCGTGTAGATGTTGCCGTAACCCTGTTTATGCCCGCTGTTCGGATCCGTCATGCCCCCTCTTCACTTCCCTGTTCACATCGAATCCCGATGCGTACCGAGCAGCAGCTCCATGATTCGCTCGAAGTCATCGGCTGAGTAGAAAGGGACGCGCAACTCGCCTTTCTGTTTCCCGGACAGGGAAATGTGAACATCAGTTTGGAACCGTTTCCTCAGATCATCCTCGAGCCGGCGCACCTCTGCCGGACGGGAATCGATTCGCGACGATGGCTTTGACGGCGCCCTGGCCCCCGCCCCCTCACGGGCCAGTCGCTCCACGTCACGGACGGTCAGCTGCCGTGCAACTACGTCACGCGCAGCCGCGGTGATCGACCGTTCATCCGGGAACGACAGCAGCGCGCGGGCGTGGCCGAGCGTCAACTGCGACTCGGCGACCATTCGGCGAACGCTGGCCGGAAGTGCGAGGATCCGAAGGATGTTCGCGACGGTCGAACGGTCCTTGCCGACCATGTCGGCGACCTGCTGCTGGGTCATCGCGAACTCGTCGAGCAGCCGCTGATATCCTTCCGCCTCCTCGAGCGGATTGAGGTCGGACCGCTGCAGGTTCTCGACCAGTGCAAGCGTCAGCGCCGTCCGGTCGTCGATGTCCTTCACGACCGCGGGAATTCTTGCCCATCCAAGCCCGGTGACGGCCCGCCAGCGGCGCTCGCCGGCGATGAGCTCGTAGCGATCCGGACCCGCGGGCCGAACGGTGATCGGCTGGAGAAGCCCGGTCGACTTGATGCTCGCCTGGAGCTCCGCCAGCTCTTCCGGCTTGAACTCGCGGCGGGGCTGGTACCGGTTCGGCCGGATCTCGGCCAGGGGGATCTCACGGTAGGGGCCGGATGATCCTGAGGTGCGCGTCTCGGTCCCGGGAGGCGGGGCGATGGTCGGCGCGCTGTTGATCAGGGCTTCGAGGCCGCGGCCCAGCCGCCGCTGCTGCTTCTCGTTGCTCACCGTGACTCCTCCGCCGGCTGCGGGTTCCCCATCTCGTTGGCCGCGGTGGCGACCTGCTGGGCATAGGCGTTCGTCCGTCGTCCGAAGCGCTCGATCAGCTCGCGCGCGACGCCCATGTAGGCCTGCGCACCTACCGACGTGACGTCGTACAGGATGATCGGCTTGCCGAAGCTGGGCGCTTCCGCGAGGCGGATATTTCTCGGGACGACCGTCTTGAAGACCTTCGGGCCGAAGTACTCGCGTGCGTCGGTTGCGACCTGGCGCGAGAGGTTGAGGCGAGCGTCGTACATCGTGAGGAGGACGCCGTCGATACCAAGTCCGGCGTTGACTCCCCGCTGAACGAGAGTGACGGTGCTGAGCAGCTGGGAGATTCCCTCCAGCGCGTAGTACTCGCACTGCAGCGGGATGAGCAGCGCGTCCGCCGCGGCGAGCATGTTCAAGGTGATGAGCCCGAGCGATGGCGGACAGTCGATGAGGATGAAGTCATAGTCATCGCGGACCTGAGCGACCGCTTCCTTCATCGCCCTGTCGCGGCGCGGATGCGTTACCAGCTCGACCTCGGCGCCGGCGAGGTCCGGCGTTGCCGGGACGACGTCGAGGTGCTTGAACTGGACCGAGCGGATCGTCGCGTCAGCCATCGATGACTCGCCGATGAGCGCGTCGTACACCGTCAGGCGGATCTGCTCGCGGGGTATCCCGATCCCGCTCGTCGCATTCCCCTGCGGATCGCCGTCGATCAGCAGCGTTCTCTGTTCGGCGACCGCGAGGCTCGCGGCGAGGTTTACCGCCGATGTCGTCTTGCCGACACCGCCCTTCTGGTTCGCTATCGCGATTACTCGACCCACAGGCCATCCCGTGCTGGAAGGAGGCTGGAATATAGCCCGCGCATGTTTCACGTGAAACGCGGATATCGGCAGAGCTCGCTAAACGTAGAGCACGTGTTTCACGTGAAACAATGTTCCTAAGCCATTAGCCAATTAAAGATGGGGCCAACCCGCGGCCCCATCCGTACCCCAATCGATCAGCTGAGTAGTCTATCGTGGCACGAACGCCCAACGCGCCATCACCACGGCGGTCACCGTCTGCTCACCCGGCTCGATCGGGGTCGTCGTCGCCATCTTCGCCGACATGTCGCCAGCCATCTGTGCGCGATTGTAGATGACTGGCGGCGCGAAATCGCTGGTGCTGATTTCCATGAGCGCACCGATCGAACCGCCGGCTGCGGTGGCGATCGCTTCGGCGTCGCTGCGCGCGCGCGCGACCGCACTCGCCAGCGCGGCGCGGCGTGCGGCATCGCTGTTCGACGAATAGAACGACAGAGAGCTGATCATGTTCGCCCCCGCCTCGAGCGATGCGTCGATCGCCTTGCCGATCATCCCGACGTCGCGAATCTCCACGCGAACGGTGTTCGTCGCGTTGTAGGCGACGACGCGCGGGCTCTGACCGTTCCTGTCGTACTGCATCTCAGGGTAAAGGTTGTAGTTCACCGTCGACAGCTGCTCCGACGTGAACCCGATCTTCCGCAGCGCATCCAGGACGCTCTGCTGCTTCTTCGCGTTCTGGGCACCGGCTTCCGCGGCCGTCGCCGCCCGTGTCTGCACGCTGACCTCGAGGCGGGCGCGGTCGGGAGTGATCCTGGCCTCTCCCTGACCGTTGGTCACGATCGTCGGGGTGGGCGGCATGTGCGCCGTCGGCATCGGCGCCGCGCCAGGCGCAGGCTGCTGCGCCATCGCCGGCGCGCAGGCCACCGCCCCGGCGATCACGACAGAGGACAACGACAGTGCACGATGAGCAGTCATGAGATCTCCCGGTCGGGCCAGCGTACGTTTTAGTAGCGGAATGATACTAATCACGCGCGTCGGCGAAACTCGGTTCGTCCAGCCCGCGCGTCCCCGAAACATACACGGCCAGGCGCCAACGGTGCCGCGGCGCGATCACTCCGTCGGTGCGCGGCGGCGCTCGATCTCGAGGACGAGGTTCTGCAGGTCGCTCGGGCTCACTCCCGGAATCCTCGACGCCTGGGCCAGCGTCGCCGGTGCGATCGCGGCGAGTTTCTGCCGCGCCTCCATCGACAGCGACCGCATCTCGGCGTACGGCAGCCCGGCGCCGAGTGGAAACGCGTCGAGCCGGCGCATCTTGTCCGCCTGCACGCGCTCCCGCTCGAAGTAGCCCGCGTACTTGATCTCGAGCTCCGCGGTCACTGCGGCGTCGATCGGGATCAGGTCCTCGATCCCCGCCGCGCGCAGCAGGTCGAGCAGGGCCACCCCCTGCCGGCGGGCGACGTCGACGATCTTCACCGCATGCGCGAGCGGGGCGCTCCGTGCCGCTTCGAGCAGGGGCGCCGCCTGCTCCGGACGGATCGAGGTGCGTTCGGCCAGTGAACGAGCGCGATCCTCGGCGTCGAGCCGCGCGGCGACGAATCGCCGCTCTCCGTCCGTGAGAGCTCCGCGCTCGATCGCGACGGGGGCGAGCCGGCGCAGCGCGTTGTCCTGCCGCACCGTCAGGCGGAACTCCGAGCGCGAGGTGAAGAGCCGGTATGGCTCGTCGACTCCGCGCGTGACCAGGTCGTCGACGAGGACGCCGATGTACGACGACGCGCGGCCGAGGATGAGGGGCGGCCGCTCGAGCACGCGCAACGCGGCGTTGTAGCCGGCGACCACCCCCTGCCCTGCCGCCTCCTCGTAGCCAGTCGTGCCGTTGATCTGGCCGGCGAGATAGAGGCCACTGAGCGCGCGAAGCTGCAGCGTCGCGTCGAGCTGGGTCGGGGGGTAATAGTCGTATTCGATCGCGTAGCCCGCGCGCGTCATTCGCGCCGACTCGAGTCCGGGGACAGCGCGCAGCATCTGCAGCTGCACGTCGACGGGGAGCGAGGTCGACAGCCCGTTCACGTACAGCTCGCGCGTGTCATGTCCTTCCGGCTCGAGGAAGATCTGGTGTCGCTCCGCGTCGGGGAAGCGAAGGATCTTGTCCTCGACGGACGGGCAATAGCGTGGGCCGCGCGAGCCGATCGCGCCCCCATACATCGCCGAACGTCCGATGTTGTCGCGGACAACGGCCTTCGCTTCCTCACCGGCGAAGGTGATCCAGCAGGGGAGCTGCGGCGGATGGCGCGTCTGCTCCCCGGCGCGGCGCGGCGTCGCCCAGAAGTGCGACCACGAATAATCGAACGCGTCGATTTCGCTCTCCTGGCGGTCGAGCTTCGAATAGTCGACGGAACGGCCATCGATGCGGGGCGGCGTTCCCGTCTTGAATCGCGCGACCTCGAGCCCGATCGCCTCGAGCTGCTCGGCGAGATGGATGGCCGAGGGCTCACCCGCGCGCCCGCCGGCGATCTTCGTCCCGGTGCCGATGTGAATGCGGCCGCGGAGGAAGGTACCCGTCGTGAGCACCACGGCGCGCGCGGCGAAGCGTCGCCCCTCGAGGGTCTCGATGCCGCGCACCGATCCAGCGCCCTCGTCGATCAGCAGGCGCGCAACCGTGCCCTGAATCGTGTCGAGTCCGGGCTGCTCCTCGAGGAGCGAACGGACCGCGCGCCGATAGAGCCCGCGATCGCACTGCGCGCGCGGCGCCCAGACGGCGGGGCCCTTCCCGCGGTTGAGCATCCGGAACTGAAGCGTCGCGAGGTCGGTGGCGCGGCCCATGATCCCGCCGAGTGCATCGACCTCGCGCACGACGGTCCCCTTCGCGACACCGCCGATCGCCGGATTGCACGACATCTGGCCGATCGTCTCGAGGGCGCTCGTGACGATGGCGACGCGCGCGCCTAACCGCGCGGCGGCGACCGCCGCCTCGGTCCCGGCGTGGCCGGCACCGATGACGATGACGTCGTACGACGCTTCGGCGGCGTCGATACGGCTCATCGGATGTCGGCGAGGGTGGGACCGGAAGCGCAGCGCATGAGTCGAAAGCTATACACCAGAGGGATGGAGAGGTACGCGGCGAAGATCCGGACGCCCCGGAACGCGGTGGCGACGCCGGATTCGAGGGGTTATGCTGCGCGATCCCCGAGCGAGGAGACAAGACGATGCCGCTGCAAGCACCCGCCGGTGCCCCGACGATGGTCATCCGTCGGCCCGCGTTCGAAGCGTCCGGGCTGACGCGCGCGATGATCGACGCGCGGCTCAACCTCACCCCCGACGAGTTCCGGGTCGAGGGCGAGCTCGTCGCCATCGGTCCGATTCACGAGGAGCCGTCGCTCGTCGCCCTGATCGAGGAGCTGGAGGGGCTCGGGCTGCGCTACTTCGAGGACTTCTTCGAGCTGAGCGGCAACTGGCCCGAGTGGCTCAAATTATTCGCAATGGGATAATAATTCGCCGGCTTCGGCGTGTTGCGAAGGAGGCCATCCCACCCGCACTCGAAGCACCAGCTCGTACGGAACCAGGGCATCAGCAGGTTCCACCCGCGCGACTGAACGCGCACGGTCACGGCGTTGCAGTTGGGGCAGCGAACGCCATCGGGCAGGATGCAGAGGAAAAAGACCGTCGCGGCGATGATCCGGAGGATGAAGAATCCCACGAAGATCACGCCAAACCATGCAGCGTCCGTCATCCAACCCTTCCTTCCGCCCGCGCCGGGGCGGACATCCGCCTGCCAGGACCGTCAGAGTCGCCGTTCGACGACCGACCATGCTTCGACGTATGCGGCCCCGTCCTCGACGCGGTCGATCACGACTTCGGAGCCGGGCGCGAGCACAGTGCCTTCGAGGCTGTGGGCACGCAGCACGTGCGTTGCGCCCCCTTCCACATACGAGATCTCGTATGCACTCGGCGCGCCAGCGGCACCGGCGAGGATGCGGGTCACCCGAGCCGGGTGACCCTGCAGGACGTAGCGCTCATCGACGACTTCAGCGGCCACGGCCGGCAGTGCCCAGCGCGCGACCAGAAGCACCGCCCCGCCCACCGCGAGGGATCCGGCGATCGCCGCAATGCCGAAGACCGGAACGGCGCCGAGAGCAGTGTACCGATGAAGCAGGTACCCGACCGCCCCGGACACCGTCGCGAACGCGGCGACGTTCGGGACCGTCAGCCGGGCGCCGATCGTCGGCGCGCCGGTCGCGGATTGGCGCTTCCGTTCGACGCCGAACAGCATCGTGCCGACGGCGAGGACGAGACCGGCGAGAAAGAGCCCGAGAAAGAGGTGCGTCGATTCCACTTCAGCGCTCGAGGTTTGTGCGGAAGAACCTGATCGTCATCGGCCACGCCTCGCGTGCAGCGGCGAGGTTC
The DNA here is from genome assembly GCA_035551575.1 of Gemmatimonadaceae bacterium. Lineage (GTDB taxonomy): Bacteria > Gemmatimonadota > Gemmatimonadetes > Gemmatimonadales > Gemmatimonadaceae > JABFXC01. The sequence continues at coordinate 12,124 of DASZNJ010000240.1, forward strand.
GCTCCATTCTTCTGGTCCTGCCCACGCAGGAACCCGTGGCCGGCGCCAGCAAAGCTGTAATGCGTGAACTCCTTGCCGAGCGCGCGCATCGCCGAATCGGCGGGAGGAATCGTCGCGCCGACGCGCGCATCCTCGCCGCCGTAGAGACCGAGCACCGGCGCGCGAACCGACGCGAGGCTCGCGGACGCCGGTGACGTTCCGTAGTACACGACTGACGCGCCGAGGGCCGGTGAGTGTACGGCGTGCTGGAACGAGACGCTCCCTCCCCAGCAGAAGCCGACGATGCCATAGCGCGGAAGCGCCGCGGGGAGCGCCATCCCGTAGGAGGCAGCAGCGTCGATCTGTCGCTGGACGACATCCATGTCGAGGGTGCGGATCGCCGCGGTCGCCACCTGCGCGGGTACCGTATCGGGAGGAGCGACCGCGACCTTTCCCGTCAGGAAGTCGGGGGCGATCGCGATGAATCCGTCCGCGGCCAGCTGGTCGGCGACGCTGCGGATCCAGGTGCCGAGACCGAAGATCTCGTGGACGACGATCACGACCGGAGCCCTGGTGCTTCGCTGCGGATATACCACCCAGAGCCGGAGCGAATCTCCCGCTTGCGGGCCGGTCCTGATGGTCACCCATTCGCCATGACGCGGCGAGCGCGCCAGCCGCGCCGCGGCGGTCGCCGCGCCCGGGGCGATGGTCGAATCATCAGCGGCCGCGCCAGCCGGAGCCGCCCCGGCCGGCATGGCCATGGTGTCATGGCCGTGAGCACCCGCATTGGCGGCGTTCCGGGCGCAGGCCGCGGCGAGCATGGCAGCGGCCGTGACGAGCGAGGGCGCGAGGAACCGCGAGGGATGTCGCATCGAGAGGAGCTCCGGGCTGGACGGGATCGCGCGTGCGACGCGGGACAGTGCGCGCGCCAGCTGATCTTAGCGCCCCTGCTCGCAGCGCGCGAGCGATCCTGCTCCCGAAGATCGGGCCCGGCCCGGCCCGCCGCGGCGCGGTGAGCTCGATTAAGTTGAAGCTCCTATGGAGGTCCAGATCTTCGGGGTGAAGAAGAGCGCTGACACGCGGAAGGCGCAGCGATTCTTCGCCGAGCGCCGGATCAAGGTGCACTTCGTCGACCTGATGGAACGCGCGGCATCCCCAGGGGAGCTGCGCCGGTTCCAGCAGAAATTCGGCGTGACCGCGCTGGTCGACAGGTCGGCGAGGCGTTATGCGGAGCTGGGGCTCGGAAGCTCGCGGATGGGGGATGAGCGGTGGATGCAGCTGCTCGCCGACGAGCCGCTGCTCCTGCAGATGCCGCTCGTGCGGAATGGAAGCCAGTTGACAATCGGGGCTGCGGAGGCCGTGTGGAAGGAGTGGTGCGGGAAGTGACTGGTAGCGTCGCATGAGCCTCATCGCGCTCTCCGGGGTCGGCGTCGAGTTCGGCGCGACGACGCTGTTCAAGGACATCACCTTCACGATCGCGCGCGGCGACCGGTGGGGGATCGTCGGCCGGAACGGGATCGGGAAGACGACGCTGTTCAAGCTGATCACGGGGGCGCAGCAGCCGACGAGCGGCCAGGTCGCGCGCTCGGGAGCGGCGAAGATCTCCCTGCTCGAGCAGCACCGCACCTTCGAGGGGGCGGCGACCGTCTGGGCGGCGGCGGCCGGACCGTTCGCCGAGCTGCTCGCGCTCGAGCAGTCGCTGGCCCACCAGGCCGAAGCGTTAGGCGGCGACCCGTCCGACCAGGCGATGGCGAAGTACTCGCGCGACCTCGAGCGCTTCCAGCACGAGGGCGGCTATGAGGTCGCCGCCAAGGTGGACGCCGTTCTCCATGGTCTCGGCTTCGACCCGGAAAAGGCGCGCAGCCAGCCGCTGTCGCAGCTGAGCGGCGGCGAGCGCGGCCGGCTCGGGCTCGCCCAGCAGCTGGCCGCCCCGGCCGACATCCTCCTCCTCGACGAGCCGACCAACCACCTCGATCTCGAGACCACGGCATGGCTCGAGGGATACCTGCGGGGGCTGGAGGCCACGGTGGTCGTGATCAGTCACGACCGCGCCTTCCTCGACGCGATCGCCGACCACATCCTCCACTTCGAGAACGGGACGGCGTACCCCTACACCGGGGGCTACGAGGACTTCGTCACGCAGCGGACGGAGCGGCGCCTCGCGGATCAGCGGGCGTACGACAAGCAGCGCAAGGTGATCGCGGCGGAGGAGGACTATATCCGCCGCAACATCGCCGGCCAGAACACCAAGCAGGCGAAGGGGCGCCGGAAGCGCCTCGCCCGCATGCCGCGCCTGTCCGGCGTCGCCGGTGAAGGGGGCGTGATGTCGCTCGCGCTCCGCGCCGGCGAGCGCGGCGGCGACCAGGTCGTCGTCGCCGAGCACGTCGACGTCGCCGTCGAGGGACGCACCCTGCTTCGCGACTTCTCCGCGCGCGTCGTCCGCGGCGACGTGATCGGCCTGATCGGGCCTAACGGTGCGGGGAAGACGACGCTGCTGCGGACGATCGTCGGCGAGCGCGCCCCGCAGAAGGGCGAAGTGCGGGTCGGCGGGTCGATCAACCTCGCCTACTACGACCAGCAGCTCGGCAACGTCCCGATGGGGAAGACGCTGTACGACGTCATCGCCGACCTGCGGCCGACCTGGGGACGCGGCCCGATCCAGGGGCACCTCGGCCGGTTCGGCTTCTCCGGCGACAGCGTGCTGCGGATGACGAACGTGTTGTCGGGCGGCGAGCGGGCGCGGCTGGCGCTGGCGATCATGATGCTCACCGGCGCGAATCTGCTCGTCCTCGACGAGCCGACCAACCACCTCGACGTCGAGTCGATCGAGGTGCTCGAGGAAGCAGTCGAGGGCTACGACGGGACGGTCATCCTCGTCAGCCACGATCGCGCGCTCCTCCGCGCCCTGGTGAAGCGGGTGTGGGTGCTCCATCACGAGCACATCACCGATTTCCCCGGTACGTTCGAAGAGTGGGAGACGGCGAGCGCCGAACGCGCGCACGCCGCCTCGGTGACCGCGGCCGAGGAAGCGGAGCTGCGCCGCGTTCACGAGCGCCAGAAGACGGCTCGGAAGAGCGAGTCGCGCGACAGGGACAGCAAGGGCGCGCGCGACGCGAAGCGCGCGGTCGAGACCGCCGAAGCCGAGGTCTCGAAGCACGAAGCACGCGTCGGCGAGCTGACCCGCAAGCTCGAGGATCCCGAGCTCTACACGACCAGCGACGGAACGAAGAAAGCCAAAGCGTTAGGCGGGGAGCTCGACGCCGCGAAGCGAGCGCTCGACAAGGCGATCGCGGCCTGGGAGAAGGCGGTCGAAGCGGCGGAGCGCGTCGCGGTCTGAAGCGGGTGCCGGGGGCCGGGGGGGCAGTTGTCAGGTGCCAGGAACGACGCTGGCGTTCGTCCTTCCCGCCGCGGCCCTGCCGCCGTGCCTAACGCCTGGCCCCTGGCCCCCGAGCAGTCGTCGGCCCCTCGTCCCCCTCAGAACTCCCCGATGAACCCGATCTCCGGCTCCAGCCTGTAGCCGAACTTCGCCTCGACGCTCTGCTGGGCGTGGGCGATGAGGGCGCGGACGTCCTTCGCCGTCGCGTGGCCGAGGTTGACCAGGATGTTGGCGTGGATGTGCGAGATCTGGGCGTCGCCGATGCGATAGCCCTTGAGGCCGCACTGGTCGATGAGCCGCCCGGCACCGATCCCCTCGATCTTCTTGAACACCGAGCCCGCGCTCGGATGCCAGTCGAGCCAGGGATGCTTCCCCCCGCGCCAGCTCAGATTCTCCTGCGCAATGCGGTGCAGGACGGCCGGATCGGCCTTCGTGAGCTGGAAGGTCGCGGCGAGAACGACGTCCTGCCGGTGATGGAGGATGCTCTCGTCGTAGCCGAACTGCATGTGGTCGTGATCGACCGTCACCCGCTCGCTCTGCTCGGTCAGCAGCTCGGCCTCGACGAACACCTCGGCGATGAACATCGTCCGCTCGCGCTCGGGCGCGGGGGAGAGGAAATGCAGGTTCTGCCAGATGGCGCCGCCGATCGTGCTCGGGATTCCGACATAGTGCTCCAGTCCCGACCAGCCCCGGGCGAGCGTCTCCTTGATGATCTCGGCCACCGTCGCGCCACTCTCGACCCACAGCTTGCCGTCGTCGGCGAACGAAAAGTGTCGAGCGGTGTTTCGAATGACGAGGCCGCGGAAGCCGCGGTCGCCGATCAGGATGTTCGCGCCGAGGCCGAGCACGAAGAATGGGACGCCGACCTCGCGCGCCGCGATGATGGCATTCGCCAGCTCGTCGGCCGACGTCGCTTCGAAGAAAAGATCGGCCGGTCCGCCGATCCTGAAGGTCGTGTATTGCCCGAGGGGGACGTCGCGCCGGGCGCGACCCTGCGGGAGGCGCGCGGCAAGCGCGTCGAGCATATTCATCGTGGTCCGTGCCATGACAGTCATAATGAAACGACGATGATCCCTGCCAGAAAGTCCCAACCGATTCGTCGCACGACCGCGCTGGCCGCCTGCCTCGCAGCAGCCATTGTCGCCGGGGCGGGCAGCGCTCGCGCGCAGGCGCACTCGACAGCGAGCGCCGCGGCCGGCGCGACCGCGCAGCGCGCCACGCTCGAGAAGGTGATCAAGCGCCAGGTCCTCCCCAATGGGATGGAAGTCATCGTCGCCGAGAATCATGGAGTGCCGCTGGCGACCATCGAGATCGACGTCCGGAACGGCGCCTTCACCCAGGCGCCCGGCTTCGAAGGACTCGCTCACATGTACGAGCACATGTTCTTCAAGGCGAACGCCGACCTCCCGGAGCCGGAAGCCTTCGTCGATCGCGCCGGCGAGCTGGGGGCGGTATTCAACGGGACGACGACCGAGGAGCGCGTGAACTATTACGTCACGCTCCCGAGCGACAGCCTGCGCGGGGGGATCCAGTTCATCGCCGCCGCCCTGCGCCGTCCCCTGTTCCGCTCGGACGAGCTCGAGCGCGAGCGACAGGTCGTGCTCGGCGAGTACGACCGCGCCGAGTCCAATCCCTTTTCCGCCCTGATGAACGAGACGGGAAAGATCCTCTGGGGGAGTGCATGGTCGCGGAAGGATGCGCTGGGCGAAAGACCAGCGATTCTCGCGACGACGCCGGCGAAGCTCCGCGAGATCCAGCACAAGTACTATGTCCCGAACAACAGCGCGCTGATCGTGACCGGGGACGTGAACCCGGACAGCGTCTTCCGGGCGGCGCGCGACGCGTTCGGCGACTGGCCGCGCGGCGCCGACCCGTTCGTCGCCGATCCGATCCCGCCCGTCCCGCCGCTCACCGCGAGCCGCGGGAAGGTGATCGAGGCGCCGATCGGAACGGTGATCGTGCTGATGCAGTGGCAGGGACCGAGCGTCGGGAAGGATCCGCAGGCGACATACGCGGCGGACGTCTTCTCCGATGTATTGAACCAGCCGAACTCCGGCTTCCAGAGGCGGCTCGTCGACAGTGGACTGTTCCAGGCGGTCGGCGTCAACTACTACACGCTGAACCAGGTCGGCCCGATCAGCATCAGCGGGACGACGACGCCCGACAAGCTGAAGGCCGCGCTGGCAGCGCTCGACAAGGAGATCGCGCGCTTCGACGATCCCGGCTACTTCACCGCGGCCGAGCTGGCTCCGGTGAAGCGGCAGCGGATCGTCGGGACGGCGATGGGGCTCGAGCGGGCGTCCGGGTTCGCCCACACCATCGGCTTCTGGTGGAGCGTGGCGAGCCTCGAGTACTACCTGGGATACGGCGACAACATGGCGAAGCAGACGACGAAGGACCTCAACGATTACGCGGCGCGGTACATCGTGAACAAGCCGCGGGTGGTTGGTGTCATGATCGACGCGGATTCGCGGCGGCGGATCGCGCTGGCCGACAGTGACCTCCTCGCGGCCGGGGGCGGGCGATGAAGGTGACTGCGGGAATACGCGCGCGCCCGTCGGTGCGGCGTCTG
>DASZNJ010000241.1:0-5265 GCA_035551575.1 Gemmatimonadaceae bacterium
CGACCTGGTCCTCGGGCGGCAGCCCGACGAGCTCGGCCGCCCGGGCGTACAGCCGCTTCGGGCTGAAGGGCTTCGTCAGGAAATCCGTCGCGCCGAGCGCCATGGCCTTCGTGTGCTGCTGCTCCTGGCCCGCCGCCGTCAGGATGATGCAGGGCAGGGCGGCATGCTTCGGGTTGGCGCGGACCGCCGCGAGAACATCCAGGCCGCTGAGGTGTGGCATCATGAGGTCCAGCAGCACCAGCGAGATGTCCTCATTCCGCTCGATGGCCTCCAGGGCCTCGCGCCCGTCGTACACGAGCGTGACCCGGAAGGGGCCCTGCTCGAGTTTCATCTTGATGATGCGGCCGATGTGCGGCTCGTCGTCGGCGACGAGCACGTGACAGAGCGCAGCGCCGGCGACCCCGCCGTCGTCAGACAAGTGCGGCAATGTGTTGGCGGTTGCGGCGGAGTTCGAAGAGGAGCTTTCCGACATCGGCATTCTGCTGGACGAGGACGAGGAGAAGCGCCTCCTTCGACAGGACGGAGACGATGGCGTAGCCCTGCTCGTACTCGAGCACCGACGTCACGAGATCGCCGCGGCGCGCCGCGCTGGAAAGCTCTTCCGCCGCGTTGATGATCGACGGGATGTGTGCGGCGATGTGCTCGGCGTCCAGGTTGGGCAGCACCTGGCTGTCGATCAGCAATCCGTCGCGGCCGAGCACGACCGCGGCTTCGACCCCTTCACGCTGTCGAATCGCGCCCACGAGGTCGCGAATGGTGGCCATCTTCGCTCCGTGAAATGGTCGAGCGAAGCTAGAGTCCGCACAGGTCGAAGTCAAGCAGTCACAATCGCTTGAACTCTTTCCGGCAGCGGGGTATTGTAAGCCTCGTCGTCCCTCACTTTTCTCTGGTGACACCGGTCCGAATGCCCCTTCGCCGTGCTTTCGTCGCGCTCACGCTCGTCGCGCTCCCCCTCCTGGCCGCGGTGGCCTGCAGCAAGGACCCCTACGCCCCGAAGGCGCTCTATGGGGTGACCGCCGATACCTTCCGCGTCCTCGCGCTGAACGGAACCGCTCCCGAGGCGCAGAGTGGCGTGCGGCTGCTCACGGCGCAGAGCACCGTGCCGGACTACTCGCAGGTCTTCGACTTCGCGCTCGACATCGACGCCGAGGGGAAGGTGATCGTCCTCCCCCGCTCGAAGGTCGTGGCGTGCACGAGCATCTGCCAGCTCGGCGTGAAGGTCATTCCGCGCGATTCCGTCGAATTCGACAAGCTCTACGACGCACCGAAGGCGGGTTACACCTATGACTCCGTCACGACGATCCCGGTCGGCGCGACCATCGCGTTCGTGACGAAGGACGTCTTCTGCCAGCCGTCGAACATCTCGACGTACGACCTCTACGCGAAGATGATCGTCGACAGCGTGCGGATGAGCGATCGCTCGCTGTTCGTCCGCGTCGTCTCCGACCCGAACTGCGGCTTCCGCGGGCTCGTCCCCGGTGTCGTCCCCGGCCACTAGCCACTCCACATGCACGACCTTCGAGCGGTACGCGACGCCGCCGACGCGCTGCGCGACGGCATGCGTCGTCGCGGCAAGCTCGACACCCTCGGCCCGGTGATCGATCGCGCGGTGGAGCTCGACCGCGACCGCCGCCTGACGATCCAGGCGGTCGAGGAGCGGAAGGCCGCGCGCAACGCGTCGACCCAGGAAGTCGCCCGCCGCCGGAAGGCGGGGCAGGACGCCGCCGACCTCATCGCGCAGGGGCGCGCGCTCGGCGAGGAGATCGCCCGCCTCGAGCGCGAGCTCGCCGCGTCCGAAACCGAGCTGCAGGCCATCCTCCTCGAGATCCCCAACGTCACCCTCCCCGAGGTGCCCGAGGGCGGGGAGGAGGCGAACACCGTCGTCCGCAGCTGGGGAACGCCGCGCCCCGCCGAGAGCGTCAAGCCGCACTGGGAGGTCGGCGAGACGTTAGGCATCCTCGACCTCGCGCGCGGCGCGAAGGTCTCGGGGTCCGGGTTCGTCGTCCTCCGTGGAGCGGGCGCGCGGCTCGCTCGCGCGCTGATGAACTTCATGATCGACCTGCACACCACCGAGCACGGCTACGACGAGACCTGGGTTCCTTTCGTCGTCAATCGCGCCTCGATGACCGGCACCGGGCAGCTCCCGAAGTTCGCCGACGACATGTATGGCCTCGATGGCGGCGAGATGTTCCTCATCCCGACGGCGGAGGTTCCGCTTACGAACCTCCACCGCGACGAGCTCCTCGACGCCGCGCAGCTCCCGATCGGACTCGTCGGCTACAGCCCGTGCTTCCGCCGCGAGGCGGGGGCGGCCGGAAAGGACACGCGCGGACTCATTCGCGTCCACGAGTTCGACAAGGTCGAGCTGGTCCACTTCACGACCCCGGAGGCGAGTGCCGCGCAGCACGAACAGCTCACGCGGAACGCCGAACGCGTCCTGCAGCTGCTCGAGCTCCCGTATCGGGTGCTCCTCCTCGCGAGCGGGGACACGGGCTTCGCCAGCGCGAAGACGTTCGATCTCGAGATCTTCGCGCCGGGAGTGGGCAAGTGGCTCGAAGTGTCGTCGTGCTCGAACTTCCTCGACTTCCAGGCGCGGCGGGCGAACATCCGCTACCGCCCCGCACCCGGGGAGAAGCCGCGGTTCGTTCATACGCTGAACGGGTCGGGCGTCGCATTCCCGCGCACGATCATCGGCCTGCTCGAACATCACCAGCAGCCCGACGGCACCATCCGCGTGCCCGCCGCGCTGCAGCCCTACCTCCGCACCGACGTTCTCCGCTAGCGAGCTGCGCCGCCGCGCGCCGGTGGTGGTCATCGCCGTCGGCATCGCGGTCCTCCTCACCTGGTACGTCGCGTACACGCAGCGCGTCGTCGGCGAGCTGCGCCGTGAGGCCAAACGGTCGGCGCGCATGTACGCCGACGTCTATCGCGGGCTGAACTCCCCGACCGACGTGAACGGCACCGGGGCGCTCCTCCAGCTCGCCGACGAGATCCGCGAGGCGGGCGTGCCCCTCATCGTCACGACGATGGACGGGACACCGACCGCCGCCGCCAACCTTCCGTTCGACGCCGAGCCGGCCGACCCGCGCGTGCGCGCCTATGTCCCGAAGCTCGATGCGACCAACGACCCGGTCGTGGTGCGCGGGATCGGGATGGTGCACTTCGGCGACACCCCCCTCGTGCGCGGGCTGCAGCTCTACCCGCTGCTCCAGGGAATCACGCTTGCCCTCCTCCTCGCCGCTGGTGTCTTCTCACTGCGCTCGCGCGGGCGCGCCGATCGCGATCGCGTCTGGGCGGGGATGGCGCGAGAGTCCGCGCACCAGCTCGGGACTCCGCTCTCCAGCCTCCGCGGCTGGCTCGAGCTGCTCGAGGAGCGCGACGTCGGCGATGGCGCGCGCGAGACCGCGCAGCTCATGCGCGCCGACATCGAGCGGCTCGACCGGGTCGCCCACCGCTTCGAGCGCATCGGCCGTCCCCCGCGCCGCGAGCCGGTCGACGTCGCCGCGCTCGTCGCCAGCGTCGCCGGCTACTTCCGCGCCCGCGTCCCGACCCTCGCCCGCGCGGTGCGGATCGAAACCCGCACCGCTGACGGGCCGGTGATGATCGCCGGCGACGCAGTGCTCCTCGAGTGGGCGCTCGAAGCCCTCGTCAAGAACGCCGTCGACGCGCTCGGCGGCCGCGGCGGAGTGATCGAGCTGTCCGCCGAGCCCCTCGAGGACGGCGCCCGGGTTCGGGTCAGCGACGACGGACCGGGGATCTCGCGGGAAGCGCGGTCGCGGATCTTCGATGCCGGCTACACGACCAAGAAGGGCGGGTGGGGGATCGGCCTCCCGCTGGCGCGGCGCATCATCGAGGAATGGCACGGCGGGACGCTCCGTGTCGTTCCCTCCGACCGCGGCGCGACGTTCGAGATTATCTTCAGTTGATGCACACTCTCGCGGACGACACCCTCCTCTCCGGCCTCAACCCCTCGCAGCGCGAGGCGGTGATCCACTTCGAAGGACCGCTGCTCGTCCTCGCCGGCGCCGGCTCGGGAAAGACGCGCGTGCTCACCTCGCGCATCGCCCGCCTCGTCGGCCATCAGGGCGTCGACCCGAAGCACATCCTCGCCGTCACCTTCACCAACAAGGCCGCCGGCGAGATGCGCGAGCGGATCGAGCGCATCCTCGGCGAGAGCCCCGCCGGGATGTGGACCGGGACGTTCCACGCCATCGGGGCGCGGATCCTCCGCTCGGCCCCGCACATCGTCGGACGCGACCGCGGCTTCACGATCTACGACGAGGACGACCAGCTCAACGTCGTGAAGCGCGTGATGGAGCGGCGGTCGATCTCGCCGAAGCAGTTCGCGCCGAAGGCGATCCACGCCGCGATCTCGAGCGCGAAGAACGCCCTCGTGTCGCCGGCCGAGTACGCGAAGCTCGCCAACGATCCGTTCACGAAAGCCACCTCGCAGGTCTACGACGACCTCGAAGCGGCGTTTCGCGCCGCGAACGCGGTCGACTTCGACGACCTCCTCGTGCTCCCCGTGCGCATGCTCCGCGAGAGCCCCGCGTTCCACTCCGAGCTGCGGTCGAAGTTCCAGTTCATCCTCGTCGACGAGTACCAGGACACCAATCACGCGCAGTATCAGCTCGTGAAGCTCCTCGGCAGCGAGCACCAGAACGTCTGCGTCGTCGGCGACGACGACCAGTCGATCTACGGCTGGCGCGGCGCCGACATCCGCAACATCCTCGACTTCGAGAAGGATTTTCCGAACGCGAAGGTCGTCCGCCTCGAGGAGAACTACCGCTCGACGCCCGGCATCCTCCGCGTCGCCAACGCGGTGATCTCGGCCAACACCGAGCGTCGCGGCAAGACGCTGCGCCCGACGCGCCCCGAGGGTGATGCGATCACGGTGGCCGGCGCGCTCGACGACCGCGACGAGGCCGACTACGTCGTCGAGGAGATCCTCGCCCGCCGCCAGTCGAAGGCGGGGATGCAGCTCGGCGACGCGGCGATCCTCTATCGCACCAACTCGCAGAGCCGGTCGATGGAAGAGGCGCTGCGCAAGCACGCGCTGCCCTATCGCCTCATCGGGTCCGTCCGCTTCTACGACCGCCGCGAGATCCGCGACCTGATGGCCTACCTGAAGCTGATCGGCAACCCCGCCGATGACGAGGCGTTCCGGCGCGCGGTCAGCGTCCCCCGCCGCGGCCTCGGCGAGACGACGGTCGAGCTGCTTTCCGAGCGCGCCCGGGCCGCCGGGGTGCCGATGCTCGCCGCCGC
>DASZNJ010000242.1:0-6173 GCA_035551575.1 Gemmatimonadaceae bacterium
CGACTTTTGCAGAGCTTCCCTAAGAGTTTTGTTGGCTGCGAGGAACTCCTGATGCCATCGGAGCCATCCGCGAAATCCGCGAAGGCGATTATAAAGGATCTGGCACCACCTGAGAGGGTGAAATGTCGATCCTTAATTTCCAGCGGTATATCCGGAGCGACGCAAGCGCCGCACGCATCATTCACCGCTATCGGTTCGGCGGGTTCGGCGAGCGAGGGCCGCTGCCCCCCGCGCGCTGTCCACGCTGCGCCACCCCGGGCGCCTATCCGCTCGCCGATGGGCGGTGGCGATGCGGGGCGTGCCGCTACACGTTTGGCCTGTTGACGGAGACGTGGCTCGAGGCATGTCGGCTCGCGCCGCTCACCTGGCTTTGGGTCATCAAGCTGTTCGAGCTGGAACTCGTCGCGCAGCAGGCGGGCGTGCAGCTCGGGCTCAGCTACCCCACCATCCTCCGCGCCTTCACGACGATTCGCCGCGCGCTCCTCGCCGCCGCCGAGCCGACGCTGTTTCAGGCCGAAGTCGAGGCCGATGAGAGCTACTTCGGGCCGCGCCATCCGACGCGCAGCCGCGGGGATCCGCGCAACCAGGGGCGCTCGACGCCGCACAAGATTCCGGTCTTCGGGATCCTCGAGCGCCACGGCCGCGTGCAGGTCACGGTGGTGCGCGACTGCAGTGCGGAGTCGCTCCTTCGGGAAACCCTGCGCACCGTCAAGCGCGGGAGCCTCGTGTACACCGATCGCTGGGGCGGCTATGACACCCTGACCTTCTGCGGGTATCGCCATCTCCGCGTCGATCACGGGAAACGCTTCAGTCGGCCGAGCGCGAGCGGGAAGGTGCACATCAACGGGCTCGAAGGGTTCTGGAGTTACGCGAAGGGGAAGCTGCTCAAGCATCACGGCGTGAGCCCGCGCCGGTTTCCGCTGTATCTCTACGAGGCGCAGTTTCGCTACAACCACCGCCACGAAGATCTCTTCGACCTATTGCTCAAAATCCTCGTCCAACCGGTGCCAGATCTTTGATAATCGCCTTCCGCTTTTCCTCACGAGATAGAATGCCTGCCTCGCGAGCAGCCGGCCGTACGCTGTTCCCGCCTTCCGTGCGATTCGCCGCACGAAGGTCGCCGGATCGAGCACTGGCCCCACGCTCGGGCGTCGGAAACCGCGACGAGGGCTCACGTCCGGCTTGCCGCACTGAGCCGATCCCGGTCGGCTGCCGCCGCAGCCACCGCCATCTCCTCCAGCACCTGCGGCACATCACTCACCTTCGTCGCCAACCGATACTCCCACCTCCCGTATCTCCCATCCGCATTCACCGCAGCCACCCACCGCTCCGCCGCCGCACGCTTCACTTCCATCAACTCGTCGTACCCCTTCGTCTCCAGGATCAGATACCGCCCGGGCTCTCCCTTCAACCGGATGATGAAGTCCGGCACGTACTCATGATCCTGCCCGTTGTTCAGATATGGAATCGTGAAATCCATCCCCGCGTTCTTCACGAACGCACCCACGACGCGATGATTGTTGATGTAGAACGCCGCCTGCTGCTCCCACTTCGCGGTGTCCATCACGAGGAAGTTCACGTGGCTCTTGTCGACCGCCTTCACCTCTCGGCTCGTCCAGAAATCGACGTTGCTCGTGCTCCCCGTCCGTAGCACCCGCGGAACCTCAGGCGCCTCGCCCTTCGACGTGTCGGGCTGGATCGCCTCGCGCAGGATCTCGAGCGCCCATCCATAGTAGGGGGCGAGAAAGACGTGACGCCGCTCGCTCGATGGCGGCACGTCGAGATGCTCCATCACGAACCGCTCGACGATCTTGACCAGCTGCGGAAAGAGCACATGCGCCGGGATCTGCGTCTGCGCGACGCCGAGGTATTCCCTGGTGAGGTCGCGCGCCATTCGGAAGATGCCTTCCTGCATCCGCATCCCGGCGAAGTATGGCTTGAGCGTCATTTCACGCGTCCTCCCGAACTTCGCCGACGACGGGGTCCCGTCCGCCGTCGTCATGAATCCCTCGACTTCGACGATGGTCGGGTGGTCGCCTGGCTTCAGCACCAGTGTCGGCACTCGCCGCCAATCGACGGTGACATGGCTGCGCACCGCCTGGGTGTATCCATCCACGACTGGATACTCGATCGCCAGATGCGCTCGCTCCGGCAGCGCATGGACGTGGAACCGCTTCACCTTCGGTGGCGCCGCGCCGGCCGTCGCCTTGTAGGGCACGATCTCGAAGGGAACGCCGAACACCTGCGCGACCTCCTCGTTGAACATCCCCTGATCGTTCACTTCATAGCTCGCCCGCCGCAGCCCGCGCCCGACGACCTGCTCGCAGAGGAGCTGGCTCATGAAGGGGCGCAGCCCAACGATGTGAGTCACGGTGTTCGCGTCCCATCCTTCGGTGAGCATGCCGACGCTGACGATGCATCGCACGTCGCGCCCGGGGGGATGCAGCGGTCGCTCGAGCTTTGCCGCGAGCTCGGCGAATCCGGTCGGCATCAGTGCATTGCCCTGCCGGTCCCGGGGCCAGTCGAGCTTTCCCACGGTGTCGAGGGTGAAGCGCATCCAGCGCATCTCGTCGCCCTGCGCTCCTCGTCCGTCACCCTCTCCACGTTCCGCATCCGTCTCGGCGACGACCTTGGTGTCCACGCGGATGGTGTACTGCTTGCCGTCCTCGTTTCGCAGCTCGTTCACCGCGAAGCTGCTGATTCCATCAGGACACTTGTCCTCGGCGATCCATTCGTGGACCACCTTCGCCAGCTTGATGTCCTTGCAGACGATGATGAACACTGGCGGCCGTGGGTCCTGACGGTCATCCCGCCAGCGCTTCCACTCCTCGCGCCACTCGCCGCCGAGCATCGCGATCGGCTGCGCGGCGTGCTTGAGGACAGCGTTAGGCTTGAAGCCGCCGCCCGCTCTGCCGCCGCGCTCCGCGGGGGTGAGCTTCCCCTTCACCCACTCCCAGATGTTGTAGTACGGCGAACGCTCGGCGCCGGTCGTATCCGACGCGGGGAGCTGCGGCACCTTCACCAGCCCGCTCTCGATCGCGTCGACGAGCCCGAAGTCGCTCACCGTCCACGGGAACGGCCGCGCCGTGTCGCGGCCTGCACGGGCGAGGAAGTACGGCGTCGCCGAGAGATCGACGCAGAAGTTGATGCCGCGGTGCTTGTGGATACGATCCAGCCCGTTCACCCACACCGTCGCTTCCGTCGCGATCTCGTCGTCGTCTTCGGCGGTGCCTGTCAGCGACTCGGCGTCGTCCTCCGCCTCGCTCCCCTGGCTGATGCGATAGGCGTGGTGCGCCTCGTCGTTGAGGACGAGGATGTTCTGCTTCCCGCCGATGTCGCGGCCGAGCACCCTGGCGAGGAGGGCGGTGTCGCTCTCCACCCAGCGGCGCGAGAAGACCTTTGCCTTCCTGATCCTGTTCTCGCCATCGCGCTCGTCCTCGAGGAGCTCGAGCTCCCCGGCAGCCAGCAGCGCCTCGAAGCTCTCGCGAGTCATGTAGCGCGATCCGCGGGCGGTGGTGCTCTTCTCGCCGATGATGATCGTCTCGATCGTGTCGACGGGCACGCCCATTCGCGTGATCTTCGCGCTCACCCCGCCCTGCGACATCGCCTGCGGCTCGAAGACGTGCCAGTTGGTGACGAGCACGCGTCCGCGCGTGAGGGCCGGCATCATCTCAGCGGGAACGAGGTCGCGCGTGCGGTAGACGCTCGCGTCGCCGGCGTCCGGGCTCAGCTCACGAAGACGGTCGCGGATCGTGACGTTAGGACAGACGACGAGCACCGCGTCCGAGTAGGTCGCGTTTGCGCGGTCGGCGATCTTGTTGAGGATGCTCCAGGCGCAGAGCATCCCCATGACGGTGGTCTTTCCCGATCCCGTCGCCATCTTGCAGGCGTAGCGGGTGAAGTCGCGGAAACCGTCTGCCTCCTTCTGCTCGCCGATGTGGTCGACAGGGACGCTGATCCCCTGCCGGAAGTCGAGGCGCGCTTCCTTGAGGAAGATGATTGTCTCCGCGGCCTCGACCTGGGCGAAGAAGAGTCCCTGGGCGCGCCCGTCGCGCGTCCACCAGCGGAGGAGGTCGAGGGTGGTGCGCGTCGCGCCCGGATAGCCTGCGGCGCGCCACGCCTTCACCCGATCGCGGACGCGGTTGACGAGTACCATCTCGTAGGCGCGGTCGCGCAGCGGGATCCTGGCGATGGTCCCGTCGCTGAGGTCCCACTCGATGGTCTGCGTGCCGGGTTGGAAGACTACCGAGCGGCGGCGTCCCTCCTCGATCCGCGGCGTCTCGCCGAGCTGGATGAACCAGTGGCGCTTCGGCTCGGCGAAGGGGGAGTTGAGGATCGGGGTTTCGACTTCGAAGCTCATTGGCTGCCCGCTCGATGGAGGGCAACGAGCGCAGAAATCCTGTTGCCCTCGGCGCCGAAGTTGCATAACTTCCCTGCCGGATCTGACCCCGGGCTCGACCCGGCAGTAGGATCCCCCGGGCCCAGAACATCGGGCCCTTTTCTATTTTGCCCCATCAGAGGACGACGATTCCCTGCGGGTGCCGCGGGCTCGCCACCCTGCAGAGCACCGGGTCGAGTCGATCGAAGTAGTTGTGCCCGCCCTTTCGCCGCATGTACTTCATCGGTGCATGCTTCTGATAGAGGAAGAAGGCGTTGACGTCGGCGAGCTGCAGCAGGTAGGAGTGATTGGAGTCGCGGTGCACCGCGTCTTCGACGAGTGTCGTCAGCAGGACGTGCCGGAAACCACCGCTGTTGCGATTCGGAATTGGGTTGTAGCGCCGCATTCGGCGCGTGAGCAGGCGCAATCGCACCTCGTCCGTCTTGTCGACGACGAGCAGGCCGTAGTCCTGCGGATTCTTCGGACCCGGGAAGTTCTGAAACGAGATCGTGTCGTGAAATCGCTGCACGAGACATTTCCACGCCATCTCGAACACATCGTAGCCCGCGGGCTTGGTGCGCTTGTCCACCACGACGTTCACGACGCTGATATCGGGGAGCGTCGCCTGGAAGTCGAGCACGTCGCGGAGCATCCGCAACCGGAGTGATTTCGGGATCCGCGCCGCGTCCCCCGGGGTGTGAAGCAGATGAGCTGCGTGCAGCTCCTCGCGCAGCTTGAATCCGTACCGCGACCGGAGCTGGCGGCGCATGTCGACGATCGCGTCCAGCGTCCGCCGCCACACCAGCTCGTGGAGCACCAGCCCGCTCAGCACGAGCCAGGGCGACGGGCTGCTCGGCGGCAACCCGATGTCCCCGCTCTCGTCGACGTAGAACAGATACATCAGCCACCGATCGCCTCCGCGATCGTCTTGACCACCATCAATTCGTTCCCGCGATTGTCGATCACCTTCACCGCGATCTTCGCATCCGCCGGCGCCTCGAACGGCGCGCTGGTCATTCCGCGCAGGTGTTCCCAGACGCTGTCCTCGTAGTCGGCTTTCAGTGCGCGCTTGAGGTTCTCCCACGCCTCCGTCTTCGGGAAGAACGCCTGGGTGACGCGGAAGACCATCTCGTTGTAGTCGGAGTCGAGGAACCACGCGGGGATGTCCTTCTCCTCGAGGGAGTCGACGGTCATGTCGACAGGATCGAAGGTATCGACGCCGAGCAGGGTGACCTGATAGCGCTCCGGATCGCGTTTGTCGCTCTTCTTGACCTTGCGGATCTCGATCTCCGGCAAGCCGCAGACGGAAAAGATCTGGCTCGACCGCATGTTCTTGAGCAGGTCGCCCATGAGGAGGTCCGGGGTCGCCTGCACGTACGTCGCCGGTGTGAAGCCCGCCTGCTCGGCGCGGGCGATCGCCTCGCGCGCGTTAGGCTCGATGCCAAAGCCGATGATGTAGAGGTGGGAGTAACTTTTCTGGTACGCCTCCTTCAGCGCGGCATCTACCAGCCGCGTGCCAACGGCGCCGTTCTCGGGCCCGAAGACGAAAGCGACCGGCTTGCCAGAGAGCGCGAGGCGGTCGCCGCGAGATTCCTCCGCCTCGTCGGCAAGGTCGAGGATCGACGCATCCCTGCCTAACGCGCTCGGCTGGACGATGGCTTCGGCATGGAGGGAGAGCGAGCGGCCTGGCGCGCGGACGTTGGTGAATGAGACGGTACGGTTGCCCTCAATGCGAAGCACCGGGACGCGACGGAGGACGCCGAGCATGCGTTCGACGTAGGAGCCGAGCTCCTCG
>DASZNJ010000243.1:0-11144 GCA_035551575.1 Gemmatimonadaceae bacterium
CGTCGGGC
The DNA here is from genome assembly GCA_035551575.1 of Gemmatimonadaceae bacterium. Classification (GTDB taxonomy): domain Bacteria; phylum Gemmatimonadota; class Gemmatimonadetes; order Gemmatimonadales; family Gemmatimonadaceae; genus JABFXC01. Next base: position 9 of record DASZNJ010000243.1, read on the forward strand.
GCGCCTAACGGCGCGGCGAAGCCGGCGACCGCCGCATCCCAGACCTCGATGGGGACGGCGACCACCGGCCGGCCGAAGACCCCGGCCACGCCAACCGAAAGGATCTCCGTGGACACCAGCCCCCGCCCCGGCAACCAGCCCCCGGCCGGAGCGACCACGCCGGCGCTGGTCATCTTCCGGGATTCGGTGGGGAAAGCCGACCTCGACTGGCTGCGCGGCCAGGGGCTCGCCATCGTGAACGTCAACGAAGCCGCGCATGCGGTCAGCGTCGCCGTCCCGGAGGGCTATCACGGCAACCCGAAAGCGAACCCGCGGGTCTTGCGCTTCACCATCGCGATGCGTTGATCAGAGCATGGCACAGACCAGCAGCTTCGACGTCACCACCGGGGTCGACCTCCAGGAAGTCGACAACGCGGTCAACCAGGCGCAGAAGGAGATCGCCCAGCGGTACGACTTCAAGGGATCGAAGGCGGCGATCGAGTTCAAGCGCGCCGAGAACCTCCTCGAGCTCGTCGCCGACGACGACTTCCGGATGCGCGCGCTGTTCGACGTCGTCCAGACGAAGCTGATCAAGCGCAACGTCCCCGTGAAGAACCTCGATGTCGGCGACGTGAAGCAGGCCGGCGGTGACACCGTCCGCCGCGAGATCAAGCTGAAAACGGCGCTCGACGGCGACACGGCGAAGAAGGTCGCGGCCGCGATCAAGGACGCGAAGCTCAGGAAGGTGCAGGCGGCGATCCAGGGCGACCAGGTCCGGGTCAGCTCACCATCGCGCGACGACCTGCAGGAGGCGATCGCCCTCCTGCGCGGCAAGGATTTCGGAGTCGAGCTCAAGTTCGGCAACTACCGCTGAGCAGCCGGCGGGACCCACACCTTCACGATGGAGACGACATGCAGCGACGCGTGACTCTGGCTGGCCGGTCCCTCGGCGCGATGGCCGCGATCGTCGCCATCGCCGCGACCGCCGCCTGCGGGAGCGACAAGCCGGCCGGGCCGGACAACACCCCGGCGACGGTGACGGCGAACGGCACCTTCCCGACGAGCGCGGTGATCGCCAGCCCGATCAATCCGCCGCCGTCCGTGATCGTCAGGAACTCGAGCGGAGCCCCCCTGCCTAACGTGCGGGTGACCTTCACCGTCACCGCCGGCAGCGGCGCCGTGCTCGGCGCCTCGCAGCTCACGGACGCGAGCGGGATCGCGACCGTCGACAGCTGGACGCTCGGCGACACCCCGGGCGCGCAGGCGCTGACGGCGACCGCGGGAGGGAGGACCGCAGTCTTCTCGGTGACCGCGACCAACGAGTGCACCATCTCCGGCACGATCACGGCCGGTGCTACCGTCAGCGGCAACCTGTCGACGAGCCCGTGCGCGATGGGCGACGGCACCGCCGCGCAGAGCTGGACGTTCCAGCAGGCGACCGGGCAGAGCACGGTCTCGTTCGCGATGCACCCGACGGGCGCCCCGACCTTCGACACCGTACTCCTCCTCCATCGCAACACCTTCACCCGCTTTGACGACTACATCGCGTTCAACGATGACGACCAGGCGGGAACGTCGACCGACTCGCGCCTGAACGCCATCCTCGGCCCCGGGACGTACGTGTTGAGCGGGTTGAACTTCGACGCCGGAGTGACGGGACCGTTCACGATCAGCGCCGAGAGCTGGACCGGGGAGTTCGCCAACTGCGCGGACGTCTTCGTCACCCCGGGGATCACGACCAATCAGACGCTGACGAGCGAGTGCAAGTACACCGCGACCCTGCAGTACGTGGACCCGGTCGGGATCTACCTCGCGCAGGGTGAGAGGGTCCAGTTCGACATGACGTCGACCGCGTTCGACCCGCAGCTCGACCTCTATCTCTCGGGGAGCAGTCCCGTCGCCCAGGACGACAACGGGGGCGGCGGGACGAGCGCGCGGATCACCTACACCGCGCCGTCGAGCGGGATCTACGTCCTCGTGGCGTTCTCCCACGTCGCCGGGCAGGGCGGTGCCTACACGCTGACCACCACGCTCCTCGCCCCGGCCGCGGCGGGACCGTCCGCATCGGCGCCGCTCGCGTCCCCAGCGCCCGCGTCCGCGGCCCGGGCGCAGCTACGCGCGTCGAAGGAGACGCGCGGCGCCCTCGGCACGGGGGCGAGCCCGTGGCGGCGCACGCGCTGAGCTGACGCCGCCCGCGACAACGGGGAGGCAGCCGAAGCCCCCGCCGGATCCTTCCGGCGGGGGCTTCGTCGCGTACCGCCTGACGTCGAGCGGAATCCCGCGCTCCAGCGTTAGGCGCCGTGGCGCACAGCGGGCCGGTGCCACCCCTCCCATCGCGCGGGGCTTGACGAAATCACCCTGTCAACCTGACAGCGGCAGCGGTGGTGGTCGTCACGACAATTCGTCCGGCGGCCGTCTAGCTTCGTTACACGCGCCGGACCCGTCCGGTGCGTTGGCGCGCACCCGGTGCCGCCAACTCAACCAGCCGGATCAACCCCCAAGGCCGGCGCCGCTGCCGCTGTGGAGAGTCGACCGATGCAAAACGTCCGTCAGGTGATGCGCGCCCTCGCCGCGCTCCCGTTCATCCTTGCCGCCGGCTGCTTCCCGGAGGGCGCCACCGACCCGCTGTCCGAAGCGGGGACGATGGTCGCCAGGGCGATCCCGCCGGCGGCGAGCCTCGTGGGCTCGCCGGCCGCGCCCGCGCCGTCGGTGTTCGTGAGCACGAACGGCGGGAAGGCCGTCGCCGGGGCTCCGGTGACCTTCACGGTCACCGCCGGCAACGGGACGATCTCCGCCTCCCTGGTGAAAACCGACAAGCAGGGGATCGCGTCGGTCGCGTGGACCTACGGCAGCGTGCCCGGTGCGAACGTCCTCACCGCGACGCTCGGCTCACTCCCGCCGGTGACCTTCACGGTCACGACGACCGGCGGCGGCCCGGCGGAGATGACGAAGGTGAACGACGGGCAGTCCGCGCCGGTCGGCGAGGCGCTGCCACAGCCGGTCTCGGTGATCGTCCGCAACGCGAGCGGCCAGCCGGTCGCCGGTGCGATCGTCGTCTTCACGGCGAAGAGCGGCTCCACGCTGAGCGCGCCGGGCGAGACGGGGAGCGTGGTGTCGACCGACGCCGAGGGGCGTGCCCAAACCGTGTGGACGATGGCGACGGTCCCCGGACAGGATACTCTGACCGCGGCTGTCGATGGGCTGCCGACGTCGGTCTTCGTCGCGACGGCGGTGGTCGGCGCCCCGGCCGAGATCCTCACCACCGGCGGCGACCAGACGGGCACCGTCGACCTCACGCTCGCGACACCGCTCGGGATCACGGTGCGCGACAGGTACCACAACGCGATTCCCGGCCTTGCCGTGACGTGGGCGCCGCAGGCCGGCGGCGCGGCGACGCCGGCCACCGACATGACGGACGCGTCGGGGCATTCGAGCACCCAGTGGAGGCTGCCGGTCACCGCCGGCGACGCGACGCTCAACGCGAGCGCGGGCTCGCTCGTGGCCGTGTTCCACGCGACGGCGGTCGCCGGCGCGCCGACCCAGCTCATCAAGATGGCGAGCAGCGACGGGCAGGCCGGTGACCCGGGGCAGCCGCTGGCGCAGCCGATCGCCGTCACGGTCCGCGATGCGCACGACAATCCAGTGCCTAACGTCTCGGTCAGCTTCAGCACCGCGAGCGGGTCGGCAAACCCGGCCACGGCGACGACGACGAGCACCGGCCAGGCGAACACCACCTGGACGCTGGGCACGACGGCGGGTTCGGTGACGATGGACGTCTCGGCGGCGGGGGTCGCCAACCCGGTGACCTTCACGGCGACCGTCAACGCACCCGACCCGTGCAGCTCGCACGGCGTCCTCGTGATCGGCACGGCGGTCACGGGCAACCTCGCCAACAGCCAGTGCGCGTCGCCGCTGACGCGGACATTCGCCGACATCTGGACGCTCAACCTGAACGGGTCGACGCCGCTCGAGATCATCCAGACGAGCGACGTCCCCAATGAGGACATGTTCCTCACGCTGTTCCGCGGGCAGTTCGCCAGCTCCCAGCTCGTCGGGGCGAACGACGACATGGACCCGAACAACGGCAACTACAACTCGGACATCCGCTTCCTCGGCGGTGCCGGGCAGTTCCTCGTCGGCGCGTCGTTCGTGACCTCGTACATCGGGGACCGTGGCGGCGCATACCACCTCACGGCGAAGAGCTGGACCGGGGCGGTGACGGCGTGCCAGGACGTATACGCGGTCAACGGCACGAGCACCAGCCAGCAGCTCGACAACGACGACTGTCCCGCGTCGGGAGCGCGCAATCACTCCGACCGCGTCTTCGTCATGCTGAAGCCGGGCGAGACGGTCACGGTGTCGATGAGCTCGAGCGTCTTCGACGCGAAGCTCGAGATGGAAGACGGCTACGGCGCGATCGTGGCGAGCGACGACAACGGCGGCGGTGGCACGAACGCGCGCCTCACGTACACCGCGCCGGCGACGGGTTCATCGGTCGACACGTACTCGGTCTACGCGACGAGCGTCCTCGCGGCCGGGGGCGGCAGCTATTCCTTCGCGGTCAGCGTCACTCCGCCTGCGGCCCCGGCGCCGGCGATGAGCACCACGTCGGCGGCGACCAGCTCGCCGGTCGGGCCGGGGGTGCAGAAGCTCTTCGGCGCGCGGAAGGTGAACATGACGTTGCGCTAGGCACGCGTTGACCACGCGAGGAGAAGCCGCCGGGCATCCAGCCCGGCGGCTTCTTCGTGCCGCACTCGGTTGAGCCGCGGGTGCGCCGGGGCTAGCTTTCAAGGATGCATTCTCCCCGGGAAGAGCGATCGTGAAAGTCGGCGTCATCACGCTCGGCTGCGACAAGAACACCGTCGACAGCGAGCGGTACGCGGCCGCGCTGGTCGCCCGCGGCGCGGAGATGACCACCGACCTCGGCGAGGCCGGGATCATCGTCATCAACACCTGCGGCTTCATCGACGCGGCGAAGAAGGAATCGATCGACGCGATCGTCGAAGCGGGCCGGTACAAGGACGAGGGCAGCTGCCGCGCGGTCGTCGCGGTCGGCTGCATGGTGCAGCGCCACAAGTCCGAGCTGGAGGAAGCGCTTCCCGAGGTCGACCTCTTTCTCGGCTCGTCGGAGGTCGATCGCCTGCTGCCGGAGCTCGAGGAGCGCGGGCTCCTCGACGAGCCGGTCGAGATCCACCCGGGTGAGCGCATCTTCACGGGCGAGCTGTCGCACGTGCGCTACCTGAAGGTGAGCGAGGGCTGTGACCATGGGTGCGCGTTCTGCGCGATCCCGCTGATGCGCGGCAAGCACCGCTCGTTCGCCCTCGACGAGGTCGTACGCGAGGCACAGCTGCTCGAGATGCAGGGGGCGCGCGAGCTGAACCTCGTCGCGCAGGACCTCGCGCACTACGGGCGCGACCTCCGCGATGGCCGGGGGCTGGCCGCGCTCCTCCGCGCGCTCCTCACCGGGACGACGGTGCCGTGGATCCGGATGCTCTACCTCTACTCGACGGGGATCACCGCCGAGCTGCTCGAGACCGTGGCCCGCGAGCCGAGGATCGTCCCCTACCTCGACATGCCAATGCAGCACGCCTCGGACGAGGTGCTGAAGCGGATGCGCCGCCCCGAGCGCCGCACCGTGATCCGCGACCGCGTCGCGCTGCTGCGCAGCGCGATTCCCGACGTCGCGCTGCGGACGACGTGCATCGTCGGGTTCCCCGGGGAGACCGAGCGGGACTTCGAGTCGCTGCTCGAGTTCCTCGAGGAGGTGCAGTTCGACCGCGTCGGCGCCTTCACCTACTCGCCGCAGGAGGGGACGCGCGCCTTCGACCTCGCCGACGACGTCCCCGACGAGGTCAAGCGCGAGCGGCTCGACCGGCTCACCGAGCTGCAGCTCGCGATCACCGCCGAGCGTCATGACCGGCGGATCGGCCGGGTGGTGCAGGCGATCGTCGACCGCCCCGCCGACGACAGCGGTTTCGCCGAGGCGCGCACCGTGTGGCAGGCCGACGACGTCGATGGGATCACCCGGGTGCGCACGGGTGCGGCGGCGGGGACGATCCTCGAGGTGCGAATCGAGGGTGTCGAGAACGACTACGACTTCGAGGCGACCGCGCTGCGCGTCGTCTCGGCGCCGGCGACGACGGAGCGCCGCGCCGGCCGTGCGCTGCCGATGCTGGCGACGACGATCGGGAGCTTCGGCCGTTGACGACGGGACGGCGCTCGGCGGAGATCATGCGCCGGGCTCGAACGCTCTTTCCCGGCGGGGTGAGCTCCCCGGTGCGCGCCTTCCGCGGGGTCGACGGCGAGCCGTTCGTCGTGGCGCGGGGAGCGGGAGCGCGGATCTGGGACGTGGACGGGAACGAGTACATCGACTACGTGCTGTCGTGGGGCCCGCTCGTGCTCGGCCACGCGCCGCCGGTCGTTCTCGAGGCGTTAGGCAGGGCGATGCGCGACGGGACGAGCTTCGGGATCCCGACCGAGCTCGAAGTGCTGCTCGGCGAGGCGGTGCGCGACCGGATGCCGCACGTCGAGATGATGCGCTTCGTGTCGAGCGGAACCGAGGCGACGATGAGCGCGGTGCGCCTGGCGCGGGCGGCGACGCGTCGCGACGCGATCCTCAAGTTCGACGGCTGCTATCATGGCCACGCCGACTCCTTCCTCGTCCGGGCGGGATCGGGGGTGGCGACGCTCGGGCTGCCCAACTCGCCGGGGGTTCCGGATGCGCTGGCGGCGCTGACGCTGACCGTCGGCTTCAACGACCTCGACGCGGTGCGCGAGCTGTTCGCCGCGCGCGGCGAGGAGATCGCGGCGGTGATCGTCGAACCGGTGGTCGGGAACGCGGGGTTGATCCTCCCCGACGCCGGCTTTCTCCGCGGGCTCCGCGAGGTCACCGCCGCGCACGGCGCGCTGCTGGTCTTCGACGAGGTGATGACCGGGTTCCGGGTCGCCGCCGGCGGCGCGTCGGCGCGGTACGACGTCGTCCCCGACCTCACGACGTTAGGCAAGGTGATCGGGGGCGGGCTGCCGGTGGCCGCGTACGGGGGACGCCGCGACCTGATGGAGGCGGTCGCGCCGGCCGGTCCCGTCTACCAGGCGGGGACGCTCTCGGGGAACCCGCTGGCGATGGCCGGCGGGCTGGCGACGCTGGCCGCGCTCACCCCCGCGGTACAGGCGTCGATGGAGGAGCGGACCGCGCGCCTGACGCGCGGCCTCGCCGAAGCGGCGATGCGCCACAACGTGCCGATGACGGTCGCCCACGCCGGAACGATGTGGGGGTTCTTCTTCCGCGCCGAACCGGTCCGGTCGTTCGCCGACGCGAAGGCGGCGGACATCGCGCGCTTCAGGCGATTCTTCCACGCCGCGCTGGATCGCGGGGTGTACCTCGCGCCGTCGGCGTTCGAGGCGGCGTTCATGTCCGCCGCGCACGGCGACGCGGAGATCGACCTTACCATCGAACGGCTCGATGCCGCGCTCGCCGCTTCGGCCTAGCGCCGCGATCGCGCTCGCCGTGCTCGCCGCGAGCGCGGCGACGGCGGTCGCCTGCCGGGGGACGCTGAGCCGCGCCCCGGAGCCGGTCATTCACGTCGAGCGGCTGCCGGTGGACACGATCCGCCACGACACCGTGGCGGGGGACACGGCATTCCCGATGATGCCGGCCCCCGCCCCCGCGCGCACGGTGTCGAGCGCACCGATCCGCGTGCTCGTCGCCGGCGCGGCGTCGTCGGCCGAGATCGTGGCGACGGGGCGGTGGACCGCCATCGGCCGCGACGGGAGCTCGCTCGCCGCGGGGGCCGACGACGCGCACTGGGTGGTCTCGATGCGCGGGGGACGGGTCCGGCTCGCGAACATCGACGATGGGCGCGCCTCATCGCTGGAGAGCCCGCTGACGATCCGCGCGCTCGATGCTCGATCGCGGGTGATCGCGAATGGCAAGGCATATCGCGGCGAGCTCCTCGTGGTGGCGAGCGGCGACGAGCTGGTCGTCGTCAACCGGCTGCCGATCGAGGAATACCTCCGCGGGGTGGTCCCGCTGGAGATCGGCGAGCGTCAGGCGGGCGAGCGGGCGGCGGTCGAGGCGCAGGCGATCGCGGCGCGGAGCTACGCGTACACGCATCTCGCGCCCTCGCGGCGCTTCGACGTGCGGGCGACCGTGGACGACCAGGTGTACGGGGGGGCGGGCGCCGAGCGTCCCGTGTCCGATGCGGCCGTCGCGGCGACGGCGGGCCAGGTATTGCGCTATGCTGGCCGGATCGCCGACACCCCGTATCATTCGACGTGCGGGGGGATGACCGCGGAGCCGGGGGAGGTCTGGACCGGGGAAGCTGGTGCACCGTACCTGCGGCGGGTGGACGACCACATTCCCGGATCGCGCCGCGCGTACTGCGACATCTCGCCGCGCTACGACTGGGTGCGGGAGATGAGCGGTGACGCGATCGGCGCCGCGGTGACGCGCTACCTGAAGTCGCGCGGCGCCACGCGGGCCATCGGGACGGCGCGCGCGCTCCGGATCGAGTCGCGGACCCCGTCGGGGCGGGTCGGGTCGCTGGCGATCGAGGGAAGCGAGGGGGAGACGACGCTGCGCGGCAACGCGATCCGCTACGCGCTGCGCGCGGCGGGTGGCGAGCTTCTCAACAGCACGTATTTTTCCATCGAGTCCTCAGGCTCGAGCGTGGGAGCTGGAGGTGGAGGGGAACGGGGAGGGAGACGCCGGTTCACGCTGCGCGGACACGGATACGGGCACGGCATCGGCATGTGCCAGTGGGGCGCGATCGGACGGGCACGCGCGGGGCAGGACGCGGTGACGATCCTGCAGACCTACTACCCAGGAACCAGTGTCGGCATCGTCCAGTAGGATGTTCCGCATCGTGATGGCGGCGGCGGTGGCGTCAGGCATGCTCGCCCTTCCGGCGGGGGCGCAGGACCGCCCGGGGCTGTTCGAGCGGCTCAACCTCGACAAGCTGAAGCTGACCGCGTTCGGGACGTCGATGGGGCCGGTGGCGCCGACGAGCATCGTCCCGACGGTCGCGGTCTCGCTGCACGCGGACTATGGCGAGATCGCGCCGAAGTGGCGCGTCGTCTTCAGCGCGACCTACTGGGGCTCGCGCTACCGCGACGAGGTCGTCGACCGGCTGGAGAGCAGGCTGCGCGAGCGGATCGTGGACACGACGCAGACGGCGCGCTTCGCGTTAGGCGGGATCTCGGTTTCGGACATCGCCGTCGGCGGCGACCTGCGGTGGAGCCCGCGGACGAGCGGCCTGCGGCCGTACATCGGGGGGGGCGCGCTCGCCCACGTGGTGAACGCGGAAGGGAAGGCGATTCAGGGGACGCTGATCGAGAACGCGCTCGACAACATCGCGCTGGGATTCGGCGCAGTAACCGGAGTGGACGTGACCTTCGCTCGTCATCTGGGAATCGGCTTGCAGGGACGCTTCGACCTGACCAGCGGCGTCCGCTACGGCTCGCTGCGCGCGGTCGGTACCTACTACTTCGACACCGCACCGGGGCACACGGCGGGGGGAGGCACGCAGTGAGCGAGATCCGCCTGGCCGTCGTCGGCGCCGGAGCGATCGCGCAGCTCGCGCACCTTCCCGCGATCTCGCGGGCGAAGGGGGTGCAGCTCGTCGCGCTCTGCGACAACGATCGCGCCAAGGCGCGGTCGCTCGCCGACCGGTTCGACATCCCCGACGTCTTCACCGACATCGAGGAGCTGCTCGAGACCGACGAGCTGGACGCGGTGGTGGTCGCGACGCCGAACCACCTGCACGAGCCGCACGTGCTCGCCGCGCTGGCGGCGAAGCTGCACGTCCTCTGCGAGCGGCCGCTGGCGTTGACCGCGCGCGGAGTCGAGCGGATCCTCGCCGCCGCGCAGCGCGCCGACCGGAAGGTGGTGGTCGCCAACAACCATCGGTTCCGCACCGACGTCCAGGCGCTCGACCGCTTCCTCCGCGGCGGGGAGCTCGGCCGGCTGACCGCATTCCGCGCGGGCTCGTACCAGCTCAAGCGCGCGCACGAGCCGTGGCGCACCCGGCGGGCCGAGGCGGGCGGCGGGGTGTTCATGGAGCACGGGATCCCGCTGCTCGACCTCGCGCTCTGGCTGGCCGACCATCCCGAGCCGACGCGGGTGACCGCGCACATGGAGCGCGCGCGGGGCGCGACGGCGGTCGAGGATGCGATGCTCGTCCACCTCGAGTGCGGGTCGCACCTCTCGATCTCCCTCGACCTCAACTCGGCCTACGTCGGGGAGGACGATCGCTGGTGGTTCGAGACGATCTCGACGCGGGGAAGCACCCGGCTCGCCCCGCTGCGGGTGGTGAAGGAGCTGAGCGGCCGGCCGGTGGACGTCTCGCCGACGGGGGCGGCGGCGCGCGAGAGCGCGTTCGTGCAGTCGTATCGCGCCGAGCTCGCGCACTTTCTCTCGGTGATCAACGGCGACTCGAAGTACGAGGCGCCGACGGATCAGGTGGTGCTGCACAGGATCGCGGAGGCGATCTACAAGGCCGCCGACGAGGAGAAAGAGATCCGCCTGTGACGAAGGCCCAGCCGCGGCGGCGGTTCGTGCCGCCGCTCGCCGTCGCGATCCCGGCCGCGGCGTCGGGGTTCCTCTTCCTGCTCGCCTTCCCGCCGCTCCCGCCGCTGGTGGTGGTCGCCTGCCTCGTCCCCGTCGCGCTGGCGGCGGCGCGGATCGCCGACGGCAGCGCGCCGTTAGGCGAGGGCGTCCGGCTCGGCTGGTGGTTCGGGGTGTTCGGCTTCGGCGCGACGCTGTACTGGATCGCGATCGCGCTGTCGATCTACACGAAGCTGGCGATCGCCGGGTATTTCGGGGCGCTGTTCGTGATGGCGGCGCTGGCCGCGGGCGGGATCGGAACCCTCGTCGCGGCGCGCCGGGTGACCCGGGCCCCGATGGCGATCCTCCTCCCGGTCAGCTGGGTCGCCTGGGAGAAGCTGACGGAGGTCCTGCCGCAGCTCGGCTTCCCCTGGCTGCCGTTAGGCCTGGGCGTCGCGAAGATCCCGCTCCTCGCGCAGAGCGCAGACCTGAGCGGGGTGCACGGGACCTCGTTCTGGATCGCGGCGGTCAACGGGCTGGTTGTCGATGCGATCCTCGCCCGCCGCCGGGGGGCGTCGGCGGGCCGCGCATGGGGGCCGCGGCTGGCCGCGGCG
>DASZNJ010000244.1:0-10201 GCA_035551575.1 Gemmatimonadaceae bacterium
ATGCCGCGACCGCGCGCGAGCTGCGCGACGTCCGCGACGCCCGCCGCTTCGCCGAGGCCCGCGCATGAGCCGGGCGGTCACCGTCGGCGTCCCGGCATCGACGTCGAACCTCGGCGCGGGCTTCGACTGCGTCGGCGTCGCCGTCGAGCGGTGGATCAACGTCAGGGCGACGCTCGACGACGGCGTGCGCGGCTTCGCGATCGCGCGTCACGGCACGCTCGCGCCGTTGACGATCGATCCCGCCGACGACCGGCTCGCCGCCGGCTTCCGTGCCGCCTGCCGCCGTGCACGGCGCGAGCTGCCAGCCGGTGTCGCCTTCGACGCGACCTCGAACATCCCGGTCGGCCGCGGGCTCGGCTCGTCGGCGTCGGCGACACTGGCCGGCGCGCTGGCGGCGAACGCGCTGCTCGGGCTCGGGCTCACCGAGCGCTCGGTCGCGATCGCCTGCGCCGAAGTCGAGGGACACCCCGACAACGTCGTTCCCTCGCTCTTCGGCGGTGCGCGGCTCGCGCTCAAGGGTGCCGACGGATCGCTGCTGGTCGCCCCGCTCCACGTCCACGAGTCCCTGGCGCTGGTGTTCGCGATCCCCGACTTCGCGGTCGAGACCGTCCACGCCCGGGCGGTGCTCCCGCCGACCGTGCCGCACGCGACGGCGACCCGTGCCGCCGCGTTAGGCGCGGCGCTCGTCCAGGGGCTGGCGACCGCGAACGAGGGGCTGCTCGCGTCGGCGCTCTCCGACGTCCTGCACGTCCCCTTCCGCCGCGGCCTGATCGCGGGCTACGACGCGGTCACCCGTGCGGCGCGCCGCGGCGGCGCCTTCGGGGCGACGCTGAGCGGGTCCGGCTCGACCATCCTCGCGATCGCGCCGGCGGAGAGCGCGGAGAACGTCGCCGCGCAGATGGTCAGCGCGTGGGAGGCGCTGCGGGTGAGCGCCGAGCCGCTGGTCAACCCGCCACGCGTCGCCGGGGCGACCGTGAATGTCGCTGCCGCCGCACAACACGTGTCGCCGGCGCCGCGGGCGCGCGAGGTCAGCGCCCGCACCTGATCGCCCGAGCGAACGAATCGCCTTCGCCGTATTCATGTTCACTGAAGCAACCGAGGCTCCAATGGCTGTCACCCTGCACCTTCCGACCATCCTCGCCAAGCTCGCCGATTCGCGCGCGCTCGAGGCGAACGGCGCCACCGTCGGCGAAGTCGTCTCCGAGATCGCCGGCCGCTATCCCTCGCTCGCCCCGCGGCTCCGCGACGAGCAGGGGAATCCCTATCCGTTCGTCACCTTCTACCTGAACGACGAGGACATCCGCTTCCACGGCGGCTTCGCGGCGACCGTCGCCGATGGTGACGAGATCGCGGTTGTCCCGGCGATCGCCGGGGGCTGACGGATGAGCGCAACCGTGACACGAGAATTCCTCGACGCGAGCGAGCTCCCCGAGCTCTCCTCGGACGAGATCCTCCGCTACAGCCGGCACCTCATCCTCCCCGAGGTCGCGCTCGACGGGCAACGGCGGCTCAAGGGATCGCGCGTCCTCCTCATCGGCGCCGGCGGACTCGGCTCGCCGCTCGCCCTCTACCTGGCGGCGGCCGGCGTCGGAACGTTAGGCCTCGTCGACTTCGACGTCGTCGACCTCACCAACCTGCAGCGGCAGATCGTCCACGGCACGAAGGACGTCGGCCGGCCGAAGCTCGACTCGGCCAGGGAACGGATCCGCGACGTCAACCCGCACGTCCACGTCGAGGGCTATCCGGTGAAGCTGACGAGCGCCAACGCGCTCGAGATCGCCCGCGACTACGACATCGTCGTCGACGGCACCGACAACTTCCAGACGCGCTATCTCACCAACGACCTCTGCGTCCTGTTGGGCAAGCCCAACGTCTACGGGAGCATCTTCCGCTTCGAGGGGCAGGCGAGCGTCTTCGCCACCGAGGAAGGACCCTGCTACCGCTGCCTCTACCCCGAGCCGCCGCCGCCGGGGCTCGTCCCGAGCTGCGCCGAGGGTGGCGTGCTCGGTGTCCTGCCCGGGCTGGTCGGCACGATCCAGGCGACGGAAACGATCAAGCTCCTCCTCGGCGTCGGCGAGCCGCTGATCGGCCGCCTGCTGACCATCGACACGCTGACGATGCAGTTCCGCACCCTCAAGCTGCGGAAGGACCCGGCCTGTCCGGCGTGCGGGACCCGCGAGATCCGCGAATTGATCGACTACGACCAGTTCTGCGGCGTCGGCACGGGCGCGCCGGCGGAGGTGGAGGTGGGGGAGCTGACCCCGGCCGAGCTCGCGGCGAAGCTGAAGCGCGGCGACGACTTCGACCTGATCGACGTCCGCGAGCCGCACGAGTGGGCGATCGCCCGCATCCCCGGCGCCCGCCTCATACCGTTAGGCACGGTCGCCGACGCGATCGCGACCCTGAACCCGGCGCGCGAGATCGTCGTTCACTGCAAGATGGGCGGCCGCAGTGCGAAGGCGGTGCGCCAGCTCCAGGCCGCCGGCTTCGCGCGCGTCCGCAGCCTCGCCGGCGGGATCCTCCGCTGGAGCGACGACGTCGATCCGAAGGTCCCGAAATACTAGGTCCCGCGATGGAAGCCACTCAGCAGGATGATCCCTGCCGGCGGCAACAGCTCACCACTCGGAAGCATTCATGACGCACGCAGTCGAACTCCCCGTCGAGAATACCGACGCCCGCCCGTCGGCTCTTCGCGCGCTCCCGCAACGCTGCAAGCTGTGCGGCGTCGAGCAGGACGCGGCCCCCGTCGCGATCTGCGAGCACTGCCTCGGCCCGCTCGAGCCGCTGTATTCCCCGGATCGCAGGCTCCCGTCGCGCGCGACGATCGAGTCGCGCGCGACCTCGCTCTGGCGCTATCGCGAGTGGCTTCCCTTCGACTGGAGCGGTGTCGCCGACGACGCGCTCCCCGACGTGCTCTCGCCCGACACGGGCTTCACCCCGCTCGTCCACGCACCGCGGCTCGCTGAACGGCTGGGCGTCGCGCGCGCGTGGATCAAGAACGACGCGGTCTCGCATCCGACGCTGTCGTTCAAGGACCGCGTCGTCAGCACCGCGATCAACGCCGCGCGCTCCTTCGGGCTCGACACCGTCGGCTGCGCGTCCACTGGAAACCTCGCCAACGCGGTCGCCGCGCACGCGGCTCGCGCCGCGATGCAGGCCTGGATCTTCATCCCCGAGGATCTCGAGGAAGGGAAGGTCATCGGCACCCTCGTCTACGGCCCGAACCTCGTCCGCGTCCGCGGCCATTACGACGACGTGAATCGCCTCTGCGCGCAGCTCGCCGACCGCTTCGGCTGGGGGATCGTCAACGTCAACCTGCGCGGCTATTACGGCGAAGGCTCGAAGACGATGGCGTTCGAGATCGCCGAGCAGCTGGGCTGGCGCCTGCCTGACGCTGTCCTGGCGCCGATGGCGGGGGGCTCGCTGCTCACCAAGCTGCGCAGGGGATTCAGCGAGTTCGCCGAGGCCGGGCTCGTCGAGGGCGAGCTCCCGCGCATGTACGGCGCGCAGGCCGAGGGGTGCGCGCCGATCGTGCGGCTGTTCGAGAGCGGCGGCGCCGCACTCGTTCCCGAGACCCCGCACACCATCGCCCGCTCGATCGCGATCGGCAACCCCGCCGATGGCGCCTTCGCGGTGAAGGCGATGCGCGACTCGCGGGGGTCGGCGCAGAAGGTCAGCGACGAGGCGCTCGTCGAGGGGATCCGGGTGCTCGCGCAGACGACCGGGATCTTCACCGAGACCGCCGGTGGCGTCACCGTGGCCGCGGCCCTCGCCCTCGCGGCCAACGGTCACTTCAGGCGCGGTGACGAGATCGTCCTCTGCATCACCGGCAACGGCTTGAAGACGACCGACGCCGTGCGCGATGCCCTCCCTGCGGCGCCGCTGGTGAATGCCAAGGTGCGCGAGGTCGCCGCGCTCGTGGCGGAGCGAGACGGCGGGGGTCCGGGGCTTGGCGCCAGGCGTTAGGAACAGCGAAACGACGAGGGCGCCGGGCGGGGCGGGACGGACGGCCGGTGGCGTCGTTCGCTGGCCACTGGCCCCCGGCAACCCCGGCCTTTGTTCGGGGGGGCGCAGAAAAGGCGAAAAAAAGCCGTGACGCGCCCCCCATTAAGACAGTCTCACCTGAGACGTACAACGACCCCAACGCCGTGACGCCCCGCGATGACGTGCGGCGTTCACGGAGGGGCCGCTCCTTCGCACGATTGCCATGCCCTTCGCGGTCCGCGCACCTGATCAGAAGTCCCGCCCCGAGTCGCGCGAGCGAGCGGGTGACGTCGTCAGCGAGCTCGCGCGCGGCTACGCCGCGCGCATGAACGACTGCGGTTTTGCCCATGCGCTGCGCGAGCGGCGCATCAGCCGCGAACAGTGGATCTCGTTCATCAGCGCGCTCTATCCGGCAGTCGTCGGCTTCAACCGCGCGCTGATTCTGAGCATCGCGAAGGTCGACCACGTCCGGAACTCGGTCTTCCTCGGCGCGCTCGCCGAGCAGCTGAAGGAAGAACAGGCGCACAACCAGCTCTGGCGGGAGAAGCTCAAGCGCTTCGGGATCGACCACGAGAAGCTCTACTCCGATCTCGAGAGCTACCGGGCCCGCTTCACCGCGGCGGAGCTCGACGCGATGACCGCGAAGACGCTTGCTGCGGTGACCGACGACCTCTCGCGCGGCGACGAGGGCAACTTCCCGGATGCGATCGTCCCCGATGCGGTGCTCGCCCTCTGCCACCTGCTCGGAACCAGCGCGACCAACGAGAACGTCGGCTACTGGGAGCATTTCGCCAGCCAGGCGGGGATCGAGATGGTGATCTGGGGCGTCGTCTCGGCGACGGTGCTTCCCGGAGTGCTCGGCAACCCGGAGCTCGACATCGGCCCGGTGACGACGCAGTGGCTGCGCGAGCACGGCCAGATCGCCGGCGCGAAGAGCGAGGCGCGGACCGACGAGGAGAAGCACCTCGACCTGTCGCGGATCGCGCTCAACCGGAGCGAGGAGGCGAACGCCGACGTCACCGTCGTCGGCGCCAGGGCGGAGAACGCGATGCGGCTCTTCGCCGCGTCGTTCATCTGCCAGGAGCAGGCGGTCGCACGCTTTCCCCTGGGCCGTTACCGGGAGCGCGCCGCCTGACGGGATGAAGCCATTCGACCTGCTGCGCCCCAACCGCGGCGCCTCCCCCCCGCCGCCGGCGCCGGTCGCGGCGCCGGCCGGAGAGCTCGGTGGATTCTCCCCTGACGCGCTCCTCGCGTTAGGCAGCGACGGCTGCGTGATGCAGGCGAATGCCGCGGCGATCGACCTCTTCGGCAAGCCGTTCGAGAAGCTCACTGGCCAGCGGCTCGACCAGCTGCTCGACGATCCGCCGGCGAGCACCGGCAGCAACGGCAAGTGGGAGCCGCGACCGGCGAACGGGAATGGCGCCGCCCGCACCGCGGGGGTGACCGGCCGCGCCGACCGTTATGATGCCAGGGTCACCCGCGCGCGCGGTGATGAGCGGATCGTCTCGATCGTCACCGGCCCGCTTCGCCTCGGCGACGAGGAGGGCGCCCCGTCGGGCACCATCGTCTCGATCCGCGACGTCAGCGAGGAGCGCCGCTCCCTCGAGGAGCTGGCGCGGTCGGAAGCGCGCTATCGCCACCTCTTCGAGGGAGCGAATGACGCGATCATGACCTTCGACTCGATGGGGCGCTTCACCACCGTCAACGACGCGGGCGAGGTGCTGTCCGGGTATGCGCGCGAGGAGCTGATCGGGCGCTTCTTCGGCCCGCTGCTCGCGATGGAAGCGCTGCCCCGCGCGATCATCGAGTTCCGCCGCGCGCTCTCCGGCAACGTCGGCCACTTCGAGACGGTCATCGTCCGCAAGGACGGTGAGCGCCGCTACATGACGGTGAACTACGCCTGTCCGCAGCGCAGCCGCGAGGTCCTCTGCGTCATCCGCGACGCGACCGAGGAGAAGCGGCTGCAGCAGCAGCTCATCCAGTCGGAGAAGATGGCGGCGATCGGGCAGCTGGTCAGCGGCGTGGCCCACGAGGTCAACAACCCGCTCGCCAGCATCTCGGCGTTCGCACAGCTGATGATGGCCGACCGGACCCTCAAGCCGGACCAGCGCCACTCGATGGAAGTGATCAGCGGCGAGGCGCGACGGGCGGCGCGGATCGTCCACAACCTCCTCACCTTCGCCCGGCAGCACAAGGCGGAGAAGACGCTCGCCGACATCAACAAGGTGCTCGACGACTCGATCGAGCTGCGCGCCTACGAGCTCAACGTCCGCGGCATCCGCATCGAGCGCGAGTTCGACTCGCCGCCGCCGGAAACGATGGCCGACATCTACCAGCTGCAGCAGGTGGTGCTCAACCTGATCACCAACGCCGAGCAGGCGATGGCAGCGGTCGACCGGCCGCACCACCGCCTCACGTTGCGGTGCAGGACGCAGGGCGACACGATCCGCATCGAGGTCGAGGACACCGGCCCCGGCATCCCCCCCGAGTCGCTCGACGTCATCTTCAACCCGTTCTTCACGACGAAGCCGACCGGCCAGGGCACGGGACTCGGCCTCTCCATATCGTTAGGCATCGTCAGCGAGCACGGCGGCCGGATCTGGGCCGAGCGCGCGAATCCCGGCGCCCGCTTCTGCATCGAGCTCCCCCTGGTGCAGACCGGAAAGCGCGCCACCACCGCGGGCGCGCCGGCCGTCGCGCAGAACGCTCCCTCGCTCCGGGTCCTCGTCGTCGACGACGAGGAGCCGATCCGCATGGCGCTCGAACGCTTCCTCGCCAGCGCCGGCCACGAGGTCGTCACCGTCGCCAGCGGCAGCGAGGCGATCTGGCGCGGCGAGGGCGACGAGGTCTTCGACGCCATCCTCCTCGACATGCGCATGCCCGACGTGTCCGGCCAGCAGATCTTCCAGCGCTGGAGCGCCGACCGTCCCGACCTCGCCGAACGCGTCGTCTTCCTCACCGGCGACATCGTCAGCGCCGACCTGCAGCAGTTCCTGACCTCGACCGGCCGGCCCTTCCTCCCGAAGCCCTTCGAGTTCGACGCGGTCGTGCGGGCGCTCCCGGCGCGGCGCCCCTGACGGGCCAGGCGCGAGGGCGGCGGAACGGCACCCGGAGGCGCAGAGGGCAGGCAGAGACGGCCTGTGGGGGCTGATGCTGCTGCACCTGTGCTCACCACGCTGTTCGGCCCGTAACAGTGGGAACGACGATTTCGCGAATGACGCGGTTACTGCCTCGGGCAGCCACGCGGAGCGTCCGCCCCCAGGAACGATCCGCGACATCCGCGACATCCGCGTCATCGTAGTTCCAACTTGTTGATGCTCGTGCGCCGCGACCCACCCGATCCGCGCGCAAGTCCCCAACAAGACAGCCTGGGGCAAGCGCGCAAGATGATCTTGCCCCGCTTGCCCCCGATCAGTTCGACCGGAGCGCGAGCTGCCCCACCCCTGACGGCCGCCCCCGGCGACACCCCTGCGTCCCTGCGCCTCGGCGGCGCAGCGCCGCCTTTCACGCGACGTTCACTCGCTCTCCGCAGTCGTCCCCCGCATTTCGCCCTCCCGGCCCATCCCTTGCCTTGGAGCAGGGTCCACAGCATTCGACTCACCGCACAAGGACCCCGCGTATGGAACTCGAAACCCTCAAGGATCTCTACGTCGACGAGCTGAAGGACCTGTACAGCGCCGAGAACCAGATCCTGAAGGCGCTGCCGCAGATGATCAGGAAGGCCTCGCATACCTCGCTGAAGCGCGCGTTCACGACCCACGAGCGGCAGACCCGCCAGCAGGTCAAGCGCCTCGAGCGCATCTGCAAGCAGCTCGGCGTTTCGCCGAAGGGAAAGAAGTGCGAAGGGATGGAAGGGCTCATCAAGGAAGCGAAGAGCCTCATCCAGGAGCGGCCGGATCCGGACGTCCTCGATGCGGGACTGATCGCGGCCGCGCAGCACGTCGAGCACTACGAGATGGCCGGCTACGGCTGCGTCCGCACCTATGCGCGCGCGCTCGGCTACGACGAGCAGGCTGACCTGCTCCAGCAGACGCTCGATGAAGAGGGAGATACCGACAAGCTCCTCACCGCGATAGCGGAGTCGCGAGTCAACATCGACGCCGAAGGCTGACATTCACCGTCAGCGGCCCACAGCATGATGGAGGCGGTCGTGTTCCCCGGGGAGGGCGAGCTGGCGAAGCGTTGCCGTTCGTTCGACTGGGGAGCGACTCACCTTGGACCGGTCGGCTCGTGGCCCGCGAGCCTGCGCACCACCGCCTCCATCGTGCTCTCCTCCGCGTTCCCCAGCATCGTGCTCTGGGGACCGGAACTGGTGCAGATCTACAACGACGGCTATGCGCCCATCATGGGCGACAAGCATCCGTGGGGACTCGGCAAGCCAACCCGTGAGGTGTGGCCCGAGGTCTGGGACATCAATGGCCCGATCTACGACCGGGTCAATCGCGGCGAAACCGTCGCGTTCGAAAATCGGCCGTATCCCCTCCGCCGGCGTGGACCGGCGAGCGATCCCGAAGACGTCTTCCTGACCATCTCGTACAGCCCCGTGCTCGGCGAGACCGGTTCCGTTGCGGGTGTGCTCGTCACGATGTTCGACACCACGCGGCAGGTCGCCGCGCGAGAGCTCGAGATCGAACGTGACATGCTGCTCGAGGAGCTGTCCGAGGAGCGAGCGAAGCTCGAAGAGGTCTTCCGGCTCGCGCCGAGCTTCCTTGCCCTGCTGCGCGGTCGGGACCATGTCTTCGAGATGGCGAACGACGCGTACTACCAGCTCGTCGGCCATCGCGACATCATCGGCAAGCCGATCCGCGAAGCGCTCCCCGAGGTGCGCGGGCAGGGGTTCATCGACCTGCTCGACCGTGTACTCATGTCCGGCGAGCCCTTCATCGGACGCGAGGTGCCCGTGTCGCTCGCGCGCTCCGAGGGGAAGCCGGACGACGAGCGGTACGTCAACTTCGTCTACCAGCGCATCCGCGGCAGCGGCGAGGTCGAGGACGGGGTCCTCGCGCACGGTTCCGACGTCACCGAACAGGTGCTCGCGCGCCGCGCGGTCGACGCGATGAACACCGCACTCCGCGCCGACGTCGCGCGTCAGGCGCGGGACCGCCTCGCGCTCGAGGCCGCGCGCGCCGAAGCAGAGGAGGCGAATCGCGCGAAGAGCCAGTTCCTGACGACGATGAGCCACGAGCTTCGCACGCCCCTCAACGCGATCGCCGGCTACAGCGACCTCCTGCTCGGCGGTATTCGCGGGAAGCTCTCCGCGGCGCAGATCGCTGACGTGGAACGAATCAAGCGGAGCGGCCAGCACCTGCTCTCGCTGATCAACGACATCCTGAATTTCGCGAAGATCGAAGCTGGCCAGGTGGAGTTCTGCGTCGAGCGCGCGCCGGTGTCCCGCATCATCACGGGGCTCGACGAACTCGTCGCCCCGCGGGTCGCCGTACGCGGCCTCCGCATCACGATCGTGCCCGCCGATTCGTCGCTGTTCGTGCACGGAGACGTCGAGAAGCTCCGCCAGATCCTGCTCAACCTCCTGTCGAACGCGGTGAAGTTCACCGACAGCGGCGGCGAGATCGTGCTCTCGGCGGACGGGGATGACGAGGCGGTGCGCATCTCGGTGCGCGACACCGGTCGCGGCATCAGCCCCGGGCAGCTGGCGACGATCTTCGACCCATTCGTCCAGGTCGACCGACACCTCACGCCGAGCAGCCAGCAGGGGGTGGGGCTTGGCCTCGCGATAAGCCGCGACCTGGCGCGCCGGATGAACGGAGACCTCACCGTCGAGAGCACGTCAGGCACCGGCAGCACCTTCACCCTGACGCTGCCGCGCGCAGCGTGAGCGGGTGGCGCGTCGCGCGCGCCGCCGCGGCCGGGACAGGACACGATCAGACGGCGCTCGTGAGCGCCCGCTCGTAGGCCTCGAGCACGACCGCACGGCTGAGCAGCCCGGCGAACCGCTTCGCTCCGCCGCCGCCCTCTCCCGCGACCACCACCGGCAGCGCATCGAGCCCGCGCGCGTTCATCGCCGCGAGCGCCTCGCGCAGCGTCTGCTCCTCCCGGAGCGCGTCGGCCGCTTCGGCAAGGTCTTCGGCGACCAGCACCGCGGCGAGGTCGCCGCGAGCGATGATCGCCTCGCGCAAGGTGTGATGGCTGATGACGCCGACGAGCGTCCCATCCTCCTCGACGACGGGGATCACTCCGTGGCGGGTCGCGGCAGCCG
>DASZNJ010000245.1:0-9063 GCA_035551575.1 Gemmatimonadaceae bacterium
TTCCTCCCCGGCGCGCTCTGGATCATCGTCGGCGTCGCGTTAGGCGGGGCGGTCCAGGACTTCGTCATCCTCGCCGCGTCGGTGCGCCGCGACGGGAAGTCGATCGGGCGGATGGCGCGCGAGGAGATCGGCCCGGTCGCCGGGATCACGGCGCTGCTCGCCGTGCTCGGGATCATGGTCGTGCTCATCTCGGTGCTCGCGCTGGTGATCGTCAACGCGCTGCGCTCGAGCCCCTGGGGAACGGTGACGATCGGGCTGACGATCCCGATCGCGCTGCTGATGGGGATCTACATGCGCTGGCTGCGCCCGGGGCGGGTGCTCGAGGCGAGCGCGATCGGCATCGTGCTGCTCATCGTCGCGCTCTACGCGGGTCGCTGGGTGGCGCAGGCGCCGGCGCTCGCACCGATCTTCACGCTCAGCGGGACGACGCTCGCCCTCCTCGTCATGGCGTACGGCTTCGCGGCGTCGGTGCTGCCGGTGTGGCTGCTCCTCGCGCCGCGCGACTATCTCTCGGCGTTCGTGAAGATCGGCGTCGTCCTCGCGCTGGCGCTGGGAATTCTCTTCGCCCTCCCGCCGCTCCAGATGCCGGCACTGACCCGGTTCACCGACGGCACGGGCCCGGTCTTCGCCGGAAAGGTCTTTCCCTTCGCCTTCATCACGATCGCCTGCGGTGCGATCAGCGGCTTCCATTCCCTCGTCGCCAGCGGGACGACGCCGAAGCTCCTCGAGCGGGAGACCGACGCTCGGCTGGTGGGCTATGGCGGGATGCTGATGGAGTCGTTCGTCGCGGTGATGGCGCTGATCGCCGCCTGCGTCCTGACCCCCGGGGTCTACTTCGCGATCAACGCCCCGGCGGCCGCGCTCGGGACGACCGCGGAGAGCGCGGCGCGGGCGATCGCCGCCTGGGGGTTCACCGTCACCCCGGAGACGCTGTCCTCGCTCGCGTCGCAGGTCGGCGAGAGCTCGCTCCTCTCGCGGGTCGGCGGGGCGCCGAGCCTGGCGGTGGGGATGGCGCACATCTTCTCCAGCGCGTTAGGCGGCGGGACGGGAATGGCGCTCTGGTACCACTTCGCGATCATGTTCGAGGCGCTGTTCATCCTCACGACCCTCGACGCCGGCACCCGCGTCGGCCGCTTCGTCCTCCAGGACCTCGGCCGTCACGCCTGGGAGCCGTTCGGGCGCGTGTCGTGGTATCCCGCGGTGGTCATCGCGAGCGCGCTCTTCGTCGCGATGTGGGGATACTTCCTCTACCAGGGGGTCCTCGACCCGCTCGGCGGGATCAACTCGCTCTGGCCGCTGTTCGGGATCTCGAACCAGCTGCTCGCCGCGGTCGCGCTCTGCGTCGGGACGAGCGTGATCATCAACACCGGCCGCGCGCGCTACGCCTGGGTGACGCTGGTTCCGCTCGCCTGGCTGGTCGTGGTGACGCTGACCGCAGGCTGGCAGAAGCTGATGTCCCCGAACCCGGCGTTAGGCTTCCTCGCCAAGGCATCGGCGCTCGGGAGCGCACTGGCGAGTGGCGCGCTGCCGGCGGGGAGGACGGCAGCCGACGTGCGGCGGATGATCTTCAACGAGCGGCTCGACGCGGCGGTCGCCGCGGCGTTCATGCTGGCGATGGTGATCGTGCTCGTCGCGTCGATCGGGGAGTGGACGGCGGTGCTGCGCGGGAGGAAGGCGGTGAAGTCGACCGAGGTGCCCGCCGAGTACGCCGTCGCGGTGGCGGGGGACTGATGGTGAGAGGACTGCGATCCGGGCTGCGGCGATGGGCGGCGATGCTGCGAGCGATCGTCGGCGTGCCGGACTACGAGCGATACGCCGCGCACATGCGGGCGCGGCATCCTGGCGCCGTGCTCCTCTCGCCCACAGAGTTCTTCGCCGTGAGGCAGCGGGAGCGGTTCGAGACCCCGGGGGGGCGGTGCTGTTGAGGCGAGTAGTGACGGGTGAGGTTTCAAGGGGTCAGAGTCGTTGAAAAACGATGATACTATCATCGCCGTTCAACGACCCCTTGAAATACCGAGTGGCGCGGAAGGCCGCCGCGGCTGGCGATCATCAACAGAAGGAACAACGATTACGCGGATTTCGCGGATCGATGCTGGTGGCGGTCAGGCGGCTCGTGGCGGCCCATCCACCATCCGCCTACGCGGCCCAAGGATCCTCACCGGCGATGGCAGCCATGGCGTCACGCGCCTGCGACGTTAGGCGATATCAAGCCTCTCGCCCGTCGACATCGTCCACATCCTCAATCCGGCGTACTCCGGACTCGCCGCGCTGACGCGGAAGAAGTGCCGCGCGGGGATGGTCTCCCTCCTCGGCGACGTCGCGCTGCTGTTCCCAAACGCGAACGTCGTGGTCACGGGCTACTACCCGATCGTCTCCGAGGAAAGCGACGTCAGCGTCCTCGGGCCCGCGCTCCTCAACGTCGGCGTGCTCGGCATCCCATCGCAGTTCACGGCCTTCGCTCGCAAGTACGGCGGCGAACCGCAGCTCCGCCGCCGCCTCGCCGCGCAGAGCCTCGCGTTCCATCGCACCGCGACCGAGTCATACCACGCCGCCGTCGCGAGGGTGAATAAGGCGTTCAACCGCGACTACCGCTTCGTCGACCCGGAGTTCGCGCCGCGCAACGCGATCGGCGCTCCGGACTCGTGGCTCTGGCCGGTGAACGCCGACGATCCCGCGAAGGCTTCACGCATCGCCGAGTGCACGGACCGTTATGGAGTGGTGAGCCTGCTCCCCGACGCCGGAAAATGCCGCGCCGCGTCGATGGGCCACCCCAACGTCGCCGGCGCGGCGGCGTACGCAGCGGGGATCGCGCGCGAGCTCGAGACGCTGGTGCCGGTGAGGGAGGCGAGAGGCGACAGCGGGGTGAGGCGGTGAACCGCGGCACGGCGCCACCGAGGCACCGAGGCACCGAGGCACAGAGAACAGCCAACGGCGCCGCAGAGACGCAGGGGCGCAGAGGATTCGCAGAGACAGCCCGCAGGGCCGAGTCGTTCGCGCGGCGGCCGAACTGATGGGGGGCAAGCGGGCGAGATGATCTCGGCCCGCTTGCCCCCAAGTTGTTCGGGCTCGTAACAGGAGGAACTAGAATTTCACGGATTTAAAGCGATAACCGCAGATGATTTCTCGACCAGGCGAGGGGAGCTTACCCGCCACAAGGCACGATCCGCGGTCATCCGCGAAATCCGCGAAATCGTCGTTCCCACCTGTTGGTGCTCGTGAGGCGCCGAGCACTCGATCCGCGCAGCGAGTCTCTCAACCGGGCCCGATAACGGCTTGAGGCAAGCGGGGCGAGACGATCTCGCCCCGCTTGCCCCAAGTTGTTCGGCTCTGGTCGAGCGGCTCAACCGTGCGGGCGGTTCTCCGCGCACCCTCTGCGTCCCTGCGTCTCTGCGGCGCCGTTTGCAGTCCTCTGCGCCTCGGTGCCTCGGTGGCCCGTGCCGCAGTTCCGCGTCGCCTTCCTCCCCGCCCATCATCGTTCTTCAACGAGTCTGACCCCATGATTGCGCCGCCGGGGTTACCTGCCTAACGCGTCCCCTCGTCCAGCTCCCACCGCCAGACGGGACCTCTGCGGGAATCGACATCCGCCTCAGCTGAAGCGCGTCGTCCGCCAGAGGGCGATCGCGCAGCCGGCGAGGACGGCGAGGGTCGCGGCCGCCAGCACCGCTGCCCATCCCCAGTGCACCGCGATCTGCGGCGCTTCGGCGATCGTCGCGAAGCCGACCAGTGTTGCCGTCGCGGCGGCGACGACGAGCCAGTCGATCCAGCTCCGGCGGAACGTCGTCGTACCCGGCTCGCGGCCGGCGCCGCGCGCCTCGGTGTAGGCGGCATCGACGCCGTACCGCTCACCCTCGCGGAGAGCGGCCTCGCGCCAGCGCGCGTGCTCGGCGCGGCTCACCGACGAGAGGGCGATGACGCCGGCGCCTGACGCCATGACGACGGAGCCGAGGATGACCTTGACGAGGACGTCGTGGGGACCGCCGCGCAGCTCGCCGAAGACGAGGATCCCCCAGAGCAGTCCCCAGAGCTGGTTGGTGTTGGAGAGCGGGATACCGCGCGTGATCCCCGCGTACTTCACGGCGTACTGCTGGAAGAGATCGCCCACCACCCAGACGACGCCGCCGGCGAGGAGCCAGAAGAGCACGTGCCGCGCGGCGGAGAGCTGGTGCAGCAGCGGCGCGACTCCGCCGCTGAAGGAGATCGCGAGCACCGACATCATCGCGAGCTCGCCGACGGTGAAGAACGTTATGAAGGAGAGGGGGTTCATCCCCGTCAGGTATGCCTTGCGGTAGGGGATGTACATCGTCCCCCACATCACGCCGGCGGCGAGGGCGGCGGCGACGCCGCGCAGCGCGTCCACCGACGACGACTGCGCCGATGACGCGATGGCGAGCGCGGTCGCGCCGCCGAACATCAGCAGAGCGCCGCCGATGACGCCGAACCAGCGCCGCGCATCGGCCCCGCGCAGCTCACCGAAGAAGAGGATCCCCCAGAGGATCCCGAGCAGGCTGTTGCTGTTCCAGAGCGGGAACGCGATGCTCAACCCGACGTCGCGCACGGCGAAGATCGTCAGCGTGTTGGCGACCGCCCAGAGGGAGCCGGCGAGCACCGCCCAGACGATGAGGTGCGGTGCCTGGCGGAGGTCGGCGGCGATGTACGAAGTCCCCTGGATCAGGGCGGGGAGCGACCAGCGCGCGAGGAAGACGCCGACCACCATCGCCAGCGACACCACCACCGGCGACAGTCCGGAGTTCACGAGCTTCGTCGGCGCCTCGGCGGCGCCGAGCCACGCGCCCGCGGTGAGGCCGCAGATCATCCCGACCGTCTGGAGGGTGCGCAGCCGCCGCGCGTCGATCGCCGACGCCGGGACGTCGCGCGCCTGTTCACCGGCGACGACCGCGCTCACGAGATCCACCGCAGCACGAGCAGCCCCGCGGCGAGGACGATGACGGGAACCCAGAACTGGACGTCGCGGAGGATCAGCGAGGCCCAGCCCCGCGAGCCGGCTTCACGGCGAGCATCGGTCATCTGGCCTTTCGTCAGGCAGGGTGGGAACCGCCTCGTTCCAGCGCGGCGGGAGCGGAGCAATACTGCGGACCGGCAAGCCGGAGGCGCAAGGCTCCCGCGCTCGCGGCAACCCTCTGGCGACCCGCGCGCGCGCGCGCCAGCTTGATTGCGTTCGCCCCCAGCCGCACCACATTTGGAACCCAATTCTTCCTCGCGCCGGAGCCACGCGCTCCGTGGCGCCCTGCTGCTCGCGGGGCTGGTCGGTCCCGCGGTCCTCGGCCTGTTGATCCTCGGCCACGGGCGGCGCCAGCCCGCGCTCGCCGAGGCCGCGTTCCGCCTCACCGTCCTCACCCTCGCCGCGGGAGCGGTGAGCGGCGCGACGTACGATGCGACGCGGCGGCTTCGCGGGCGCGGCGTCGTGGCGCGCACCGGATCGTGGTGGCTGGTCGGCGGGGTCGCGGCGGCGCTGCTGCTCCTCGAGATCCGCATCTTCCTGCTGCCGCTGCTCGCGCCGGGAAGCACCGACGCGTTGTACGCGGCACGGCTCTCGGGCGTCCCGGGGGCAAAGTTCCTCGTCGCCGCGGTGATCCTCTTCGGATGGGTGATGGCCGACGCGGCGACCGAGCCGCCCTCGAGCGGGATCGCCGCCCCTCGCGGGAACAGCGCATGGGGCTCGCGCCTCGCCGTCACCGCGGTGGTCATCATCTGGGAGATCGCCAGCCTGGCCGGCGATCCGCCGCCCGCCCGTGTCCTTCCGCAGAACGTGGCCGAAGCGCGCCGGCTCGTCGCCGCCGCCGAGCGCGATGCCCGGGACAATCCGGGCGACGGGGAGGCACAGTTCGCGTACGGGCTGAGCCTGATGTTCCTCGGCCGGAATGCCGAAGCGCGACCCGTCCTCGAGCGCGCCGAGAAGATGCTGCCCGACCAGGCGTGGCCCGCCAACGCGTTAGGCTGGGTGCTCCTCGCGGAGCACGACTACGCGGGAGCGCTTCCCCGCTTCGAGAGGGCGGTGAAGATCGACCCCGGGTACGTCGCCGCGACCGAGAACCTCGCCTGGACGCTCGCACGGCTCCATCGCAATGCCGAAGCGGAAGCGGCTTACGCGAAGGCGGTGCGGATGGAGCCGCGCGACGCGAACCTCGCGGCCGATTACGCGGTGGCGCTCTTCAACGACCGGAAGGCCGATCGCGCCCTCGCCCAGATCTACCGCGCGATCAAGCTCGACTCGACCGACTCTCGCTACCACGCGGCCGCGGGCTACTTCCTCCGCAGCAAGGCCCGCTTCGCCGACGCGCGCCTCGAGTTCGGGCGCGCGGTCGAGCTCGATCCCGGGGCCGCCGGAACATGGGTGCAGCTCGGCGTCACCGACTTCCTGCTCGGCGACGCTCGCGGGGCGGCCTACGCCTTCGCGAGCGCGGTCAAGCGGGACTCGACCGCGATCCCCCGCAACTCGGACTTCGAACGCATGTGGCAGTCGGCGCGCAGGGGGAAGACCGTCCTCGTCGAGGGGCATGACTCGATCGCGGTCCAGCTCGAATCGCCGACCGTAGCCCACTAGCGAGCTGCGCATGTTCACCTGCTCCTGCCGGGTCGCGGGCCGAGATGAAGAGTGAGGGCGGAGTGTCAGCGTCACCGCGGGTGAGCATTCTCGACTGGGAACACCGGCGCGGGCGCGGGCGCGTCGCGTTCGTGCTCACGTACGGGATGCTCGGTGTCGGCTTGCCGGCCGCGTTGCTCGTCGCGGCGCTGACGCTCTGGCTTGGCGACAACCCGGGACCGCTCGGGTCGGTCGCGAATGCGCTCGAAGTGGCCTTCATCGTCCTGCTCGTCGCGCCGCTGGTCGGCGCGATCGCGGCCAACGCGTGGTGGGAGAGGCGCGAGGCGCGCATGCACGACGCGTCCGGGGGCTCGGCGGACCCTGTGGAGGCCATCGAGACCGGACCGGTCGTCGCCGACGGGCAGCAGCGGGTTCTCGCCGCCCTCGGCGCGCGACTCGAGGAGCTGGCGCGGACCGATCCGAAGCGCCTGACACGCGAGATCCTGCTGATGACGGTGCTCGGCTATGGCTACGTGCTGGCCGTCGTCGCGCTGCTGCTCGTCGTGATGTTCGCGCTCGCCCGGGTCGGCGGGTCGTTCGGGGGGCTGGCGCGCCAGGCGGCGTGGTTCGTCGGCGGCTTCACCTTTTTCGTCGCCTCATCGCTCCACGTGCGGGTCATCGCCCCGACGGGGCGTCGGGTGACGCGCGCCGGGTCGCCGGCTCTCTTCGACGCGTTAGGCACCATCGAGCGCCGGCTCGATGCACCTGCGCCCGACGTCGTGCTGCTCGACGCCGAGATGAACGCGGCGGTACACGAGGTCCCGCGACTCGGCATATTCGGGTTGCCGCGGCGCTACCTGGTCATCGGGCTGCCGCTGTTCGAGGCGCTTCCCGCCGACGAATGCGTCGCGATCCTCGCGCACGAGCTCGCGCACCTGTCGCGGCGGCACGTCACCCGCGGCGCGTGGGCGGCGCGCCTCGGGGTGACCTGGCGGGCGCTGGCCACCTCGCTCGAAGCGCAGCGCCACTGGGGACGCCCCCTGTTCCTCCCCTTCTTCCGCTGGTACGCGCCGCGCTTCGAGCTGTACGCGAAGGCGGTGTCGCGCGGCAATGAGCACGAGTCGGACGCGATGTCGGCCGACTGTGCCGGGGGTGCGGTCGCGGCGCGCGGGCTCCTCCGGGTCCACGTCTACCAGCGCTTCCTCGCCGAGCGGGTGCTTCCCGCGCTCTACCGCAGCTCGCTCGACCGCGCCGCGCCGCCGGCGCATGCGCTCGAGGAGATGGTGGCTGCCCTCCACGCCGGACCAGCCGAAGACGACCTCGCGCGGTGGACGCGAGCCCAGCTCGCCGAGCCAACGTTAGGCAGCCACTCGCACCCGAGCATCGGCGAGCGCGTCGGACGGCTGGCGGGGGGAGGGGGGATCGGGACAGCGAAGGTCTGGTCCGCGAGCTGCTCGCGCCGCGCGGCGCGTCGGGGGCGGAGGCGCTCCTTGGCGCGGGGCGGCTGGCGAAGCTGCGGGCGCAGGTCGGCGACGAATGGCAGGGCGCACTGCTGCCGACCTGGCGCCGGCTCCATTCCGATGCACGCGTCTGGCGCGACGCCATCAGGGAGGATGGCGTAGAGACCGAGCTTGCGGCTCTCTGGGCGCATGCGCGCTGGGCGACGGAATGCGAGCCGCGCGCCGTCGCGCTCGCGCTGGTCGAAGAGGTGCTGCGCCGTGCGCCCCACCACGTCGAGGCGAAGGTCACGCTCGGGCGCCTGTTGAGCGAGAGCAGCGACGGCGCCGAGCGGTCGCAGGGCGTCGCGACACTCGAGGCGGTGATGCGTCGCGACACCGGGCTCGCGCTCATCGCCTGCGCCGCGCTCGAGGGATACTACCTGCGCATCGGGTGGCGCGAGGAGGTCGACCGCGTGCAGACGCGTGCGCGCCAGCTCGAGGATGCGCTTCTCCGCGGCTGGGGCGAGCGGCACCGCTTGACGGCCAACGATCACCTCACGGCCTACGATCTTCCCCCGACGAGCCTTGCCTCGTTGCGCCAGGCCTGCGCCCGGCGCTCGGAGGTACGGCGCGCGTTCCTCGTGCGGAAGCGGACGCGATTCCTCCGCGAGCAGCCGTGCGTCATGCTCGCCGTCGAGTGCGCAGTACCCTGGTACAGGCCGTCGACGGGCAAGGAGGCCGGCGAGACCGCGCTCTCGCTGGTCCAGCACGTCGTCCTCCCCGAGGCCGCCGACCTCCTCGCCGCTCCGGTCGAGCCGCGGAGCTCGCTCATGCGCAGGCTGCGCGGCGTGCGTGGAGCGCTCGTCTACGAGCGTGCAGCAGGGGCCTGACGCTACTCGACGGCGCCGGCTCGATCGCCTGAAATGGCATTCGCCGGGGCCGATTACGGACAGCTTCTTGCACTATGAACGGGCAGAGCTCCCGCTCGTTCGTCCCGCCTGCCAATTGCCCTGACAGCTTCGCGCTGGTGTCATCGCCAATCGTCACTCCGGTGACGACTGGCGCGCGAGCATTGGTATCATC
>DASZNJ010000246.1:0-3261 GCA_035551575.1 Gemmatimonadaceae bacterium
GCGTGGCGGGCCGATGGACCGGCCCGCCACGCGTCACGACTGGTTACGGCTTCGGCGCGGGGGCCGGAGCGTTGCCCTGTGGAAGTGCCGGGAGCGGCACGTTCGACTGCGGCTGGCTCGCCCGGTTGGTCGAGTCGGCGGTGGCGCGGGCCTTCTGCGCCCGCTCGAACGCGCGGTCGATTCCCTGCGGGATGATCTTCGACTCGTACTTCGAGCGGAGGATCGTCGAGATCTCGTCGGGGACCGGGACGAACTGCTTGCGACCGGCGACGAGGTCGTCGAGGTACGCGTTGATCCGCTCGCCGGCGATCTTCTCGCGATCGGCGACCGTCTTCCCGGCCTGGGCGAGCGCGGACGGATCGACATTGAGCGCCTGCCACATCTGGACGACGACGCCCTTCACTCCGGAGTACATCTGTGCCTTCTCGGTCGAGTCGATGTCGATGTGCAGGCTGTCGGCGCGCCGCAGCATCAGCTCGTTGCGGGCCATCGCCTTGACGAGGTCTGGGAGCATCGAGTCGGGCGCCTGCAGGATCTGCGGCCGGACCTGCGGCGGCAGCGTCGCGGCCCAGCGGACGAACTTCGCGCCGGTGAAGTCGCCGATGGCCGTCGTCGCGAGCACGGTCTTGTCGTCGCGGAAGGCGTCGGGATCGCGCATGATCGCCTTCACCTTCGACGGCGCATCCTTCTTCACGACGATCTTCGCCGACTGCTCGAGCTGCGCGACGTAGGTGCTCTCCGCGCCCCGCGTCGACTGCGAGGCGAACTTCTTCGCGAAGGCATCCTTCGCCTCCGCGTACGGCAGCCGCTCGATGATGTGGTAGCCGAACTGCGAGCGGACGACCGGCGAGATCTGCCCGGGCTTGAGCTCGCGGGTCGCGACCTCGAACTCGGGAACCATCTCGCCCGGGCCGAAGGGCGGGAGCAGCCCGCCGTTAGGCGCTGAGCCGGGATCCTGGCTGGCGCGCTTCGCGACCGACGCGAAGTTCGACGGGGTGAGGCCGGCCCGAATCGATTCCGCGGCGCGGCGGATCGAGTCGACCTGCTGGTCGGTGTACGGCGTGCCCCCCTGACGCTGCGTGAGGAGGAGGATGTGGCGGGCGACGAGCAGCCCGCCTTCGTTGTACTTCTGCTCCGTCGCCGAGTCGTGGGGGAGGCTGGCCGAGACCTGCTGGTAGAACTTCTGGAGCTTGGCCTGGGCGACGGCCGGCCACATCGCCTCGTCGATCGCCTTGCGGTCGGTGAGCGAGTCGTTGTGGGCGGCGGCGGCACCGAGCAGCTGGTACGAGACCCAGACCTTGGTGAAGTCCTCGAAGATGGGCTTCTGCAGCGGGAGCTTGGTCCCGCCGATGACCTGGGCGAGGCGCTCGGAGGAGAGCTCCTGCGTGCCGGCGCGGGCGGCGACGTCGACATGGGCCGACATCGCTTCCTTGAATCCTTCGCAGGCGACCAGCGTGGCGGCCGCGGCGACGACGGACAATCCTTTCCAGCGAATCATGCGGGGGGCGTGGGGAGCGAGCGTGAATGTCTGGCGAGGCTGGCTTCGTGTCGCGCCGCCGTCAGGCAAGCAGCGACCGCAGCGCACGCACCAGACCGTCGAGCATCGGCGCGCCACCGAGCCGCGTGAGCTTGAGCGACAAGGGATGCGCGCGTCTCACGTCGGCCTGGAACTGAACCTCATGGAACGCGGCCGACAGCCCCTTCATCCGGGGCACCGCGTCCGGACGAAAGGTAATACGGGCTTCCGTGCCGCGCACCAGGATTCCTTCAACCCTGAGGAGTCCTCCGACGATGCGGAGCATCGCCTGGGCGAGGAGCGCGTCGGCCTGCGGGGGAAGCGGGCCGAAGCGGTCGCGGAGCTCGAGGCGCAGCGCCTCGACCTCGGCCGGCTGGGTGAAGCGGGTCAGCCGCCGGTATACGTCGAGCTTCGCGTCCTGCGAGTCGATGTAGTCGTCGGGGAGGTACGTGGGGAGGTCCATCGACACGTCCGCCGGGACGAGCGCGGGCGCCCCCTCGGCGCGGGTGACGCGATGCACCTGCTCCTCGAGCAGGCGCAGGTAGAGGTCGAAGCCGACGGCGTGGACGAATCCCGACTGTTCGGGGCCGAGCAGGTTCCCCGCCCCGCGCAGCTCCATGTCCTTGAGCGCGACGCGGTACCCCGAGCCGAGCTCGGTGTGGTGCTCGAGTACCTGCAGGCGGCGCTCGGCGTCGGGGTCGACCTGGTCGGGGACCAGGAGGTAGCAGTACGCGCGCCGGTGCGAGCGCCCGACGCGCCCGCGCAGCTGGTAGAGCTGGGCGAGGCCGAGGTGGTCGGCCCGGTTGACGAACATCGTGTTCGCGTTAGGCACGTCGAGCCCGCTCTCGACGATCAGCGTCGAGACGAGGACGTCGATCTCGCCGTTGACGAAGCGGCGCATCACCTGCTCGAGCTGGTGCTCCTTCATCTGCCCGTGTCCGACCTCGACCCGGGCGCGCGGGACGATGCGCCGGACGTGATCGGCGATCGCCTCGATGGTCTCGATCCGGTTGTGGACGAAGAAGACCTGCCCCCCGCGATCGAGCTCGCGCGACACCCCCTCGTCGATGAGTCCGTCGTCCCACGGCTCGACGAAGGTGAGCACCGGCGAGCGGTCGCGCGGCGGGGTCTGCATCAGCGTCATGTCGCGGAGGCCGGCCAGCGACTGGTGCAGCGTGCGTGGAATCGGCGTCGCCGTCAGCGTGAGGACGTCGGTTTCGAGGCGGAGCTGCTTGAGCCGCTCCTTGTGCTTCACCCCGAAGCGGTGCTCCTCGTCGACGACGATGAGGCCCAGCGCGGCGAACGTCACGTCCGCGCTGAGCAGCCGGTGGGTCCCGATGATGATGTCGATCTTGTGGTCGGCCAGCTCGGCGAGGGTCTTCGCCTGCTCCTTCGCCGTCTGGAAGCGGCTCAGCACCGCGACGCGGATCGGGAAGTCGGCGAGGCGGTCGCCGAAGGTGCGGGCGTGCTGGTCGGCGAGGATCGTCGTCGGGACGAGCACCGCGACCTGGCGCCCGGACTGGACCGCCTTGAAGGCGGCGCGAACGGCGATCTCGGTCTTGCCGTAGCCGACGTCGCCGACGAGGAGGCGGTCCATCGGCCGTACGCTCTCCATGTCCTGCTTGACGTCGGTGGTCGCCTTGCGCTGGTCGGGGGTGTCCTCGAAGAGGAAGCTGCTCTCGAGCTGGCGCTGCCACGCCGTGTCGGGCACGTGGGCGGGACGCGACGCCACCTTGCGGCGCGCG
>DASZNJ010000247.1:0-6420 GCA_035551575.1 Gemmatimonadaceae bacterium
GTGCGGCAACCGGCGCCGCGGCGACCTGGGCAGCGTTAGGCGCGGGGGCCGCCGGCGGCGATGACGAGCCGTTCCCCGATGGAGGAGCCGTCGTCTTCACCGAAGGCAGCGAGGCGAGCAGCTCGGCAACCGCGGCCGAGCTTCCCGCGCTCCCGATGAGTCCCTGGGCGAGCTTGCGGGCGATCTGCGCCGGGAGGTTGGCCTTGAGATCGGCGATCTTCGCTTCGTAGTCGGCACGGAGCGCGTCCGCTCGCTTCGTGAACTCCGCTTCCATCTGCCCGACGACGGTGTCGTGCACCGCGACCGGAACCTCGAGACCGGCGAGCTGGCGAAGCTGCGACCAGAACTGCTGCCGCTCGGCGGCGAGCGTCACCATCTCGCTCGACGCCTTCAGCCGGCGGAGCGTCCGCTCCTTCGTGAGCGCCCAGATAAATGGGACGCGCCCTTGGCGATCGGACTCGCTCGCGGCGAGGTACTCGTGGAAGGGCATCAGCTCATCGCTCTGCTCCGAGGAGGGGAGCTCGGTGAAGTGCTGCTTGAAGCGCGCCTCCGTCGCCGCCCAGTCCGCGGTGGTCACCGGAAGCTCCATCACCTGGCCGGTTCCGGCGTCGTCGAGGTACTTCAGCGAGTACGTCGGCCACGCGTCGTTCGGCGCGGGATTTCCCTCGAGACTGAGGCAGTCGGCGAAGCTCGATCCGCCGTCGGGATCGTAGGTGAGGAAGGGGAACGCGCGCGACTCGAGCGCGAGCCGTGCGGCGTGCTGCGAAGAATCGTCGGCGAGGCCGTGCTCGACCGGGCACGGGGTATAGATGTTGATCAGCACCGGCCGCCGCTTGTGCAGCCCCTTCAGTACGCCGGCGATGAGGTGGGATGCGGCCGCCTGCGAGGTCTGGTGCACATACACGCCGCGGTGGGCGATCGCGATGAGCGCGAGCTCCTTGCGCACCTCGGTCTTCCCGTGCTGCGACGAGCCATAGGCCGACATGTCGGCGACCTGTCCGGTGTACCCGGAAGTGCAGGCCTGTCCGCCGGTGTTGGAGTAGACCTGGGTGTCGAGCACCACGACGCGGATCGGCTTCCCCGAGGCAAGGAGCCGCGAGAGGTTCTGGAAGCCGATGTCGAGCATCGCGCCATCGCCGCCCATCGCCACGATCGGCGGGCAGAGGGCGAACTCGTCGTCGGTGAACTCCTTCCAGGTCAGGCTGCCTAACGCTGGCTCGTCGCGCGCGGCGTCATAGCCGCCGGTGGAGAGCAGCTCGGCGCGCCGCACGACGGCGATGTCATCCGCCATCCGCCGCATGTGGGCCTCGAAGAGCCCGATCGCGATCGACGGCGAATCCTGGAAGAGGTGGTTGACCCAGGGGAACGGATATGGGTTGTACGGATAGGTGCTCCCCCAGACCGAGGAGCAGCCGGTGCTGTTGGCCATGCCGAGGGAGGCGCGCCCGTTGCCGCTCGGCCCCTCGACGTAGCGCCACTTCAGGTCGCGGAGGGCGTGCAGCGATGCATTGAGCGCGGCGAGGCGCTCGTGATTCGCCGCGTTCACCGGTACGGCGACGGATTCCTTCGCCGCGGCGGCCGCGTCGAGGTCGGCGCCGGCGGCGAGCAGCTCGCGCGCCTGCTGGTCGAGCGTCGCGATCAGCGCGTCGAGATGCGCGACGTGCTTCGCGATGCGCGGCTGCATCGACGCGTGAATCGACGAGACGATCAGGTGCACCGCGGTCTTCTCCCCGCACCCCATGCACGCGCCGTCGCCGCCGACCATCGAGCGGTAGGTCTCCTTCTTCAGCAGCAGGGAGGAGAGCACCCCGATCCCCTCGTCGACGTCCGACACGTTGACGTAGCGGTCGTCGGTATCGGGGAGGTGCTGCCAGACGCCCCAGTTGTCGCGGAGCTTCTCGAGTCCCGCTTCATCCTGCCTGACGGTGACGAGCGCGCCATCCGGACAGGCGGCGACGCAGAGGTTGCAACCCTTGCACGCCTCGGGGTTCACGGTGATCGAGAGCAGTCCGCCGCTCCCCTTCTGCTTCGCCTCGACCGCATCCCAGAACGGCCTGGTCCGCGCGAGCGGCAGCTCGACCAGGCGCGCGTTCACCGCCTGGAACTCCGGCTCGGCCGCTGCCTTGCGCCCGGCGTCCCAGCCCAGCTTGTCGGTCACCGCGCGATACGATTGCAGCCACGCGTCGGCGATCGGCGCGGTCGGGGCGTGGTCGATGAGCTTGCGCGCTTCCTTCGCCCAGTGCTTCGCGATCGGGCGGATGCGCTCCAGCGCCAAGCCATTCACCGATGCATCGATCGCGGCGGTGAGAACCTCCTCGACGCTGTTGACAAGGCCGGGGATCGCCGAGTCGGGGCACTGCGTCCAGCACTGCCCGCAGCCCGTGCACTTCGCGGCGATGAAGTCGGGAACCTCCAGCCGCACGCCGCTCATGTCGCGCACCGCGCCGGTCGCCGCCGGGATCGTGCTGATCGCGGCGAAGGGATCGGCGATCCCATCCTCGCCCATCTGGCAGAGCGAGCACACCTGCTCCCAGAACCGGCCCTGGTTCGCGGGTCCCTGCGCCGCGTCGGGCGCGTCGAGCAGTGCCGGCATCTGCGGAACCTTCCCCGGCTCGGTCGTGCGCGCGAGCTCGACCGGCCTCGCTTCGCGCACCTCATCGAAGCCGCGGCGAATGACGCGCAGGTTGTCCTCGACCACCTGCGTTCCCTTCGACCCGAACTTCTTCGTCAGCTGCTTGCGGATGCCCTCGAAGACGGACTTCTCGCTCACACCCTCGCGCTTCAGCAGCGGCGCGGTCGCGAAGAACGCGCCCATGAACGCTGCCCCCTGCATTCGATAGCGCAGCTCGACGTCCGACGCCTCGGCGCGGGCGATCGCGAAGGCGTCGAGAACATGGACCGCGATCTTCCGCCGGCGAATCGTCTCGCGCGCCGCCGCCGGCAGCGTCTTCCAGAATGCGTCAGGACCGAGCTCGCTCTGGATCACGAAGACGCCGCCCTCGGCGAGCCCGGCGAGCGGATCGCTGTGGCGGAAAACGTTAGGGTCCGGGGAGAGCACCACGTCGACGTGGCGCAGCTCGCAGTTGAGCCGGATCGGCTGGTGCGCGAACACCGCGTAGAAGGTCGTCGGCTGCCCCTTCTTCTCCGAGCCGTACTTCGGGTTCGCCTTGATGTTCAGCCCGAGGAGCTCGAACGCGGTCATCGCGAGGTTCTTCCCCATCGTGATCGCGCCCCAGCCGCCGACCGAATGGATGCGCAGCGCGGTCGACCCCTCCGGCAGCAGGTTCACCTCGCCCGCCGAGTGCACGGCCAGCTCACGGACGTGCGGATAGCTGTCGACGAGCTTCTCCTGCCAGATCTGGAGCTTCGGGATCTTCGTCCCCTCGCGAATGAAGTCGACGCCGAGGTAGAACTGCCGCGTGCGGGCGTTGCCGGGCAGCATGTTGTCCACCGCCGCGACGATGTCGCCGGGCTGGAGGTCCCGGCTGCCGAGTCCGAAGCAGGCGCTGAAGAAATCCGGCACCTGGTCGGCGCGCAGTGCCGGCAGGCTGGCGTCAGGCAGCGGCGTCCCGGCGGCGGCCCGACCGTTCTCGACCGCCTTGGCCATCGCCGCACGGATCTCGCGGAGCAGGGGGAGGTCCACCGCCAGCGGCTGGTCGGTCCGCTCCATCACGACGACGCCCCTCTTCCCGGCGAGCAGCCCGACGAGCAGGTCGGCGGGGAAGGGGCGGAACATCGTCATGTTGACGACGCCGACCCTGAGCCCGCGTGTCGCGCGGAGGTGATCGGCGACCGCCTCGGCATTGGAGACCACCGAGCCCTGGCCGACGATCACCCACTCGGCGTCGTCGGCGCGATAGCCCGACGCGCGCGCGTAGCGTCGCCCGGTGAGCGCGGCGTATTCCTCGAACGCGCGATCGGTGAGCTCGGCGATGTGGTCGAAGTAGAAGGGACGCTGCGCGGCGACGCCCTGCGCGTAGCTGTCCTGGTTCTGGACGACGCCGAGCATCGCCGGGTAGTCGAAGTCGAACGCCTCGGGGATGCGGCGGCGCCGGCCGCCGAAGACGAGCCGCTGCGCGGGCGTCGGTGAGTCGATGACGTCGGAGGGATCGCCGAGGTAGCGCTTGATCAGGTCGCGCTCGGGAAGGCGCACCGATTCGATGACGTGGCTCGTCAGGAACCCGTCCTGGGCGATGATCCCGGGGTTGAGCGAGAGCTCGGCGACCCGATGCGCGACGAGGTTGAGGTCCGCCGATTCCTGTACGTCCTTCGCGAAGAGCTGGAAGAACCCGGTGTCGTCCACGGCGTGATAGTCGTCGTGGCCGGCGTGGACGTTGAGCGCATGCTTGGTCAGGGCCCGTGCGGCGACGTTGAGCACGTAGGTGAGTCGCTTGCCGACCGCGGCGTAGAGCGACTCGTGCATGTAGACGATCCCCTGGCCGCTCGAGAAGTTCGTCGCGCGCAGCCCGGACATCGACATCCCGGCGGTGACCGCGGCCGCGGCGTGCTCTCCTTCGGGTTCGAAGAAGAGCAGGCGGCGGCCGTTGACGTTGCGCTTCCCCTCGGCGACCGCGGCCGCCCATCCCTCACCCATCTGTGTCGATGGCGTGATCGGATAGGCGCCGGCGGCCTCGCTCGCTGCGGTTTCCATGGCGACGACGGCGCCGCTGCCGTCCAGAGCCTGGAGCACACCGGGATAGGGGGGAGCGTCAGGCGCGGGCGCCTTCGGCTTCGACGTGGTCCAGAGCCTCATTGTATGTCACTCCCGGCGATCGCCGGCGCGCGCGCGAACTGCGCACCGGTGAGCCACACGATCGCGCCGGTCGGGCAGCGCTCTGCCGCACGCGGCTCGGCGAGCGCGATCTTGTCGTAGTTCAACACGGCTACTCCACTGGTGACGCTGATCAACCCGTCGGCGGCGTCCTGCACGCACTTGCCGCAGGCGGTGCAGGCGACCTTGCACTGCTCGAGGGCATCGTCGCCGCCGACCAGGTTCCTGCACTGCACGAGCAGCCCGGCGTTCACCGGGCGCAGCTCGAACAGCGACTTCGGACAGGCCTCGACGCAGTCGCCGCAGGCGGTGCACTTGTCGACATCGACGACGGGGAGGCCGGTCTCGCTCATGTGGATCGCGTCGAAGGTGCAGACGCGCTCGCAGTCGGCGAGGCCGAGGCACCCCCACGCGCACCCCTTTCCGCCGCCGGCGACCGCTGCCGCAGCTGCGCAGGTGGGGAGGCCGCGATACTCGGCCTGATAGCCCGCGACATCGGCGCCGCCGCCACAGAGCAGCCGCGCGACGTTCCTGACCGCCTCGCCGGCATCGACGCCGAGAAAGCCGGCGATCTGCTCGCGTGCAGCGTCTCCCGAGACGGTGCATTGCGCCGGGGTGACCCTGCCGGCCACGGCCTGCTCGGCGAAGGCGCGGCAGCCGGGGAGCCCGCAGGCGCCGCAGTTCGCGTTAGGCAGCATCTGGGCGACGACGTCGATGCGCGGATCTTCCCAGACCCAGAGCCGCTTGTTGGCGATGGCGATGAAGACGCCGAACACCAGGCCGACGCCGCCGAGGATCAGCACCGCCTCGAGGATCATGCGCCTCCCCCCTGCATCCCCGATTGGCCGAGGAGCCAGGCGGCGATCCTGTCGGTCGCGTCGGCGGCGCCGACTGCCGGCGCCGCGGTCGTACCGTCGGGGGTCGGGACGTCGAACGGGGTCGTCGCGAGGTTGGTGACGATCCGCAGGTCCTCGGCCATCTGCCACGCGCTCTGGCCGCCGACCGCCTTCTTCGGCGGAGCGGGGATGTGCCTGACGGTCATCCGCTGCCACGGCTCCTTCCCCGCGGCGGGATCGTGCATGAACACCGCAGCGCCGTCAGGCACGAGCCCGGCAATGACCGGCCCGCTGAAGGCCGCGACGCGATCGAGGCCGCTGCCGTCGGCGGTCTGGAGCACGAACGTTCCGGGGGTGATGCAGCGGGCGAGTGGTGCCGGGGGCGACGCCCCGCGAACGACGACGATGATCTTCTCGCGACCGTCGGCGAAGTCCATCAGCGCGCCGACCTGGAGGTCGGCGCCGTCGACGAGCACCGCGAGCGGCGGCGCGAAGCGGCGCTCGGTCTTGTTCCACGAGCGGAACTCGTGCGGGTGCAACAGCCGCTCGTGCTCCGGGGCGTACCGACCGCCGCGCACCACCTCGGCGAGCACCACCGCGCCGAAGGCGCGCCCGGCCTCGACCAGCGCGAGCTCGAGCTCCGGGCCGAGACGGTGCCCCGGGATCACGTCGACGACGAACAGCGCGTCGCCGCGGGCGCGCATGTCGCGAAGGATCGCGAGCGCGCGTTCGAGCGCGGCCAGCGCGTCGGTGGATGCGACCGTGACGGGGGGAAAGACCGTCGCGAACGCCGCGGGATCGATGCGCCCGGCG
>DASZNJ010000248.1:0-7052 GCA_035551575.1 Gemmatimonadaceae bacterium
AGCGAGTCGCGGTAGACGACGCCGGGCTCGATCTCGTGCACCTGCACCGCCGGCGGCGCCGCCCCCGCTCCCTCTCCCTCGCTGCTGGTGCGGACGGCGATGTCCTCGGTCCACGCCGC
The DNA here is from genome assembly GCA_035551575.1 of Gemmatimonadaceae bacterium. GTDB lineage: Bacteria > Gemmatimonadota > Gemmatimonadetes > Gemmatimonadales > Gemmatimonadaceae > JABFXC01. The sequence goes on from DASZNJ010000248.1 coordinate 120, forward strand.
GAGCAGGTGGCTGGTCATCGCCCCGAGCCCCGGCGGTCCGTAGGCCGCGAGCGGCGGGCGGCGGACGCCGCCTAACGTCCAGGTCGTGAAGATGAGCTCCGGCAGGCCCAACGTGTGGTCGCTGTGGAGGTGGGTGATGAACACGGTGTGCAGCGTCGCCGGCCCGATCGGGGCCACGCCGCCGCGCAGCGCACCGGCCCACCGCCGCACCACACCGACCCCGGCGTCGAACAGGTAAGGGGTGCTGTCGACGAGCACGACCACCGCCGGCCCGAAGCGATCGGGATCGGCGGCGGGGGTTCCGGTGCCGAGCATGACGAGCTTCGTTCGCGACGCTGGGGCGGCGGCGGGGGTCGGTGCGGGCCGGGAAGCCGTCGGCTGCGCCGGCAGGCGCTGGCTGACGATAGCGGCAAGGGCGGCGCCGGTGAGTGCAAGGCGAGCGAGCGATCGTGTCACGGCGCGTTCCAGGTGTTATGTGTGGGGCAATCGTAGCCGGTCCCCTCGCACGGCGCGAGACCCGCATGCGTTCCGCTCGTCATCAGGCGGGGTACCGCCGCGCGGCGAGACAGCTGCGGGCATCGAATCACAATCACCTTGCAGTGCACCAGTGCCGCGAATGCGAAGACTGCTCACCCTCGTGAGGACCTGCGCCGCCGCGTGCTCAGCCCCGACGCGCGCCGCGCTCTGGATCGTTTAGCAGAGCGGCGACAGCGTCCAGGCATGGAAGATCCCCGAGAGCCACGCGCAGGGCATAGCTTCCGATGGCGCGCGCCCAGGCGGACGCCGAGGCGGCATTGAAGAACGCGGCGGCGTTCGCGGCCTACGCAGCGTGCATGGCGAGCGATAGCGCGCGCTGAGACGAGCTTCGCCCTTACTGGGATCGGAATGGTCTCGCCCGGAGTGCCCCCGGCGTCGTAATCGTTTGCGCGGGACCGCGACCGGTCGAATGGCGCGGCGGTGCTCTGTGGTTCCACTGCTGTTGGCGCGTGTGCACGACAGCCCGTCTGAATTCGCAACCAGTGCCAGATCTTTCATGATCGCCTTCGCGGATATCGCTGATCGCTCCCGGTGGCAGTCGGCTCCCCTCGTGGCCGATCGAGGCAGTATCCGCGTAATCCGCGTCATCCGCGAAATTGTTGTTCAACCGTTGATGCTGGCCGGGTGGGACGGGCAGCAGCGAACGCCGTCCCGGTGCCCGACGGGCGGGCGTCGTCAGCGCCTTCAGCTGCGCTGCATAGCTTGCCGCCGCGGCGCGATCGCCCAGCGCAGCCGCCGCCCGTCGGGCGCCATCGAGCGCGTGATACCGGTTCGGCTCCCTCACCAGCACCGCCCGATACTCGGCCAGCGCATCGGCGCCACGTCCCGACTCGAGCAGCATCTCGGCGAGCAGCTCGCGCGCCGGCGCGAGCGGCCCCGGTGTGACCGCCGATTTCTCCGTCGCGTCCTCGCGCTCGGCGGCGCGACGCATCCCGTCGAGCGCGGCGCCGTCACGATGCGCGGCGCGGTCGAGCCACGCCTGCGCTGCCAGCTGCTCGATCGCGACCTGCTCCGCCCAGTACTGCTCGCCCATTGCCGCCAGCCGCTGCCGGATCGCCGACAGCGAGTCCACCGACGCGCGCGCTCCGGTCGTGTCGCCGCGACGCGACGCGCCTAACGCGCGTGCGAAGTACGTCATCGCCTCGGTCCACGGAAAGTCGCTCGCCTTCGGGACGAGCCTGGCGGCGGCAGCCCAGTCGCGCCGCTCGAGCGCATAACGCGCGCGGATCGCCGCGAGCGCGAACACCCCTGCCGACCCCGGTGCAGCACCGGTGACCGCCTTCACGTCGAAGCGCGCCGCCAACGCCGGCAGCGTCTCGAGCACGCGCCGCGCCGCGCCGAGCTGGCGCATCTGCAGGTAGGCGTACTCCATGTAGTCCGATGCGTGCAGCGCCTCGGCGATCGACGCATCGCGCAGCGCCGCATCGGCGGAGCGGCGATTCGCGTCCACCGACTCCCGCCACAGTCCGAGCCTCGTGAAGGTATGAGCCGGCATGTGCAGCGCGTGCGCCGCCGACGGCGCGATGCGCGAGTAGCGCTCGGCAGCCTCGCGCGCCTTGTCGGCCAGCGCCGGATAGTCGTAGGCGTGGATGATGTAGTGCGCGAGTCCCGGGTGATCGGGCTGCTTCACCCAGAGCGACTCGAGCACGGCGCCTGCTTCGAGCTGCTTCGCGTACGTCTTGTCCGCCGGATCAGCGGATGCGACGAGCGCGATCGCGTGGAAGATCGCCGCCTCGGTGTCCGCCGGCGAATGCGCGGCGAGATCCGCCATCGCGCGCTCGTAGGCATCGACACGCGCGGATTGCGTGGTGTGCTCGTAGTCGGCGTAGAGACGGTTGACCGCACCCATGTAGGCGCGCTCGCGCTCGGACGCGTGTGCGCCTGACCGCGACGCAGACTCGACGGCCGCCCGCCCCTGCTCGAGCTGGAGCGGCGTGCGGGCGCCCGCCGCCATCGGGTTCGACCAGCGACTGAGCGCGATTCCCCAGTAGGCCATCGCGCAGCTCGAGTCCGCGGCGAGCACCTTGTCGAAGGCACGTATCGAGGCGCCAAACTCGAACGAGTGCAGCAGCGCGACCGCGCGATCGAACTGCGGCGCCACGGCGGGGGCGCACGACGTCTCGAAGTGGACCGTCCCAAGCTTCTCGGGAGGTGCGTCGTGATGCCGGGCGTGCGCCTGGGAGGTGGCGCGCCCGGTCGGGAAGCAGAGCAGCAGCGCCGCGACTGCGGCAAGGCGGGCGCTCGTCATGGGATGTCTCCGTCGGTATTCGCGGAAGAGGGCAGCCTGCCGGTGCGCCGTGCCAGCGCTCCGCCGCTACTCGCGCCCGCTAACGCTTCGCCCACTTCTCCGTCCTGATGAACCGCCCGGCGATCGCGCCGACGATCAACCCGCCGGTCGCGCCGAGGACCGCGCCCCCGCCCGGGGAGACGCCCTCTCGAGGCCTGTAGTCCGGGGTGCACGGGGCCAGGAAGTAGCAATCCCCTCGTTGCTTCTTGTAGGTGATGAGCCCGACGACCGTGCCGGCCGCAGCGCCGCCGACCAGCCCCAGCCCCGCTCCGCGCCAACCGTTAGGCCGGCGGCCCCGGCTCACCTCGACCTTCGTAATGCTCGTGAACGGGATCGCCCGCGGGCCCGGTGCGCCGTCGCGGTGGAGCGTCAGGCTGTCGGAGCCGACGGCGACCACGCGTCCGGCGTAGCGGTCACGCCCCGGGACGCCGGGCGTCGTGACGCGGACGCGTTTCCCGACATCGATTCCGGCACGCGACATGGGCTGGGCGCCGAGCACCACCGGGAAGACGACCGCGGCCACGGGAAGAGCGAACCGCACTGCGCGCATCGTTCACCTCGCGAAAAGGGGAATCGAGCCCGGCGAGCCGGGCGAACATGGCGCGCCCGTGAGGCAGGCGCAATCGGGACGTGCGGCGCCCACCACCGCGCCCCCCGGAACTCCCTCTTGACGGTTCCGGGTCAGTGTTATAGTTATGTATAACACCATATCGCCCAGCTCCCCCCGACTGGCCAGCGCGGGGGTCCCGGGACGGGGTGCTGCTGACCCACGAATCCTTACCGGAGACCAATCATGCGCATCACCACCACTGCACGAGCCGCCCTGCCGCTGTTCATCGCCGGCTTCTTCGCCTCGCCGCTCTACGCCCAGTCACACGACCAGCCCCCCGCCGCCGCCGTGGACGCCGACACCCCCTCCGCCGAGACGAAGCGGGCCTTCGCCCTCATCAAGTCGCTCGCCGGACGGTGGCAGGGCGACTTCATCAATCCCGAAACGAAGAAGCCAGCCGCCATGGAGGCGTCGATCCGCGTGACCTCGCACGGCAACTCGGTCGTGCACGAGATGAAGGGCGCGGGCGACCCGGACGGATCGGACAAGCTCGACCATCCCGTCACCATGTTCTACCTCGACGGCGCGAAGCTGATGCTCACCCACTACTGCGACGCCGGCAACCGGCCGCGGATGTCCGCCCGCGTCTCTCCCGACGGCAGGGTGGTGGACTTCGACTTCCTCGACGTCGCCGGCCCGACCCCCCATGGCCACATGCGGAGCGCCCGGTTTACCTTCGTCGACAGCAACCACCACATCGAGGAGTGGAGCTGGGCGGCGCCGGGCGGGAAGACGATCTCGGTGCCGCTGGACCTCCACCGCGTCGAGAAGATCGCCTCCCGGCCCTCGAAGTGAGCAACGGAACCAAACGTGGACCGTGAGTGGAACGATGGGCTTCCCATCTACCGCCAGCTGCGCGACCGCGTGGTCGCGATGATGCTCGACGGCATCCTGAAGGAAGGCGATCCCCTTCCCTCGGTGCGCAACGTCGCGGCCGAGTACCGGGTGAATCCACTCACGGTCATGAAGTCGTACCAGGCGCTCGTCGACGAGGGGCTGGTCGAGATGCGTCGCGGGCGCGGCATGTTCATCAACGCCGGCGCCCGCGCGCTCCTCCTCAAGGCCGAGAAGCAGCGGTTCCTCGAGGAGGAGTGGCCGCGGATCCACGACACCATCGAGCGGCTCGGCCTCGACGCCGACGACCTGCTGCGCAGGAAGCGCGGCGGGGGACGGAAGCCGTGATCGGCCCGCGCGACGAGACACCGGTCGTCGAGGCCCGCGGCCTCCGCAGGACCTTCGGCGAAACCGTCGCCCTCGACGGCATCGACCTCCGCGTCGAGCCGGCGCGCATCGTCGGCCTGGTCGGGCCTAACGGCGCCGGCAAGACCACCGCCCTCAACGCCATCCTCGGCCTGACCTCGCACGAGGGCGAGCTCCGCGTGCTCGGCCGCGATCCGTGGGGCGACCGCGCCTCGCTGATGCGCGACGTCTCGTTCATCGCCGACGTCGCGGTGCTGCCGAAGTGGATCAGGGTGTCGCAGCTGCTCGACTACGTCGCCGCCGTGCACCCGCGATTCGACCGCGCGCGCGCCGAGTCCTTTCTCGAGCGCACGACCGTATGGCCGCGGGTGAGGGTGAAGGAGCTGTCCAAGGGGATGGTCGCACAGCTCCACCTCGCCATCGTGATGGCGATCGACGCGCGGCTCCTCGTCCTCGACGAGCCGACGCTCGGGCTCGACATCATCTACCGGAAGCGCTTCTACGACTCGCTGCTCGACGACTTCTACGAGCGCGACCGGACCATCATCCTCGCCACCCACAACGTCGAGGAGATCGAGCACGTGGTCACCGACGTCATCTTCCTCGACCGCGGACGGGTCGTCCTGAGCGCGACGATGGAGGAGATCGAAGCGCGATACCGCGAGGTGCGGGTACATCCCGACCGCGTCCTGCAGGCGCGTGCGCTCGCGCCCGTGCACGAGCGCGAGGCGCTCGGGCAGCGCATCATGCTCTTCGACGGCGTCTCCCGCGAGGAGCTGGCGACGCTCGGCGACCTCCGCACACCGAGCGTCGCCGACCTGTTTCGCGCACGGGTCGGCGGCGAGACCAGGGAGATCGGATGATCCGCCAATTCTACTGGGCGCTCCGGCGCGAGCTCTGGGAGAACCGCTGGCTCTGGCTGGCGCCGGCGGCGATCGCCGCCGTCCTGGTGCTCGGCTCCGTGGGCTACGCCCTCCGCCTGCCGGGGACGATCGCCGCGGTCGCCACCCTCGACGCGGCCCATTTCCACCGGGCGGTGCTCGAGCCGTACGACCTCGTCGCCGGGATCATGATGGCCGTCGGACTCGTCGCCGCGGTGATCTACTGCGTGGACGCGCTGTACGGCGAGCGGCGCGACCGGAGCGTGCTGCTCTGGAAGTCGCTCCCCGTCTCGGACGTCGAGACGGTGCTGGCGAAGCTGAGCATCCCCGTCCTCGTCCTGCCGGTGGCCATCTGGGCGCTCACCGTCGCGGTCCAGCTGCTGGTGCTCCTCGCCAGCAGCGTGATCCTCGCCGCGCACGGGCAGGGTGCCGGTCCCCTCTGGTCCGACCCGCGGCTGCTGCCGAACGCGTTCGGGCTGCTCTACCACCTGGTCGTGCTGCACGGCATCGCGACCGCGCCGATCTACGCCTGGATGCTGCTCGTCTCGGCGTGGGCGCCGCGCGCTCCGCTCGCCTGGGCGATCCTTCCGCCGGCGGCGATCGGCATCCTCGAGCGCGTCGCGTTCGGGACGACGCGCTTCGCCGAGCTGCTCATCGCGCCGTTAGGCGGCGGCGGGGAGTCCGCTCCCGCGCCGGCCGGCGGCCGGCTGATGGACACGATGATGCGCCCGGGGGCGGGGCAGCTGTTGACGGCGCCGGCGTTCTGGACGGGGCTCGCCGTGGCCGCGCTGTTCGTGTCCGGCGCGGTGCGGCTGAGGCGCGCGGCGCAGCCTCTCTGACCGCGCGACCGGTGATGCTCCGGAGCCCCCGCCATCCTGTCACCAGACCTTCTCGGTCGTCATCGGCCGGCCGCTCTCGAGCAGCGACTTGAGGTCGCTGAGGATCCACAGCCACCCGCCGCCCTCGCCCGGGCCCTGCTTCGTGCCGGCGACCATCGCCGCGTGGCCCGGCGTCCCCTTCAGGTCGTGGATGACGCTCAACCGGCTGACGCCGCCCTTCCCCTCCTCGATCTCGTACGTCAGGCGGGTGAACCCTTCGGCGGCCATCCGCGGGTCGATCGCCATTCGCCACGTTATGACGAGCTTCCGCGGCGGATCCGACTCGATGACCTCGCCGTCGACGATCGTCCCGCTCATCCCCATCGCGATCATCCCCTCGTTCGCCTGGCCGCGATACTTCCCGCCCGGCCGGAGGTCGAACTCGTCGCGGAGCCCATAGCCGAAGCGCTGCGTCCACTCGGGCTTCGTGATCGCATCCCAGATCGCCTGCGGCGTGGCCCTGATGAAGATGCGATAGATCTGCGTCGTCGTGCCCGTGCCGGCACTCGTGTCGGTCGCTGTGATGCTGGTCATGCGGAA
>DASZNJ010000249.1:0-6255 GCA_035551575.1 Gemmatimonadaceae bacterium
CGCAGAGACCGAGCATCACCGGCGTCAGGAGGCTCGCCATCGCGAACACCCGCCCCCAACGAGCTCGCGTGGAGGCGCGCGTCGGTCCGTATGCACGAAACACGAACGATGCGCCTCGCAGCACGATGCCGAGCAGCATCAGCGACAGGGGGATGTGCAGCACGGTGCCCATCGCCGCGAAGACCGGAGGGAAGGCGGTGAAGAGAAGCACGATCACGAGGATGAGCCACACGTGATTGGCCTCCCAGATCGGGCCGATGGCGTGCGCGATGAGCGCGCGCTGCTCCGTCCGGCGCCGCCCCCGCGCCAGAAGGTCCCAGAGGCCGCCGCCGAAATCGGCGCCGCCGGTGAGGACGTACGCGTTGAGCGCCACCATCATGGCGAGCGCCACGAGCTCGGCAGGTCCGATCGCTCCGAATGCCTGGTTCACGTCAGGAGACGGCGGCCGCGGCGGGCGACGACGCGCTCGTGTCGCGCACGAGGTAGACGAGCAGCGATACCACGACTGCGGCGAGCGCGCAGTAGAGCAGCGTGAACAGTACCATCGGCACCACGAGCGCCGGCATGGGCGTGACCGCCTGGCTGGTGCGCATCAATCCCTGCACCACCCACGGCTGTCGTCCGACCTCCGTGACGATCCATCCCGCTTCCGTCGCCAGGAAGCCGAAGGGGGCCACGATCACGAGGGCCCGCAGCAGCGCACGGTGATCCGGAATGCGACGTCGGCGGATCGCCAGCCATCCCGCCCACGCCGCGACGATGGCCAGCGCCGTCCCCATGCCGACCATCGCCTGGAATGCGAGGTGCACGATGGCAACGGGTGGCCGGTTCTCGCGCGGAACGTCACGCAGCCCCGCGACGCGCGCGAATGGATCGTGGTACGCCAGCAGTGACAGGCCGTACGGCACCTCCAGTGCCCACCGGGTGTGCTCCGACGCTGCGTCGGGCCACCCGCCAATCCGGAGTGGCGCGCCACGCATCGTGTCCCACTGGCCTTCCAGCGCCGCCAGCTTCACCGGCTGCGTCTCGGCAACCGCCCGCGCGCTGATGTCGCCCGAGATCGGCTGCAGGATCGCCGCCGGCGCGCCGACGAGCAGCGCGATGGTCAGCGCACGGCGATGAAATGCCGAGTCTCCATGACGCAGCAGCATCCACGCGTGGATGCCCGCTACCGCCATGCCTGTTGCCGCGTACGACGCGAGCAGCATGTGCAGCCCCTGCTGGAACGCCGCGGGGCTCCTCATGCCGGCGATCGGATCCACGCCGACCAGGGCACCGTTCGCGGCGAGCGCGAAGCCCACCGGGGCATTCATCCAGGCATTCACCATCACCACGAAGACACCTGACGCGGCACCGCTGGCCGCGACGATCGCCCCCGCGGCGAGATGCGCTGCCGCCGACAGGCGGTCCCACCCGTACAGGTAGATCCCGAGGAAGATCGCCTCGAGAAAGAAGGCGAACCCCTCCAGGGAAAACGGAATCCCCACGACGGGACCGGCAAATCGCATGAAGCCCGGCCAGAGCAGCCCGAGCTCGAAGGAGAGCACGGTCCCCGAGACCGCACCGATGGCGAACAGGATCGCCGTGCCGCGCGCCCAGCGGTGCGCCAGCGCGCGGTAGGTCGCGTCGCCCGTCCGCCGCCAGCGCCACTCGGCCAGCAGCATCAGCACGGGCATGGCGATGCCGATCTCGGCGAACACGATGTGGAATCCCAACGAGATCGCCATCTGCGCTCGTGCCGCGAGCAGGTTCGTCATGCGCAGGCTCCGGAAGCGCTGGCCATGTCAGCGGATGGAGAGAAGGTGGATCAGCGCGACGCTGAGCGCCACCAGCACCACCAGCGACCCCGTGACGGTGAGAATCACGGGCCGCCCCACGCGCGCGATCGCCCTGAGGTCGACGCCGAGGCCGAGCGCGGCCATCGCGGCGACTGTGAGCCACATGGAGAGCGACTTCATGGCCGTGGCCGCGTCGAGCGGAATGCCCCCCGCCGAACGCAACCCGGCGAGCGCGAGGAACCCGATGATGAACCAGGGGACGAAGCGCGTGATGCTGAACGACGCCGTCGCGCCCCCGGGTGCATCAGCATCGTTGCGATGCTTGAGCGCGAAGAAGAGCACCACGGGCCCGAGCATCAGGACCCGGACGAGCTTGACCAGGGTGCCGACCTGGCCAGAGAGCACGCTGACGGGGAAGGCCGCGGCGAGCACCTGCGGCACGGCGTACACGGTGAGCCCGGCGAGCACGCCGTACTGGTAAAAGCTCAGGGCGAGCGGGCGGATCAGGAAGGGGAGGCCGATCACGACGACCACGCCGAGGATCGCGGTGAAGGCGATCGAGGAGGCGACGTGCTCCTTGTCGGCGCGAATCACCGGCGCCACCGCGGCGATGGCGGAGTTGCCGCAGATCGAGTTGCCGCAGGCCACGAGCACGGAAAGCTTGTGCGGCAGCCCCATCGCCCGTCCGATGCCGTAGCTGAAGGCGATGCCGAGCACCACGAGCAGCACGATCCCGATGGCGAGGGCAGGACCCGCGCGCAGCAGAAGGGGCAGGTCGACGGAGGCGCCGAGCAGGAGCACCGCGACCTCCAGGACCTCCTTCGCCGTGAACCCGATGCCCGCATCGAGCCGGCCTGACGGCGTCCAGAGCGTGCGGATCAGCATGCCCAGCAGGATGGCGACGACCAGGCCCTCGACGATCGGGTGGCCGAACGCGCGCTCTTCCATACCCGCGATGCCCAGGGAGACGAGTCCCACGACGGTTGCCAGCAGGACCCCGGGGGCGAGCCGGGTCGCGAGGGGGCCGAGACGGAAGAACGGGGTCGCGCTCGAGACGGTGGCAGGCATCGGGTTCGGGGGCAGAAGAAGGTGACCAGTGAAGGGTAGGGGAACCCGAACCATGAAGCAAAGACATCATTCTTATTCAATCATTACTTTGAGTAATGACCATCAACCTTCATCATCTCCGGGTGTTCCAGTGCGTGGCCGAGCAGGGTGGCTTCACGCGGGCCGCCGCCGTGCTGCGCCTCAGCCAGCCGGCGGTCTCGAAGTCGGTGCGCGAGCTGGAACGCGAGCTCGGCACAACGCTCCTCGACCGCACGACCGCGCCGCCCCGTCTGACCGAAGCGGGGAGCGCGCTTTTCGCGCGCGCGCGCGAGCTCTTCGCCGTCGAGCGGGCGGCGGAGGAGGAGCAGCGCGCACTTCGTGGGCTCGCCGGGGGAGTCCTCCGGATCGCGGCCAGCACGACCGTCGTCACCTACCGGCTGCCCCCGTATCTCGCGCGCTTCCACGCCGCGCATCCGCTGATCACACTGCGCGTCGCCAGCGCGAACACCCGGGCCGTGGCGCGCGCACTGCTCGAGCGGCGGGTGGAGGTTGCACTGGTGGAAGGGCCGGTCGACGACCCGCGTCTCGAGGTGCGCCCATGGCTGGAGGACGAGCTCGTGGTCATCGGACACCCGGCCCACCGTTTCGCCGCGCGGCGGCGTCTGCGCTGGTCGGAGCTGCGGGACGAGTCCTTCATCGTGCGCGAGGGCGGGTCGGGGACGCGCCGCGTCGCCGACGAGGCGCTCGCCGCCGCGGGGATCACGCTGCGCATCGGGCTGCAGCTCGCGAGCACGGAGGCGATCAAGCAGACGGTCGCGGCGGGATTCGGGCTCGCGATCGTCTCACGCGCTGCCGTCGCGGATCAGGTGGCACTCGGCCGGCTGGCGATCCTGCCCGCGCACGGCATCTCTCTCACGCGACAGCTCTCGGAGCTGCGCGTTGGTGGCCGTGAACCATCCGCTGCGGGCGCGGCATTTCGACTGGCGCTGGCAGCGTCATGATCGACGAGGTGCGGACGGGGCGACGGGTGATGTGGGGGTGGCCAGCAGCAGCGCGGCGACGAACAGCGGAGCACAGCTCGCCGCCGCGAACGGGACCGCATCGAGCGCGGGACGGTGTGCCGCGACGCCGTTCACGCAGCGGAACGCAACGTCGGCTGACGAGGATCGCCTGATTGAGACAGCGAGAACGAACATGACGTCGGTGCGCCGTCGCGTCCGGGCCGACGCTCGCGCGCTTGCGCAGCGACGTCGTCGCGACGAGCAGTACCATGTCGGCGGCGATCACGAGCGATGACGTGATGCGCCCGAGGCGCCTGCCCGGCGGCGCGTATCGGCGTCGCGTCCGCACGCCTGGCATCGCACCATTCGAGGGACGAATCGACCTCGGTTCGCGCGTGGACATGATCCGCGTGAGAATGGGATCCATCCGCGCCGCGCTCGACTCGGTGGCCACCTCGGAGAGGAAGCGCCTCCTGGCAGCCGCGCGGGCGCGGCCGCGGCACTGGAGTTGTCGCACGTCCGAGGGAGACCGACGCACGACAGCGGCATGCGCGTTCGGGGCGCCCAGCGGCGGAGATTACACGAAGCAGTCCGCGATCCCCACCCACCGTGATACCTTTTTCCGCGGCTTCCAACGTATCGAGAGCGCCAGCGAGTGCCGTCGGCTCGCAGTGGCGCTGGACAAGGAGTGTGGCCTCGTCGATGACGATCTTGTGGTGTTCCGCGTTGGCGCGTGCACCTCCTGCCGAACTACGGCGACGGCGGAATGATGATCGGGCTGAACGAAAAGGTAATCGGCGTGTTCACCGTTCCAGACTGACGACGGTCGCGAGTCACCGAGGGTCCACCAGCACCGTTGTCTCGAACGGATCAACCGTTCTGGAGTCATGATGTGCTGGACGTAACCCATTGAAGTACCATGCTGTGGCGCTCCTGACGCTGTAGACCGGTCACCTTCGCATGCTGGACGTCCACGCGTCGAGTGCCGCGCCAATCTGCATGCCAAGCCACGTTCGACGCGTGGCTCATCTGGAACATCTGGAAGCTCGCGAATCCGACGCTGGCCGAGGCGGTGCCGGTGGCCGAACGCTGGCGCGTGTACCGGGACGCCGGGGTGGCGCTCACGATGAAAGGGCGCGAGCGCGAGCATGCGGGCCAGTTCGTCGCGTTCCTCGAGTCGTGCGAGGGCGCTCGCATCTTCGCGAAGCGGGGGTGGAAGACCGAGCGCGGCCGGGCGCGGGGAGCGGTGCGTCGCGCGGACGCTCAGTCGGCGCGCGCCATTCGCTCTCCGGCCGGGACGTAGAGTGCCCCGATCACCACGCCGTAGAGCGCGTTGAGCGCCCACGACCACAGCGGCGCCGACGGCGAGATGCGACGGCCGAAGTATCCGTGGCCGAGCGATGGGAGCACCACGAGTGCCTGCACGGCCCACATCCCCTGCGAGTAGACGAGGCCGCGGAGCCAGCGCGGACCCGGGAGGAATCGGTAGAATACTCCTGCGTACACGAGCGCCGAGAACATTCCGATGCCCGTGTGGAAGGTCTCCTGGCTCACCGCTCCCAGCTTCGTGGGAAGGGTGGTGCCGAACCACTGGTTGAGGTGAACGAAGAGCCACCTGGCGAGTCCGCTCGTGCCGGCGTTGATCCCCGCCGCCAGCGTGATCCGGATCGCCGCCGAGTTCGCGAGGGCGCCGATCAGGCCGGCGATAGCCGCCCGTCCGGGCGACCACCATGCCTCGCCCGCTGCGGGCGCTCGTGCCGAACGTCAATGGCCGCAGCCTCACGTGCCGACCCGAACGGGCATGTTCGCGTTGTCCGGGGCGAAGTCGGCGATCTGGGCGTTGGAGGCGAGACCGGAGCGCGGCCAGAAGTTGACCGTGTAGTGCTCCGGGCTGAACCCCTTCGACGGGAGCAGCGCCGCCGGCACGGTGACGTTGATCGTGGTGCCCATCACGACGACGCTGCCGGGCGCGAGCGGCTGGGCCGTCCCGGTGGTGAAATCGCGCATCGAGCCCGTGCCGTCGGGGAATGCGATCACGACGGCGTCGAAGTGGACGCCAGTGGCGATGTCCCCGAAGCGCGCGGTCCCGGCGCCCCAGTCCACTCCCCATACGTAGACGGCACCGGCCGTCGTGCCGATCGAGCCGCCGACCGTGCCGCGGAAGACCAGCGACTGACCCGTAAGCGTCGTCTCCGCCTCGCGCGCGTCGAGGTCGCCGTTCTTCGGGCCGGTGTACGACGTGATGAAATCGTTCGCGGGGTCGACGGCGAGCGATGGCCGGCCCTCGGGAGCGGTGCTGTCGCGGCAGCCGGCGGCCCCGGCCAGCATGGCGAGGGCAACGAGCGCAAAGGCGATGAGCGCCGGCGTGGTGGGACGGAAGTGCCGACCGACGCTGATCACGTGAATCTCCGTTATGGCGGGTGGGGGAT
>DASZNJ010000250.1:0-3930 GCA_035551575.1 Gemmatimonadaceae bacterium
GGCCACCGCGGCGGCGGCGGCCCGCTCGCTCCACGGCGAGAGCGGGTTCCAGGCCACGAGGTAGCTGTTGGCCGCCGGGAACTGGCGGATCATGTACGGGTCGCCGAACGAGACCACGATCGCGTTAGGCCTGACGTCGACGATCTGCCTCGTCATCGTCGCGATCCGCGGCGGGACGCCGGCGTAGCCCTTGGCCGGGATCGGTCGCGCGTAGTGGGCGACGACCACCGTGCTCGCATCGGCCGCTCGATCGCGGGCCGCGGCGACCGCGGCGTTCGTCGACTTGTTCGTCAGCGTGACGACGTCGAGCTTCTGCCCGCGCGCGGCGAGGAGCGAGCGCAGCTCGTCGGTGAAGGCGCTCCCCGGATGCGCGCCGGGGTATGGCTCCTTCCCCTCGTCGAGGTAGAGCACCGCCAGCACGCGTGCCGCCCGCGCCAGCCGCCAGATCGCGCTGCCGCGGTCGCGCTCGAGCGTCATCGACTGGCGCGCGGCCAGCGTCGCGACCGAGTCGGCGTCGTGCTGGCCGAACGGACCGGCGACGGTCGTCGTGTCGACGAAGCGCCTGACGTTGAGGCCGAGCCGCTCCTTCGCCCGCAGGACCCGCCGCACCGACGAGTCGAGCCGCGCGACGGTCAGCGTCCCGTCGCCGACGGCGGCCACGATCGCGTCGATCGCCGCCCTGTGATCGACCGGATCGAGCAGCACGTCGTTCCCGGCGAGCAGCGCGCGCACCGCCGCGGCACCGGGCGTGTCTCCGCCCACTCCCTTCATCCACAGCGCGTCGGTCACGAGCAGCCCGTCGTACTTCCATTCGCCACGAACGATCCCCTGGAGCAGCTTCGGGTTGAGGCTGGCCGGCACCGAGTCGCCGCTGATCGCTGGAAGTGCGACGTGCGCGCTCATGATCGCGCCGACGCCGATCGCGGCGGCGGAACGGAAGGGGCGGAGCTCCGCGGTGTCGAGGCGCGCGCGCGAGGAGTCGAGGATCGCGGGCGCGAGGTGCGTGTCGACCGCGACCGCACCGAGCCCCGCGAAATGCTTCACCGTGGCGATGACGCCGTTCGCCTGCGCGCACCGGATGTACGGGAGCGCGAAGCGCTCCACGGTCGCCGCGTCGGCGCCGAAGGCGCGGACGCCGATGCTCGGGTTGTCGGGCCGGGTGTTCAGGTCCGCATCGGGGGTCAGCGTCCAGTTGATCCCGACCGCGCGCGCCTCGCGCGCGGTGATCCGTCCCGCGGCGCAGGCGAGCGCCGTGTCGCGGGTGGCGGCGATCCCCATCGGATAGGGGAACGACGTGCCCTCCGGGATCACGCGCTGTCCGGCGCCGAACTCGAGGTCCGCGGCGACGAACAGCGGGGCCGCCGCCGCTTCCTGCAGCCTGTTCGTCGTTCGCGCGACCTCTGCCGCGGTCCCCGGGCCGATGATCACGCCGCCGATCGAGTCGGTCGCGACCCAGTCGCGCGCCGCCAACTCCGCCTTCGTGTCGGCGGCCCGATCGGCCGGTACCCAACGGACGATCAGCTGCGCCGCCTTCGCCCGGAGCGACATCGTCGGCAGCACCGAGTCGGTCCACGGCGTCGGCAATGCCGGGGGCGCGGTGTCCCGCGGGGGTGCGACCGGCTCCGGGCGCGGTGCGCTCGCCGTGTCCGCTTCGATCGGCGGGGTCACGACAACGGGCGGCGCGTGCGTGGAGCAGGCGAGCCAGAAGGCCCCGGTGGCGGCGATGCCTAACGGGGCGAGCCAGCGACGAGCGTTATGGTTCATCGTCCGGCCGCGGGGGCGTTGGCGGGCGGACGGTCGAGGCCGTCGCCGCGTGCGAAGAAGCCGGGAAGGGAGATCGGGGCGCGAGCGGTGATCGGAGCGACGCCGGCCAGCGCCTGCGCCGCCGCCCGTTCGAGCGCGTCGCCAATGCCGTAGGTGACGAGGTAGCTCTTCACCCGCGGGAACTGGCGAATCACGTACGGGTTTCCATTCGCGACGACGATCACCCTCTCCCGCGTGGACAGCGTGTCGATCCACTGGGCGACCGCCGGGGCGATCGCGACGCGCCCCGAGCCCTCGATCCGGCGGACGTTCGTCGAGACGATGATCGCGTCCCACCCGGCGAGCGTTGCGCCAAGCGAGTCGAGCTCGGTCGGCGTGCTCCGCGGCGAGAGCCGGAACACCCGCACGTCAGGCAGCGACCGCCGCAGCTCGGCGGCGAATGCCTGTCCGGCGCGAAGCTCGGTCTCCGGCGCGTAGGTCACCAGCGCGATCCGCTTCGCCGTGCTCGCGACGGGCACGAGCGACGCACTGTCGCGGAGCAGGGTGACCGCACGGGCGGCGATCGCGCCGGCGACCGACCAGTGCTCGGGGGAACCGACCTCGCGGCGGACGCCGTCGAGGGAGACGGTCCGCGCGACGTTCAGCCCGACGAGCGCCTTCGCCTCGAGGATCCGCCGCGCCGACGAATCGATCCGGGCAGCCGGGATCGTCCCGGCGACGACGGCCTGCTCGACCGCATCGATCGCGCGCCTGATGTCGCTCGGCTTGAGGAGCACGTCCGCTCCCGCCTGGACCGCGAGCACCGAGCTGCGCTCGATCGGGTACCCCTCGCCGATCGCGTCCATCGTGAGCGCATCGGTGTAGGCCATGCCGCGGAAGTGCAGCGTGTCGCGCAGGAGGTCGGTGATGACCCGCGGCGCGAGCGTCGCCGGGACGTTGTCTCCCTCGACGGCGGGGAGGGCGATGTGCGCGCTCATCACGCCGGAAACCCCGGCCGCGATCGCCGCGCGGAAGGGCACCAGCTCGACCGTGTCGAGCTGCGCCCGGTCCGATTTCACGACCGGGAGCGCGAGGTGCGAATCGGTGTCGGTGTCGCCGTGCCCGGGAAAATGCTTGGCGGTCGCCATCGCGCCGGCATCCTGGAGCCCGCGCACGAAGTCGGCGGTCAACCGCGCCACAGCCGCCGGATCCTCGCCGAAGGAGCGCGTGTTGATGACCGGGTTCGCCGGGTTGTTGTTGACGTCAGCCACCGGCCCGAAGACGACCTGGATGCCGACGGCGCGCGCCTCACGGCCAATCGCGTAGGCGGCGGCGTAGGTCAGCGAGTCGTTGTTCGCGGCGCCCATCGCCATCGCCGTCGGAAACACCGTCGCCGATCCACCATAGAGCATCGACGGGACGAAGATTCCGCCTTCGAGGCGGCCGAGTCCCGGCTCCAGGTCGCTGTGAACGAGGAGGGGGATGGCGGCGTGCTGCTGCAGCGCGTTCAACTTCACCGCGACGTCGATCGGCGAGCCGACGGACATCGTCATCGAGCCGACGCCATCCTTCTCGATCCACTCGACCAGCTGGACGTATCCCGGGTCGCGCTCGTTGGCGAAGTCACCCATCACCCAGATGCTGACCATCTGGGCGATCCGCTGTCGCAAGGTCAGCGAGGCGAGCGTGCTGTCCACCCAATGCCGCTGCGCGGCGGTGAGCGGCTGCCCCGGTGCAAGCTTCCCGGCGCCGATGGGCGCCGGGGGCGACACGAGGGGGGAAGCCGAGGTGGCCGGGGGGGTGGTCCGGCCGCAGGACACGCTGGCGACGGCGATGAATCCGAGCGCGAGGGCGCGGATTGCCGTACGATTCAATGGAGAGGTCATCGCTCGGGAAGTTACTGGCCAGCCACGGCGCAGGGAATCGCGGCAGCCTCCGGCGCGGCTCGCGCATGTGTCTTGCACCCAACCGGGCAGCACGGCGCGCGTTCAACGAACATGTGTGAACGTTCTCACAATAGATGCGGCGCCGTGGTTCACTCAACTCGTCCTGGAGGCGACATACATGAGAGCTATTCTTGCCGCGGTAATGCTGGCGACGTCGGTGGCGGCGTGCGGCGGGCGCACGGTCGAAGTGCAGTCGGCCCCGGCGCCCGCGTCGGACGCAGCGGTCAACGTGACGAACAAC
>DASZNJ010000251.1:0-2978 GCA_035551575.1 Gemmatimonadaceae bacterium
CCGAGTCCCGCCGGTGCGGTCTTTCCGCTGTCCGCGGGCGCAGCCGCAACGGGCGTCGCCGCGACGGCGTGGGTGCTGTCGGCGGCGACGGGCGTCCTGCTCGTGCTGCTGTCGCTGCGAGTCTGTGCCTGGCTGGTGCAGCCCGCGGCTGATGCCGCGAGCAGGAAGACGATCGCTGGGGTCCAACGCATGAATCGATGATGCTCGGGTGAATTGGTGCGGGGCGAGAAAGCTATCGTGGACGCTGACGACTGTGCAGCGTGCTTCGCCACATCGCCCGGCGCCTTCGGCAGCGGCGGCGGCCGAACCGGGGGCGGGTGTATATTCAGCGGCGATGAACCCGCTGCGCCCGCTCCCTCTCGTCGTCCTCGCGGCACTCGCCGCCGCCTGCCAATCCGGCGAGCGGCCGGCCCAGCAGCTTCCGCCACCCGCTGAATTTCTCGTCGCGGCCGGCGACAGCACCTACTGGGTGCGCACGACGCCGAACGGGATCCGCCGCCGCGGCTCCTCGATGATGCTCGCCCGCTTCGGCGGCGACTTCTACGAGATCTACACCGCCGACGAGGATCGCTCCTTCTACGACGCGCTCTTCGTCGGGCAGCGCGTCTACCGCCGTGATCTGGTCAGCGGCGACTCGGCGCTCGTCTATCGCGACACGATCGTTCCCGGCGCCGAGCGCCACTGGGCGTCGATCCATCCCGGGGAGTCTCCCCTCCGGCCCGACGAGGACGCGAGCGACCGGCCCCTGGCGAGCGCGACGGCCGACATCGAGCTGCTCGACATCCACGACGGATTCCTCTCGCTCGAGCACCACACCGACATCGACGTGGGCGGCGTGCGCCACATGCACCGCACCATCCGGCGAGTCGTCGATCTTCGCTCGCGGCGCGACGCGTCGGTTCAGGAAGCGTTCGGCGATTCGGCCGGGAAGGCTATCATTCGGAGCGGGGTCGCGCTCTATGCCGCCGCCCGTGACTCCATTCGTGACAGCCGCGAGCCGGGCGCGGACGAAGCGCGCAACGCCGTCCTCGACCTGTTCTTCGATCCACGCAGCTTCTCCCTCGAGGACATCGAGGGGCGGCCGGCCGTGACCTTCGTGGTCCCCGGCACGGGTGACCACAGCACCGGGACCGCCTTGCCGCTCGCGCCGATCCCCGCCGCGCCCCCCGCCTGGTGGGCGTCGGTCGTGCCGACGCTCCCTTCGGCGCACGACTCGGTGGAGGACCGCTGGGCGGGACCGGGCTACACCGTGCGTGCCCGCTACGACTCGACCAGCGAGTCCGCGGCGCTCTCCCTCGCCGATTCCGCTGGTCGCGAGTGGTCGCTCGGCCCGATCCCGGTGCCGGTGCGCCACGTCTTCTGGCTCGATGCGCCCGCGCTCGACTCCATTCATCGCGAAGCGCTCGCCCGCGCCTTCGACGACGCGGTGCTCTACGACGAGAACGCGCGCCTCGCCTCCCGCCGCGATGACGGGACGAGCCGGTCACGCGTCCTCTTCGCGGCGGCTCCGCACCGGCACCGCCGGCCGGCCGCGCGCCTAACGGCGCCGGGCACCGTCCCCGCCGGCCGGCGGCTGCACCGCCCGCGCCCCATCCGCTCGCGCCACCTCCCGACATGACACTCCCCGCGCAGCACCCGGCCACCCGCGCCGTCCGCGAGAGCCAGCACGAGACTTCCGAGCTGATGATGCCGCAGCACGCCAACGTGCTCGGCCACGTCTTCGGCGGCGTCATCCTCTCGATGATGGACACCACCGCCGCGGTCGCCGCATTCCGCCACGCGCGCAACGCGTGCGTCACCGTCTCGATCGACCGCGTCGACTTTCGCGAGCCGATTCATGTCGGCGACCTGATCATCATGAAGGCGAGCGTCAACTTCACCGGGCGGACCTCGATGGAGATCGGCGTCCGCGTCGAAGCGGAGGACATGATCACGGGCCGGCGGCGCCACACGAACTCCTGCTACCTCACCTTCGTCGCGGTCGATCGCAACGGCCGCCCGATGGAGATCCCGCAGGTCGTTCCCGAGACGCCGGAGGAGATCCGGCGCTTCGCTGCCGCCAAGGAGCGCCGCCGCCGCCGCCTCGAGGAGCGCAACGAGGAAGGGAAATAGGCGCACGTGACCGCGCTCGTGCGGTTCCGGCTCCGGCCCGCTAACTTTCGTCCCATGATCTTCACCATCGATCAAGCGAACCGTACGCTCCCCCTCGTTCGACGGATCGTCGCGGACATCGTCGAGACCTACGAGCGATGGCAGGAAGAAGTGCGTGCCTTCGAGCTGGCCTCGGCGCGGGTGCAGGATGAGACGCCGGCGCCGGCGGCGATCGTTCACGAGCGCGAGGCGCAGCGCCTGGCGAAGGAGATCACGGGCTTCGTCGCCGAGCTCGAGCAGCTGGGCGTCGAGTTCAAGGGATACGACATCGGGCTGGTCGATTTTCCGTCGCGCGTCGGCGACCGCCCCGTGTACCTCTGCTGGCGGCTTGGCGAGCCGGCGGTCCAGTACTGGCACGAGATGAACGGCGGCTTCGCCGGACGGCAGCCGATCGAAGCGCTGGCGACCGCCTGACGAACGTCGCACCCACCCGCACCACCACCGACAGCACATGGCCACGTACCGCTCCACCGACGGCACAGTCTGGAGAGTGAAAGTCAGCAACGTCGGCGCGAGCAATGCCGTCGTCCTCTTTCAGCACCCCGATGGCGGCAGCACGCGCAAGGACCGCTACAACTGGTACATCAGCAAGGGTCCGGAAGCGAAGAGCGTCACCGGGCGCCTCGACCCGAAGAAGGTCACCGATTCGTTGACGGGGGAGGACGTCGACCTTCTCTTCCGCCGCTCGATGCCGGTGTCCCGGATGGATCCGCTGGCGATGCGGGCGACCTGAATCGCCGCTGAACGTCAGGCGCGGCGGGGGGTCAGGGGTCAGGGGTCAGGGGTCAGGGGTCAGGGGTCAGGCGTTAGGCACGGCGGTTGGCTGC
>DASZNJ010000252.1:0-2381 GCA_035551575.1 Gemmatimonadaceae bacterium
GCCGGCGGCCGGGGTCGCCGCTCGCGGGACCGCGGCGCTGTTGCGCGACGGTGCGGGAGCCGGCGGAGCCCCCTTCGATCCCCCGCTCCCCCGCGCGCCATCGGTCACCGACTTGAGGAACTCGAGCTCGTCGAAGGAACCCGATCGCGGGGGCTCGGCTCCCTTGTCGGTCCGCGCGATCTCGGCAACCGCCTTGCTCGCCCCGGACACCGGCGCGGTGCGGCCCCCCGTCATCGAGAGGAGCTGCTGCAGGCGGGCGATCTCGCCGGTGATCGCTGCCCGCTCGGCGGTGAGCCTGGCGATCCGCTCGTCGCTCTCGCGCTCGATCGCGCTCCACTGGGCGGCGGTCACCTCGCCGACGTGCGAGCGGAGCTCGGCCTCGTAGCGCTCGTCGCGGATCGCGGTCTCCTCGCTTTGCATCCGCGCCAGGCGCTCCGTCAGCGCGGCCGCGGTCGCCTGGACTTCGGCGGTGCGCCCCGACAGCTGCTGCATCACCTCACGGAGCCGCGCCTCGTAGTCGCCGCGTACGCGCTCGAAGACATGGGGAGGCGTGATCGAGCGCCGGCTCTCCAGTTGAGCGATCCAGTCCTCGTACCGCTGGCGCTCGAGCATGAGCGCCGCGACTGCGTCCATCGGATTCCCGGCAGGATTCGTCATCGCTTCTCTCGCCGGCTGTCCGTCGTCGAACAACCGGGATATGGTCCGCCCAACCCGGCGCGTTGCCGCGCCGCCATCAGATCCGCCACCTGCTCACCGCTCAATGCATTCACCCGACCGAGCTGGCGCGCGGCGAAGATGATCCGCGCCGCGTGCTCCAGACTCTCCATCCGCTGGTGCGCCAGCAGCAGCGTCGCTCCGACCGTGGTCGCGCCGTGGTTCGCCAGGAGGAAGGCGTCGTGCGTCGCGACGTACGGCTCGAAGCTGTCAGCCAGCCCGGTGCTGCCCGGCGTCGCGTACTCGAGCAACGGTACCTGCCCGACCTGAAAGATAACCTCGGGCAGTATGCAATCCATGAAGCCTTCACCCGCGACGGCGAACGCGGTCGCCGTCGGCGGATGCGCGTGCACCACCGCGTTGACGTCGGGGCGCCGCTCGTAGATCCGGAGGTGCATCAGCACCTCCGACGACGCGCGCGGACCGCTCCGCCCCGCGCGCGAACCGTGTGACGACGCGACCTCGCCGAGACGCATCTCGACCAGGTCGCTCGCCCCGACGTCCACCTTCGACATCCCTGCTGGAGTGACGAGTACGCGGCCTCCGGGCAACCGGACCGAGACGTTGCCGTCCTGCCCGGCGATCAGCCCGCGCTCGTAGAGGCGGCGGCAGACGGTGACGATCTCGCGCCGGATCGCGATGCTCACCGCAGCCTACCGCGGGAGCCGGTGGATGACCTGGCCGCCGACGATCGTCGCGTGGACGCGCCCGCTGAGCGTCCGGCCGGCATAGGGCGTGTTCCGTCCCTTCGACCGGAACGCCGCCGGATCGACCGTCCACTTCGCCGCCGGGTCGAAGACGGTGACGTCTGCGTCGGCGCCCTTCCGCAGCGTGCCGCCCGGCAGGTGGAAGACCCTGGCGGGGGTCGTCGACATCCGGGCGACCAGCGTCGGGAGGTCGATGATCCCGCTCGCCACCAGCCAGGTCAGGTTCACGGCGAGCGCGGTCTCGAGCCCGATGATGCCGTTAGGCGCGTCGGCGAACTCGCGCTCCTTCTCGTCGTAGTGGTGCGGCGCATGGTCGGTGGCGATCACGTCGATCGTCCCGTCCTTCACCGCCTCCTGCAGCGCGGCGACGTCGGCGGCGGTGCGGAGCGGCGGATTCATCTTCGCGTTGGTGTTGTAGCCGTCCACTTCCTGCTCGGTCAGCGACAGGTGGTGCGGGCAGACCTCCGCCGTGACGTTGATCTTCCGCTCCTTCCCCCAGCGAATCAGCTCGACCGAGCCGCGCGTGCTCATGTGACAGAGGTGGACGTGCCCGCCGGTGCGCCGGGCGAGGAGGATGTCGCGGATCGCCATGATCTCCTCGGCTTCGCTCGGAATCCCCTTGAGCCCGAGCCGCGCGCTGACGAGCCCCTCGTTCATCGCCCCGCCGTGGGCGAGCGTCGGCTCCTCGCAGTGATCGGCGACCGGGATGCCGAAGGTGCGCGCGTACTCGAGGGCGCTCCGCATCAGCTGTGCGCTGACCACCGGCTTGCCGTCGTCGCTGACCGCGACCGCGCCGGCGCCGACCATCTCCCCGAACTCGGCGAGCGATTCTCCCTTCTGCCCGACCGAGATCGCGCCGATCGGATAGACGCGCGCCGCGTTGGCGCGCTGCGCCTGCCTGACGATGAAGCCGACCGCCGCCTGGTTGTCGGTGACCGGATCGGTGTTCGGCATCGCGCA
>DASZNJ010000253.1:0-4650 GCA_035551575.1 Gemmatimonadaceae bacterium
TCGCGGACGCGAGCGAGCTCGCGCTCGACCTGCAAGGCGTCGCTGAGCTTTCCGGTGCGGTTGGCGAGGAGGTCGATCAGCCGCGCCTCGAGCCGCTTCGCGTTCGCGACGCGCGCCTGCACGTCGACGAACTCCTCGCCGACGTCCTCGGCGCTCTCCTGCACCGACTCGAGCGTCCCGATCGGCTTCAGTCCGGAGACGAGCTGTCCCCACCGTGAAGCCGGCACCTTGATCTCGACCGTCGCGCTGCGGAGCTGGTCGCTCCCCGTCTGCATCGAGGTGTTGCCGACATAGCCGCCGACGCTCGTGGCGAGCGCCCGCAGCCGCGCGACCGCCGGCTCCAGCGAATCGACCTTGATCGTCGCGTTCCCGGTGCGGATGACCATCGCCGTCGACGCCGCGGGCGCAGGCGGCGCGACGCCCGGTGCCTGCGCCGGTTCCGGGGCCGGCGCCATCGTCATCGTGTCGGCCGTCGTCACGGCGGCCGGCCCCCCGTCCGCGCCCACACCGAAAGCATCTGCCGCCGCGCCGGCCGCTGCGGGCCTCGCGGGGCGCGGCGTTCCCCTGGCGGCCGCACCCTCCCCGGCCGCGGACTGGGCATACCCGACGTTTGCTTCGCCCTTCGCCGGCGCACGGTCGTTCGTGCCACAAGCCGCGACCGCGACGACCGCGATCATCATCCCCACCGTCCGATTCGCCCAGCGCATGTTCGATCGCCTCGAGTTCCGGTGCACCCAACTTGCCGCGCATCCCGATGACGCGCGACCCCCAGACCGTTAGACGTCCCCGCCCGCCGTTCCTGCACACCGCCTTTCATCCGTCAGGCAGTCTCCCTCCCATTCCCAGGCAGTTTCCCTCCCATTCCTGCTATCTTGCAGTCACCCCAACCTCCATCTGCATCCATGCGCTCGTTCCTCCCGCAACTCGCCGCCGCCGTCGTCGCCGCCGCACTCAGCGCCTCTCCCGCCTCCCCCCAGGCGCGCACGGCACCGCCACCCGCCGTCACCTCCGCGCCGGTCAGCGACATCCGATACGAAGTCGCCTTCGACAATTCCACTGCCTCCAACCGGACGCTGAAGGTCACGATGACCTTCGCGACGAGCGGCACCGCGCCGGTCATCCTCTCGCTCCCCGCCTGGACTCCCGGCGCGTACGAGATGACCTGGTTCGCCAGGTGGGTCTCGGCGTTCGCCGCCACTGGCGACGGCAAGGCGCTGGAATGGGACAAGGTCGACTTCGATACATGGCGTGTCAGGGCTGCGGGCGCGAAGCGCATCAGCGTGAAGTTCGACTTCCTCGCCGATTCGCTCGACAACGCGATGGCGTGGACGCAGCCGAACTTCGCGCTCTTCAACGGCACCAACGTCTTCCTCTACCCGGAAGGACGCGGCTTCGACTGGCCGGCGACGGTTACCGTCCGCACCGAGCCCGGCTGGCTCGTCGCCACCGGGATGACCGCGGTTGCCGGCGGCACTCCCGGGGTCCGCAGCTTCTCGGCGAAGAACTATCACGACCTCGTCGACATGCCGTTCTTCGTCGGGTCGTTCGACCTCGACAGCACGAAGGTCGGCCCGGTCTGGGCCCGCTTCGCGACCTACCCGAAGGGGTTCGTCGCCGGCGAGGCGCGCCGCGACGCCTGGAACGCGATCGCGAAGACGCTGCCGCAGGAGATCGCCGTCTTCGGCGAGGCGCCGTTCGCGACCTATACGGTCATGCAGATCGCCGACTCCTCGTTCGGCGGCGCCAGTGGGCTCGAGCACCAGAACTCGCACGTCGACGTCATCTCGCCCTACGCGTTAGGCAATCCGTTCCTGCCATCGCTCTACGCCCACGAGATGTTCCACGCCTGGAACGTGAAGCGCCTCCGCCCGGCCGACATGGTTCCCTACCGTTATGACCAGCCGCAGCCGACGACCTGGCTCTGGGTCAGCGAGGGGATCACCGACTACTACGGCGACCTCGCCCTGGTCCGGGCCGGGCTCGTCGACAGCAGCGCCTTCGCCGAGACGACGACCGGGAAGATGAGCGAGGTCGCCGCCGCGCCGCCGGTCGCCCTCGAGGACGCCTCGCTGTCGACCTGGATCCACCCGACCGACGGGACGGGCTACCTCTACTATCCCAAGGGATCGCTGGCCGGCCTGATGCTCGACATCATGATCCGCGACGCGAGCGACAACCGCCGCTCGCTCGACGACGTGATGCGCGAGCTCTACACGACGACCTGGAAGAAGGGGCGGGGCTTCACCGAGGCCGACTGGTGGGGCGCCGTCAGCCGCGCCGCCGGCGGCAGGAGCTTCGCGGAGTTCGACGCGAAGTACATCGACGGCCGCGAGCCCTATCCGTGGGCGACGCTGCTCCCGCTCGCCGGCTTCACCTATGTCACCGACAGCATCCGCGAGCCGCGGCTAGGCATCTTCACCCAGCCCGACTCCGCCGGGGTCCGCGTCACCAGCGTCGCCGAGGGGAGCGCCGCCCAGCGCGCCGGCATCCGCCCCGGCGATCTGCTCCTCGCCGTCGGCGACATCCCGGTCGCCGACGTCAGCTTCGGCGACCGTTTCCGTGCCAAGTACAGCTCCGGCGCCGAAGGCGGCCCCCTCCCCCTCCAGGTCCGCCGCGGCACCCAGACCCTCACCCTCGCCGGCGCCCTCCACTTCGAGTCCCGCGCCACGAGCCGGATGATGATCGACACGAAGGCGACGGGCAAGGCACTGCGGATCCGGAACGGGATACTCCACGGAACCACAGACAGATAGTTCGCGCATCGCCCTTCCGCTCCCCGTGCATCGGTGCTCCGGCCGCTGTGCATCGGGGTCTCGAAACCCGTGCATCGCATCGACGCCGCGAGGCGTCGCCGCGTCAGCTTCCTCCCGCCTCGAACAGCAGCGGCGCTTCTTTCTCCCTCGCGCCGAGCCGCGGGAGCAGCGCGCCGATGCCGCGGGCAATCGAGCGGGCGTCCGCGGCGCTGATCCTGCCTAACGCCGCGAGGAGCCGCTCGGTCGCCGGGGGAGGCGCCTTGCGCACCGTCGTCCTCCCCCGCGCCGTCGCCGTCAGCGTCACCCGCCGCCCGTCCTCGGCGACCCGGGCGCGCTTCACGTGCCCCGCGCGCACCAGGCGGGCCACGACCACCGACACGGAGCTCTGCGCGGCGCTCGTCCGCCGCGAGAGGTCGTTGATCGTCAGCCCGTCGCTCCCGGCGATCTGGCGAAGGAGGAAGAGCTGCGCATTCGTCAACCCGCTCCGCTCCTCGACGGCGCGGGCCGACGTCTGCAGCGCGGCGACGAGCGCACGGATGCTGCGGAAGGCCTTCTCCTTGTCCCTGTTCCCCAGTATCGGCTGCCCGGGCGCGCGCGCGCCGCGAGCTCCATCAGCCAGTCGCCGGGGGTTCTTCGCCGATCGTGCGGCCATTGCGCCAGCTGTTCGGAGAGCGGGGATGCGTGTCGAGACTCGGATGGCCCACGCGGGAATATGCAATGTCGTCCCCCGTCACCGCACCCTCGGGATCGAGGCTGGCCATGTGCGGGGTGCGCCTCGCGATCCCGCGGTCGGCACACGGGGCGTCTCCTCCGCCGGCGTTCATCCCTCTTCCCTCACTTGAGTGACTCGAGGTAGTGGGCGACCGCCCGCAGCTCGCGCCCGTTGAACTGCGTGAGCGTCGGCATCTTCGCCCCGGGCTTCAGCGACTGCGCGTTCGCGATCCACGCCTCCATCGTCCCGAGGTCGTTCGGCAGCGTTCCCGCGGCGAGCGTCAGGCGCGAGCCGACGTGGGTCAGGTCTGGTGCAACCTGCGCGCGCGCGTTGGTCCCGCGAACGGTGTGGCACATCGCGCACGGTCCCCCGGTGAACAGCTCCCTGCCGGCCGCCGCCAGCGAATCGACCGGGTCCTTCGCCACCGCCTGCTGCCCGGCGATCCAGGCCGCGTAGCTCTCCGGGGAGTCGGCCACCACCGTGAACGCCATGTTCGCGTGCTGCATCCCGCAGAACTCCGCGCACTGCCCGCGATACGTCCCCGCCTTCTCGGCGTGAATGCGGATCTCGTTGGTGTCCCCGGGGATCAGGTCGATCTTCCCCTGCAGCCCGGGCACCCAGAAGCTGTGGATCACGTCCGCCGAGACGAGCCGGATGCGCACCGTCTGCCCGACGGGGACGTGCAGCTCGTTCGCCGTCGTGAAGCTCCCGGGCAGGTCGGGGTCGTCGTAGTCCACCTGCCACCACCATTGATGCCCGGTGATGGTGAAGTGCGGTGCGCGCTCGCTCGCCTCGGCGGGAAACCGTCCCATTGCCAGCAGCCCGACGACGAACACCACTGTCAGCACCACCGCCGGCATCACCCCGCCGCCCCAGACGATGAACCCCGTCCCGCGCTCGGTCAGGTCCACGGCCGACGGGTCGCGATCCCGGTTGCGCGCCAGCCCGGCGACGAACAGCGCCATCGTCCCGGCGTAGACGACCGCCGCGGCGATTATCAGGAACCAGGTCAGGGCGGCGACACGACGCCCCGCGTCGCCCCCCCCGGTCAGCGTCGACATCGGCGCCTGGCAGCCGGCCGCCGCGACCGGCAGCGTCGCCAGCGCCACCCTGGTCGCCAGCCGCCTGACGGTGCCGTACCTGACGGTGCCGTGCCTGACGGTGCCGTATCTGGCGGTGCCGTGC
>DASZNJ010000254.1:0-12307 GCA_035551575.1 Gemmatimonadaceae bacterium
GCGGCCCGAGCCGCGACCCGCGAAGTCCCCCCGACCTGTTCCGTGATGTCCACTACCGCCGCCCCGCAGAGCTGCCCGGATCCGCACCAGCCGGACCCGCCGGATGACGTTCGACTTCGGCAGCTCGAGAAGAGCCTCGTCGTCGCCCTGGTAACCACCACCGCCGAGGCAGTTCGTGCGGGAGCCGCGGACGATCATGTCCGCGAGTACGTCCGCTACCTCGTCGAGCTGCACTGCCCGCCCGAACACGTCGTGATCCGCGTCAAGCGACTGCTCCTGCGCGCGACGCGCGGGATGCCCGATCGCACCGAGGCGGGCGCGCTCTGCGAGGCGATGGTGCTGCGCGCGATCCAGATCTACTTCGAGCGCCGCACGTAGCGACGGCTGCCCCCCGGATCAGGGCGAGGCCTCGCGCACCCGGCCGATCACGATGTTCACGAGGCGGAGTATCGTCGCGCGATCGCCGTGTACATGCCGGCCGCTCATCCAGACGATCTCTTTCGGCTCGCGCGCCGCGCGATAGAGCGCGTCCACCGCGCGACGCGGGAGGCGCTCGTCGCCGGAAGCGTTCACCATGATGAACGGACGCGGGGCGACGCGCGGGACCCAGCGCACCGGGTCGAGCCGCGGCCCGGCAATGATGACGTCAGCGATCGCCGCCGCGACGCTGCGCAACGGCGCGAAGCGGATGGTGCGGCGCATGTTCGCCTCGAGCGGGGTGTACGAGCCCCCCGATCCGTGGATCGACCAGACGCGCGTGAAGCGCCGGTCGAGCGCTCCGGCGATGCACATGAAGGGCGCACCGAGGCTCACGCCGACGGCCTCGACGCGCGCCGTATCGACGCCGGGCAGGCGGAGCAGGTGGTCGAGGGCGAGCATCACCGCTGGCGGCGTATCGAGGAAGGCGGCGCGAACCCGCGGGATCTGCCGCAGGAAGGTCGCGGCATCGGGCCGCAGGTCGCCCGTGAACGGATAGGAGAGCGCGGCAACGACGACGCCATGCGTGTCGCCGAGCATGCGCGCGACGTCGCGACCGGTGTAGTGCCCGCCGAGGATCACGGCGAGCGGCAGCTGTCGCCCACTGTCGGCGACGGCGCGCCTGACGACCAGCTCGAGCGACAATCCGCTCGTCGCGGTGACACGAACCGGGGTGAGACGGAACCCGTCCTCGACGGACGACGCACCCTCGACGACGCTCGCCAGCGCGGAGCGGCGCTGCATGAAGTGGGGGACGGGGTCGCGCATCAGGTACGCGGCACCCGCGCCCAGCATCGCGACGGCGACGATCCCACTTACGCTCGCGGCGACCCGGCGTCGGCTCATGAAGCTCAGCGGCGTCTTTCTCTGCATGAAGCGCGCATTCGCCGCGCGCCATGAACTGCGGTGATCTCCGGAAGCTGCGGCAGTGCCGCCGCGATCACCTGCCCCCCGACGAGGACTCCGGCCGGTGTGCAGCCGAAGCCGGCGATGATGTCCGGCATCGCGCCGCCGTCAGCCGGGAACGTGTTCCCCGCCTGGACGAGTCGTTTCCTCCAGAAGGCAGTCACCGCCCTCCGCCGCGGCGGTCAGCCCGCGAGAAGCTTCCGTCGTGCCTTCGTCTCGGCCTCGAGCCGCCCGCACATGATGTCGCAGAGCTGGAAGACGTCCTTGTCACCGATCGAGTAATACACGTACAGCCCATCCTTCCGGCGCGAGACGAAGCCGAGGCTGTGGAGGAGCTGCAGGTGCTTCGACACGTTTGCCTGGCCGAGCCCGGTCTCGTCGATGATCTCCGAGACCGTCAGCTCGCCCCGGCGCAGCGCGTCGAGGATCTGGAGCCGCGCTGGCTCGCCTAACGCCTTGAAGCGTTCGGCGACCAGGACGGTCAACTCGGGAGTCAGGAGATGCTTGCCCACGCCGACCTCCAACATGAGGATTGAATTACTATCTGGTAATATGGTCGTGCACAGCCGCCGCGCCAGCGGCGCTGCTCAGCGCGTCGTCGCCAGCTGTTCGGCTGCCGCCTCGCGGACCACCGGGAGCCCGGCCCGCTCCCAGTCGGCGAAGCCGCCGACCAGGGTGGCGACGTTGGTCAGCCCCCGGGCGCGCAGCAGGCTCGCCGCGATCGCCGACCGCGCCCCGCTCTGACACTGCATGACGACCGGGCGGTCGCGCGGGATCTCGGCGATCCGGTCGCCGAGGTAGCCGACGGGAATGTTCGCGACCTCGGGAATGTGCCCGGCCTCCCACTCGGCGTGCCCGCGCACGTCGACCGCCACCACCTCGCGCCGGCGCAGCCGCCCGGCGAGCTCCTCGACGCCGACCTGGGGGACCGATCCGAGCTCCCCCCCCGCCCTCGCCCACTCATCGAGCACCGTCGAGGGGAAGTATCCGCCGACGCGATCGAGCCCGATCATCGCCAGGTCGCGCACCGCCTCGTCGATGCACTCGTCGCACGAGCCGTCGACGAGGAGGTGGAACTCGCGATCGTACGGGATGAGCCATCCCGCCCAGCTCGTGAAGCTCCGGTTGAGCGGAATGTTGATCGTTCCCGGCGCGTGGCGCGCCGCGTACTCGGTGGCCGGCCTCGTGTCGACGACGATCGCCCCGCGCGCGAGCAACTCGCGCAGCGTCGCCGACGGCAGCCGGTCCGGGCGGTGGAACCCGCCCAGCAGCCGGGGCCCATCCCGGTTGACGCGCTTCATCTCGGCGAAGTATTTCGGCGGCTCCGGCTGACCGGCGAGCACCGCCGCGACGAATTCATCCTCGTCGTCCGCCCGCAACGCCCAGTTGGCGATGCGCTCGTAGCCGAGCGTCGACGTGGGCACCGCGCCTAACGCCCTGCCGCAGGCCGACCCCGCGCCGTGGCCGGGCCAGAGCTGGAGGTAGTCGGGGAGCTGCTTGAATCGCTGGAGGCTGCGGAAGAGCGCCTGCGCGCTGGCGCGCATCGTTCCGGCGACGTTCGCCGCGCGCTCGAGGAGATCGGGGCGGCCGACGTCGCCGACGAAGACGAAGTCGCCGGTGATCGCGCCCATCGGCCGGTCGGTGGCCGGCGTGTCCGTGACGAGGAAGGTGAGGTGCTCGGGAGTATGCCCGGGGGTGTGCAGCACGTCGAAGCGGATGTTCCCGACCATGAAGCTGTCACCGTCGCGGAGCAGCGTCGCGCCCGAATCGGCGGCGAATGCGTACCTCCACCCGGGACCCCCCTCGTCGGAGAGCAGCAGCTTCGCCCCGGCACGCCCGGCGAGCTCCCGGCTTCCCGAGACGAAGTCGGCATGGATGTGCGTCTCCGTCACGTGCGTGACGCGGAGCCCCTCGTCGCTCGCCGCGCGCAGGTACTGCTCGACGTCGCGATTCGCGTCGACCACGATCGCCTCACCGGTGGCGGAGCAGCCGATCAGGTAGCTCGCCTGGGCGAGACCAGTGTCATAGAACCGCTTCAGCAGCATGCGGGGCGTCCTGGCCGGAAGATCGCGGTCACCTGGTGCGTGGGGAAGCGCATCAACCCCCCCGAGGTTGCGCATCGAGATAGGCGAGGGCGGCGCGCGCCATCTCGTCGCTGCGCAGCCCGGCTTGCCGGGCGATGGCGAGCGCTTCCTCCCTCGAGCGGCGCTGGTCGAGCACGAGCCAGGGGATGAGCGCGGCACCGACCCGGTTGGCGCTCCTGCAGTGAACGAGAATGGGGCGCGTCCCCTTCGCGCGCAGCAGCGACCGCACGGCGGCGAACTCGCGCGCCCCGATCGACGCCCCGACGACGGGAATGCTGTGATACTCGAGCGCGAGACGGGCTGCCGCCGCTGGCTCGTCAAAGCCGCGGTCCTCGCTGGCCGCGCGGAGGTCGGCGACGATCTCGACGCCGGCGCGCGCGAGCTGCTCGAGCTGCGCGGCGCTGGGCTGGCCGGCGGTGATCACGCCGGGGACCGGCTCGCCGGCGTTAGGCAGCCCGGCCGGCAGCGGCAGGGCGTGGGCGGGTGTCACGTCAGTCATGGCTGTTCCGTGTCAGGCCGATGCGCCGCTGGATGCGAGCCCGCCGGCGGCATCGCGGCTCCCCCGCCGTCGCGGTTCCAGCGGCGCCGGCATCACCGTCCACCCCCGGCGCCGAGCGACTCGAGCACCCTCGTCAGCCGCGCCTTCACGTCCTCGGCCACCGGGGCGATCGCGTCGTTTCCGGTGAGCTGGAGCGCCTCGACCGGGTCCATCGCCGCGACGACGCTCCGCCCGGGGACGTCATCGGCGTAGACGATCACGTTGCAGGGAAGGAGCAACCCGATGTCGCGCTCGGCGGTGAGGGCGCGGTGGGCGAGCGGTGGATTGCAGGCGCCGAGGATGACGTATGGGCGGAAGTCGACGTCGAGCTTCTTCTTCATCGTCGCGGCGACGTCGATCTCGGAGAGGACTCCGAACCCCTCCGCGGCCAGCGCCTCCTTCGTGCGGGCGACCGCGGTGTCGTAGTCGAGCGGGACCGTCGTGCTGATGCCGTAGCGAGTGGTCTGGGCAACCATGTGCGTCCTCCCGGGGTGGCGATGACAAGTATATTACCACCAAGTAATACGTTTGTAAACCGGCTTCGGTTCCCGCGGCCGGGGAACCCCGGTCCTCAGCAGAGCAGGCCGCGAGCCGCCGGATCCCGCTGCTCCCCCCCGCCCGCGCCTTCACGGCTCACTACTCGCGCGTCTCCCCGCCGCCTCACTATCGTACCCTCATCCCCGAGTCCTTCACGATCGTCGAGGCGCGCATGACCTGGAACGTCCGGCTGGGATGGGCCGTCGTCACGGCGGTGGTGACGGTCGCGTCGGCCACCGCGTGCAGGAAGAAGCAGGCACCGGTGGAGGAGCTGTACACCACGCGCATGCTCGGGCTGAGCTATCTCCAGCGCAATGAGCTCCCCGAGGCGGAGGCCCAGTTCAGGAAGCTCACCGAGCTCGCGCCCGACGACCCGCTCGGCTACGCCAACCTCGGGCTGACGTATCTCCAGGCGGGACGTCTCGACGACGCGGAGAAGGAGCTCAAGCGCGCGCGCAGGCTCGACCCGGCGAGCGCGGAGATCGGGCTCGCGCTGGCGAGGCTTTACGCGCTCACCGGGAGAGCCGGCGAGGCGCGGGAGACGCTCGACCGGCTGCGCCGCGACAGCACCGCGAATGCGCACGTGCTCTATGCCCTCGCCCAGCTCGACGCGCCGGCGAAGGACGGCGTCGCGGCGGCCCGGTACATCGACCGGCTGCGCGATGTCCTCGCCGTCGCCCCGGCGAACATCGTCGCGCGACTGCAGCTGGTCGATGCCTTCGTGCAGCGCAGCGCGGCCGACAGCGCCGTCCGGCAGCTCGAGGAGGTGCGGCGGATCCCGCCGGAGCCGCCGAAGGAAGCGCGCGTGCAGCTCGACAGCGCGATCCAGCTCCTCCGCGCCGGGCAGCTCGCGCCGGCGCGCGCCGCGGTGGCGCGGCTCGTCTCCCTGATGGAGGTCACCGCACCGTACCAGGCGTCCCTCGACGAGGTGAAGTGGACGGACGGGCCGATCGCCGGCCGCGCGATCCTCAACTTCGCGCCGAAGGACTTCGTCACGGTGCGCGGCCTGCCCGAGCGCGCCGCGGTCGACCTCGCGAAGTTCACCGACGCCACGAGCGACGCCGGCCTGCCTGACGGTACAGCGACGGGGAGCGCCAGCGCCGGGAGCGCGCTGGCGGTCGGGGACGTCGATGGCGACGGCGCCGAGGACCTGTTCGTCTCCACCGGCTCGAGCGCGACGTCGGCGAAGCTCTATCGCGTCCAGGGCGGTTTTTTCCGTGACATCACCAGCCGTTCGGGGATCACCCTTCCACAGGGCGCCCGCTTCGCCACATTCGCCGACTACGACAACGACGGATGGCTCGATCTCTTCGCCATCGGTGGTGAGGGGCGCGGACACCTGTTCCGTAATCGCGGAGACGGAACATTCGAGGATGCGACGGCGAACGCGGGGATCGCCGACGTGAAGGGCGCGGCAAAGGGAGCGTTCTTCGATCTCGACCACGACGGCGATCTCGACCTGTTCCTCATCGGTGGCGGGCAGCGCGCGGCCTATCGCAACAACCTCGACGGGACCTTCACCGATGCGACCGCCGGCTTCGGCCTGGCCGGCACCGGTGATGCGCGCGACGCCGGGTTCGGGGACTTCGACGGCGATGGGCGCCTGGACATCTTCGTCGCGAACGCCGGCGGCGCGGACGCGCTTTATCTCAACCGAGGCGCGGCCCGTTTCAGCGACGCGACCGCGGCGAGCGGCATCACGAGCAGCGGTTCCGGTGCGGTCGCGGTCGGCGACTACGACAACGACGGACAGCTCGACATCTTCGTCGCCGGCGCGAAGGGGGGCGAGCCGACGCTCTGGCGAAACGGCGGCGGCGGGTCGTTCACGCGCGACTCGCGCTCTTCGGCGGCAACGGGCGCGCTGCGCGGGACCGCGGCGCGCGCCGCGGCCTTCGTCGATTATGACAATGACGGCTGGCTCGACCTCGTCGTCGCCGGCAACGCGGCGCCGGGTTCCGCGGCCGGCGTTTTCCTCTTCCGCAACGACCGCACGGGGACCTTCCTCGACCGAACGACACTGATCCCGCCGCCGGCGCGCAGCGCCGGCGCGACCGCGCTCGCCGTCACCGACGTCGACGGCGACGGCGACGAGGATCTCCCGCTCATCGACGGCGCGGGTGCGCCGCGCCTTCTCCGCAACGACCTCGGGAACAGCAACCTCGGGTTGAACATCGCGCTGAAGGCGCTTCGTACGGGAAGCGGGAAGAACAACGCCTTCGGGATCGGGGCGCGGGTCGAGCTGCGGGCCGGGGAGCTGTACCAGACCCGCATCGCGACCGGCCCGGTCACCCACTTCGGGCTCGGCTCGCACCTCAAGGCCGACGTCGTCCGGATCGAGTGGCCTAACGGCGTGCCGCAGTCGATCTACTTTCCCGGCTCCGACCAGGAAGTCGTCGAGCGCGAGATGCTCAAGGGGTCGTGCGCCTTCGCCTACACATGGGATGGCACGCGCTTCCGCTTCGTGACCGACGCGATGTGGCGCAGCGCCTTGGGGATGCCGCTCGGCCTGATGGGGAGCACGAGTGCCTTCGCCCCCGCCGGCGCGTCGCAGGAATACCTGCGGATCCCCGGCGATGCGCTCCAGCCGCGTGATGGGCGCTACGTCCTCCAGCTCACCGAGGAGCTCTGGGAGACCGCCTACGCCGACGAGGTGAAGCTGATCGCGGTCGATCATCCCGATTCGGTGGAGGTGTTCGTCGACGAGACGTTCGTCCCGCCGGGGCCGGTGAAGATGAAGCTCTTCCAGGTCCCGCGCCGCGAGCTCCCGCTGTCCGCCGTCGACGAGCGCGGACACGACGTCCTCCCCGCCCTTCGCGAGAGCGACGACGTCTACGTCTCCAACCTCGTCCCGACGAAGTACCAGGGGGTCGTCGAGCCGCACGACCTCGTCCTCGACCTCGGACCGGATGCAGGCGAGGCCGGAAGCTTCCTCTTCCTTCGCGGCTGGATCTATCCGACCGACGCGAGCATCAACGTCGCCCTCGGGCAGCAGTCGGCGATCAGGCTCGCGCCTCCGTCGCTCGAGGTGCGCGACGCGAGGGGAAACTGGCGCGCGGCGGTCGCGAACCTCGGCTTCCCGTCGGGGAAGGACAAGACGATGGTGATCGACCTCGCCGGGAAGTTCGCGACCGCGGATCATCACGTGCGCATCCGCACCAACATGCAGATCTACTGGGACCAGGCGTTCACCTCGCGGGTGCGCGCTGAGAGCCCGACGAAGATCACCACGCTCGCGCCGGTCTCCGCGGATCTTCATGCGCGCGGCTACTCGCGCATGTATCGGAAGGGTGGACGCTACGGGCCGTACTGGTTCGACTACAGCGAGGTCACGAAGGAGTCGCCGTGGCGGCCGATCGCGGGCAGCTTCACGCGCTTCGGGGACGTTCTGCCGCTGCTTCGAGGCGCCGACGACATGTTCGTGATCATGGCGCCGGGTGACGAGACGACCATCGAGTTCGACGCCTCGTCGGCGGCGTCGCTGCCGGAGGGTTGGAAGCGCGACTTCCTCCTCTACACCGACGGGTGGATCAAGGACTCCGACCTGAACACCGCGTTCGGGACGACGGTCGGGCCGCTGCCGTTCCACGCCATCCGGTCGTACCCGTACGCGGCGTCGGACCGGTATCCGGACGACAGTGCACACCGGCGCTACCTGAGTGAATACAACACCCGCAAGGCCGGCCGCCGCTGACGAGCGCGGCCACGCCGGGCCGGGTCGGCAGCGCGCCAGCAGCTGCGATCAGCGCGCTCTCGCCCGCCCTCGCGCGAGCACGCTGCTCAGCTCCGCATAGCGCGGCACCATGTCGCGCGCCGGGTGATCGGTGCGCAGCCGCTTCGTCACGGCGCGCAGCTGGTCGCAGCGGCGATCCGCAGCGGTGAGCGCCGCTGTGCCGCGCTTCGTGTCACCCTCGCCCGGCGGCAGCGCCGACGGAGCCGTGGTCGCCGCGCTCGCGATCGCCCGGGCGAACTGCTGCTGCGCGAGCGTGGCATCGCCCTGCTGCCACGCGACGTACCCGGCGTAGAACCGCGCGACGGCGCTGGCGGCGTGCGTGACGAGCACGGCGTCAAAGTCGCGCCTCGCGGCCGCGAGATCGCCGCGCAGCAGCGCGACTTCGCCGAGCCTGACGAGCGGCCCCGTCTCCTCCCTGTTGATCTCGTGCGCGCGCTCGAGATGCCGCGCCGCCGAGTCGAGCTGGAACGGCGCGCCGGGATCGAGGCAGAGGTAGAGTGAGCCGAGCTCCGAGTGCGCGCGGGCACTCGACGCGTTGACGCCGAGCAACGTTCGCCACGCGCGCGCGGCACCGGCGAAATCGCCGAGGGCGAGGCGCGTGGTACCGTAGTAGTAGAGCACATCCTCGTGCCGGGGATCGATCGCGAGGGCGCGCGCGTACGTGTCGGACGCCCGCTGGACGTCGTTCGCCACCCGAAGCACCGTCGCCTCACGATAGAGCTTCCAGAAGTCGCGCACCTGGGCGCGATCGACCGGTGCCGCCTCGCCCTCTGTCAGGAGGAGCCGCTGGTTCGCGGCCACACCCGCGCGCGCAACCCGTCCACCACCCGGCCAGCTGACCTCGACGGTGTCCGCACGCGCCGCGGCACCGAGCCCGAACGTCTCGATCGGGCTGTTCTGCGAGAGGTACGAGCTCTGCGCGCCGACCTGTCGCGTCTGCACCGCCTCGCCGGCGACGACGCGCACCGTCGCGCCGATTCCCTGGCGATTCGACGTCGTGCCGCGAACCTCGACCTGCAGCCAGTGATTGCGATTGCCGCCGTCGTTGCGCAGCAGGATCCCCGCTCCGCCATGGTTCACGATGAAGACGTCCTCGTCGCCATCGTTGTCGTAGTCGGCGAAGGCGGCGCCGCGCCCGACGAATTCCTTTCCGAACGTCGCTCCGGCCACCGTCGACACCTCGAAGAATCCCTTCTGGCGTCCCTGGTTCCAGAAGAGCTGGTCGCGCATCGGCACGAGCCTCGTCGAGTCGTTCCTGTCCTGCAGGGTGCTGCCATTCACCATGAAAAGGTCCACCTTGCCGTCGTTGTCGTAATCGATGAACGAAGTCGCCCAGCCGACGAAGTCGATGGTGCTCTGGCCAAGGCCGACGCGGTCCGCCTCGTCCATGAACGTCAGCTTCGATGCATCGCCTCCGGTGAGCCGCTGTTTCTGCGCGCTGAGCTGGTTCGTGTACAGCGCGTTCTCCTGGGCCAGCCAGTGCGTCAGGAAGAGGTCCTGTGCGCCGTCGTTGTCCCAGTCGCCGACGGCGATCCCCATCGCGCTGCGATAGTCGCCGACGCGGGCGGAGTTGCTGATCTCGGCGAACGTTCCGTCGCCGAGATTGCGGAAGAGCGCGTTGTCCGATTGATCGTTGGCGACGTACAGGTCGGGCCAGCCATCGCCGTCGAAGTCAGCCCACGCCGCCGAGAGCCCGCGGCCAGCGGTGTCGAGCACGCCGGCGGCAGCCGCAACCTCGGCGAAGGTGCCATTGCCCTCGTTGCGGAAGAGCAGGTTGCGCTCGGGCGCGAACGAGGCCGGGTTGATGCTCGCCGGATTCTCGATGTCATAACGTGAAGCGGCGGTCATGCTGTCCGGGCGCGTGTACTTGACGTAGCCGGTGACGTAGAGGTCGAGCAGCCCGTCGCGGTTGTAGTCGCCCCACGATCCGCCGGCCCAGAATCCAGCCGGCGTGCCGATGCCCGACACCGCGCTGCGATCGGTGAACGTGCCGTCACCGTCGTTCTGGTAGAGCACGTTGTGCCCGTACGCGGTTAGGACGAGGTCGATGTCGCCGTCCCGATCGTAGTCGCCCCAGGCGGCGCCCATCCCCCAGCCGCGGAAGTCGATTCCCGAGCTGTCGGTGACGTCGGTGAAGGTGCCGTGATCGTTATGATAGAGCCGCGCCCGCGCCGGCGACTGGCGGCGCTCCGCGTCGGGCATGGTCAGCGGGCCGACCTCGTTCGCGACGACGAGATCGACCCAGCCATCGCGGTCGTAGTCGCCCCACGCCGCGCCCGACCCCATGTCTTCGGGAAGCTGCGATGACCGCTTCCCGCTGAAGTGCACGTAGCCGATCCCCGCCTCCGATGTGACGTCGGTGAAGGTGACCCGCGGATAATTCGCCGGCAGCTCGCGCGCGAGGTCGGAGGTGATCCCCTGGCGATCCTCGCCGGGATGATAGCCGTGCCCCGGTGCACGCCAGCGCAGCGTCGCGGCACTCGCGACGGCGACGAAGAGCACCGCGCCCGCGGCGGTCAGCGCGATCAGCCGCTGGCGCCGCGTCACCGGGCCGCGCTCTTCCCCGACGCGCCGATGCGGATCGTCTTGTGGTCCTCGGACAACACGGTGGCCGGCGCGGTGATCCCCGATTCCTTCCCGAAGAGGAAGTTGAGCAGGTACTGATCCGCCTTGCGATACATCAGCTTCGCCGAGACGTGCAGCTCGGTGACACCGGTGCGCGGGCACGGGAAGGTGAACTTCTCCTGATCGGAGAAGCCGGGGAAGAGCGACCGGCGATAGCGCACCCCGACCATCTCCCAGAGGTTGTGCCGGTCGATGAGGTTCCCGTTCTGGTCCACAGGCTCGGCCTTGAGCATGAAGCTGCCCGGCGCGATGAAGTTCGACGAGTCGCGCTCTCCGGATTGGAAGACGACACGCCCCGCCTGGTCGGTGACGCTCAGCTCCACCCACGACTGGATGATGTCGAGCGGCCCGGTCGGGAAGTCGTGGCCGGCCTTGTTGTTCGTCAGAACCGTCTCGATCGTGACCGGCTCGCCGCGTTCCGCCGACCGCGGCGCGATCACCTCGAGCGGGATCGCCGGACCCGTACGCCACTTGTCGGCGATCTCCGGAATCTCGACCTCGCCGCGCAGCCATTTCTCGGTGAGCCGCGCATGCTCCTCCGCGCCAGGGAGCTTCAGCGCCACGGGAATGAACTGATTCGCGCCGAGGAAACGGTGGCTCCGGTGCTTGCCGTCGCCGGCGGTGCGGTTGTAGTCGAGGTCGTCGCCGCTCGCCGGGTCGTCCGATGCCTGCAACGGCATGTGGCACTCGCGGCATTCGATGGTCTTTCGCGGATCCTTGCCGTGGTTCCAGCGGCTCTTGCGCCAGTTGTCGTACTGGTTCTGGAGCTGTACCCAGCCGACGTGGTTGATCTCCTCGTCGATGAACTGCTTGTGACACGCCGCGCAGAACTCCGGGCTCTTGAACATCCGGTGCTGGAGCGACTGCACGTGCTGGCGCGGGTACGCCCGGATCAGGAAGTCGCTCACCGCCTTCGGCGCTTTGCCCCCTGACAGCTCGAACAGGTATCGCTCGGGCTGGGACATCACGTAGGCCGCATTCCCTTTCACGTCGGTCCTGGCGATGGCGTGGCACGCGACGCACGACACGCCTTCCCTGAACCCGGGCTTGCTGGTGAGGTCGGCCGCGAAGATGTTCTTCGTCCCGGAGAAGAGCGAGATCGGGTCGTGGCATCCGCCGCAGTATCGCGTGGATTCGGGCCCGTTCTGGTCACCCATCACCGACTGCACTTTCTGGAACGCCGGATCCATCGCCGCGTAGCGGTGCGCGCTCACCGACCACTCGTCGTAGACCTCCTTGTGGCACCCTGACGACCCGCACGATTCCGAGCCGGCGAGCGATCGCGGATCGTACGCGCCCCCGCTCGCGGTCCTCGCCAGGCTCGGCGCGAACGGGCGCGTCGGTCCGAAGACGTAGCTGTAATCGCTCGGGAACTCGTTGTTCAGCTTCGCCGGGCGATACACCGCCCAC
>DASZNJ010000255.1:0-8313 GCA_035551575.1 Gemmatimonadaceae bacterium
GAGCCGATCGAGGTGATCAAGTCGGAAACGGCGCGGGCGAGCCAGGTCGTCAAGGACCTCCTCGCCTTCGCCCGCCGCAGCGAGAATCGCCGTGAGGCGCTCGATCTCGACATCCTCGTCGAGCGGACGCTGCGCCTCCGCGGCTTCCAGCTCGCCGACGCCAACGTCGCGGTCGACCTCCAGCTCGACCGCGAGCTCCCGCCGGTCGTCGCCGACGGACGCCAGCTGCAGCAGGTCGTCCTCAACCTGGTGACCAACGCCGTCCAGGCGATGGCGCCGTTAGGCGGCGGCACCCTCCGCGTCACGACCCGCGCCCTGCCGGGGAGCGTCGTGCTCGAGATCACCGACACCGGGCCCGGGATCCCCGATCGCGTCCGCGCCCACGTCTTCGAACCCTTCTTCACGACGAAAGGGGAAGGCGAGGGCACCGGCCTCGGGCTCAGCGTGAGCTACGGGATCATAACGGCGCACGGCGGCTCGATCGGAATCGCTGACACCTCCCCGCGCGGTACGACGATGGTCGTCTCCCTTCCGCTCGAGGACAGCGTCGCTGCCGCGCCGCCCCCGAGCAGCGAGCGCCCGGCGGCGCCCGCGCGCTCACCGCTCGCCGGGTTGCGCATCCTCGTCGTCGAGGACGAGCCGCTCCTCCGCGCCGGGCTGGAGAGCTTCGCCGCGCTGCGCGGCTTTGCGGTCGTCGCCGTCAGCAACGGCGACGCCGCGCTCGCCGCGCTCGAGAAGACCAGCGTCGACGCGATCGTCTGCGACCTGCGGATGCCCGGGATGGATGGCGCCGCACTGCACGAGATCCTTCGCCGCGACCGGCCGGGGCTCGCCGCGCGCACGGTGTTCGTGACCGGCGACGTGGCCGGCCGGGCCGCGCGCGGCGGCGCGATCGCGCGCCAGCCCGTGCTCATGAAACCCTTCTCGCTCGACCGGCTCGAAGAGGTGCTCGTCGCGGTGCTTCGCGGCCAGCCGGTTGCGGTCACTTTGTCCCCATGACCGGAACATTTGTCCCTTTCGCTCAGAAAGCGAGGAAGATCGTAATATCTAACTCGTTATAAAACAACATGTTGTGCGCGGCGCTCAGTGGTCCCTGGCTTGCTATGTGAATCCCCGCGGGGCGACGGCGCTCTGCCGGCCGGTCCGCGACTGGCTGCATTGAAAATCCCGACTGGACCGATCATGAAGCCCCCCATCCAGCGCTACCGCGGCACACTCGTTCTCGCGTTCGCGGCGGCGATCGCATTCCTGCCCGGCTGCAGCACCGATCGGTCCTCGCCCGCCGCCCCGGAGATCGGTTCGACCGCGGTCGGGGCTCCCGCCGCCGGCCTCGCCGCGACGAGCTCCGCGCCGGATGACTCGCTCCAGGCGAAGAGGGACCGCGAGAAGCAGCGCGTCGCCGCCGAGAAGCTCCGGAGCGTCACCGTCTACGATTCGCTGCACGCGATCTGGGCTGCGGCGCATGCGAGGCGCGGGCATCCGCGCCGCCAGGCCACGACGATGCTCCAGTGCGAGCCGCAGCCGTACGAAGCGGACGTCCAGATCGTCGGCCCCGACGGTGGACTCTTCCATGTCGGCCGGCACTTCTTCTGGATCCCGAAGGGCGCGCTGGCGCAGAAGACCGTCATAACGGTCGAGATGCCGGTCTCGACGCACGCCGAGCTGGATTTCGCGCCGCACGGCCTGCGCTTCGGCAAGTCGATGATCCTGCTCAGCTATCGCGACTGCGACCTCGAAAGGAGCAAGTCGCGCCGCGTCGTCTACACCGACGATGCGTACCAGATCATCGAGACGCCGGCCTCCTTCGACTGGAAGAACTACTCGACGGTCAGGGCCGACATCAGCCACTTCTCGCACTACGTCGTCGCCTACTGACGATGAGTGCCCGGCACCGATGAGCGGGCGGATCCCCCGGGGAACCAGCGGCGCGGCGGAGCTTCCTGCCGCGCCGCTCGACCGCGCGAGCCGCCTCCTCGCCGCCGCCCGCGCGCACGATCTTGGTGGCCGGCTGACGGAGGCGGCGGCCGACTACTCGGCGGCGATCCTCGCCGCGGAAGAGAGCGATGGCAAGCCTGTGCTCAGCGAGGCGCTGCGCCGGCTCGCGGTCGTCTGCTTCCGGCGCCAGGAAATGGACGCGGGGCGCGCCCACTGCGCGCGAAGCCTCGCCGTGGCCCAGCAGGCGCGAGATCCCGTCCTCGCCGCTGAAGCGCTGAACACGCTCGGCGGCTCGCATCTCGAAGGCGGCGACTTCGACACCGCGCGCGAAGTGTTCGAGCGCGCGATCCAGCTCGGTGGCTTTCGCTGCCCGGCGCTCCGCGCCCGCATCGACCAGAACCTCGGGATCATCGCCAACATCCAGGGGGAGCTCGATCGGGCAGCGATGCACTATCATCGCGCGCTCGAGGCCTTCCGCGATGTCGGCGACGATCGCGGCTGCGCGATCGTCTACCACAACCTCGGGATGGTCACCGCCGACCGCCAGGACTGGGACGTCGCCGAGCGCTACTTCGACCGCAGCCAGAAGTTCGCCGAGTCGATCGGCGACGTGCACCTCCACGCGTCGTGCCTGCTCAATGGCACCGAGGTGCTCATCGCCAAGCAGCGGTATGACGAGGCGCGCCGCAACGCAGAGGCCGCGCTCCAGATCTTCGACAAGCTGGGCATCCAGCGCACCAAGGCCGACGCGTACAAGGTCCTCGGCATCATCTATCGCGAAACGGGCCGCACCGTGCTCGCCGAGGCGAGGCTCCACACCGCGCTCGAGATCGCCGCGCAATCGGGGAATACCCTCGCCGAGGCCGAGGCGTCACGCGAGCTGGCGCGACTCTACCAGGAGCAGGGGCGCAACCGGGACGCGCTCCGCCTCCTCAATACCGCGCACCACCTGTTCCGCCGCCTCGACGCGCGCATCGACCTCGTCGACATCACCACCAAGCGGACCAAGCTCGAAAGCGTCTACCTCGACACCGTTCGCAAGTGGGGACAGTCGATCGAGTCCGCCGACACGTACACGTTCGGTCACTGCGAGCGGGTCGCCGAGCTGGCGGTCCGTGTCGCCGAAGCGCTCGCGCTGCCGGTCTCCGAGCTCACCGTGATCCGGATGGGGGCGTATCTCCACGACCTCGGCAAGGTGAACGTGCCGGCCGAAATCCTCAACAAGCCGGGAAAGCTCACCAGCGCCGAGATGGACCTCATGCGGCAGCACACCATCTACGGCATCGAGATGCTGGCCGGGATCGACTTCCCATGGGACATCAAGCCGATCGTCCGCTCGCACCACGAGAAGTGCGACGGCACCGGATACCCCGATCGCCTGCGCGGCGACGAGATCCCGCTGTCGGCGCAGATCGTCGGGATCGTCGACGTCTACGACGCGCTCACCTCGACGCGCAGCTACCGTGCGGCGATGTCGCACCAGGAAGCGCTCGGCCAGCTGCACCAGATGTCGGCTTCGTGGCGCCCGGACGTCTTCGCGGCGTTCATGACCAGCGTTGGCGGGGGAGCAGCGCCGGGCTGACAGCGCGGTCCGCGGCGCCGCTCGCCGCGGCATTGAAGGCGTCGAGCACCGGCTGCATGTTTGCCCCATGCAGATCCAGCGATCTCGCCTGACGACCGTGCTCTCGGCGCTGCTCTCGATCCTCGCCGTCATGGCCTGCTTCAGCGGCCACGACTCGAAGCGCGACGCCGCCGGCCATCCCCGCGACACCGGCCGCGCCGCGCGAACCGCCGAGCAGCAGGGGTGCGCGACCTCGCCGACGCCGATCACGGCGCAGGGGATCGGGCCCGTGCGCATCGGCGGGAAGATCTCGGCGGTGTCCACCGCCTGCGAGACGCGGGACAGCGCGATCACGCTTGGCGAGGGGATCCCCGAGCGCGCGCACTCGATCGACGTCGGCGGCGGCCATGTCATCGCCCTCTCGGCGGGGAGCGCGGACACCAGCGTCACGCGCATCATCGTCCGCGACTCCGTCTTCGCGACGGCGAAGGGGATTCGCGTCGGGAGCACCGTCGGCGCGCTGCGCGCCGCGCACGGGGAGGTCTGCGGCGCGGCCGGGGAGGGAAACGTGGTCGCCTTCGCCCCCGGCATCCCGGGTGTCTCGTTCGAGACGAGCGTCAGCCCGGCGGAGCTCCGCGGCGGGTCAGCCGCGGTCGAGCGCGACGCCAGCGTGATCCCGGACGCGGCGACGATCAGCGGCATCTGGATCACCGGCCAGCCGGCGCCCTGCCTCCAGCGTTAGGCAGCGGACGGGTCGCCGCTATCGCCGCATGTACTGCAGCACGTTCTGCTGGAACCGCTCGGCGCCGACGTCGGCGCCCCTGCCCGG
The DNA here is from genome assembly GCA_035551575.1 of Gemmatimonadaceae bacterium. GTDB lineage: Bacteria > Gemmatimonadota > Gemmatimonadetes > Gemmatimonadales > Gemmatimonadaceae > JABFXC01. The sequence continues at coordinate 4,326 of DASZNJ010000255.1, forward strand.
GTTCCGGGCGATCAGCTCGTTCACCCGCGCCAGTCGGTTGCCGGGGTCGGGGTGGGTGCTGAAGAACTCCGGGGTCCGGCCGCCCTGCGACTGCTGCTCGAGGATGACGAGCAGGTCGTGCATCCCCCGCGTGTCGTAGCCCGCCTCGCCCATCAGCCGAACGCCTAACGCGTCGGCCTCGAGCTCGTCGTTGCGGCTGAAGCGCAGGCTCACCAGCTGGCTGATCGCCGCCGCTATCGCCGCGTTCTGCGCCGTCGAGCCCGGACGGTCGGGGTTGTACGACGCGATCGTCGCCGCGCCCACCAGCGTCTGCGCGAACTGCTGCTTCGACAGCTGCTCGGCGCCATGCCTTCCGACCACGTGGCCGATCTCGTGGCCGAGCACTCCCGCGAGCTCCGCCTCGTTGCGCAGCCGCTTGAGCAGCCCGACGGTGATCGACACCTGCCCCCCCGGGAGCGCGAAGGCGTTGATCGTCTCCGGGTCGGCGAGGACGTGGAAGTCGTACTTGTACGGGCCCCGTGCGGCATCGCTCTTCGCGACGATGCGCTGTCCCACCTGCTCGACGTAGTCGCCGACGACCGGCTGCCTGAGCTCCCCACCGAACTGCTGCGCCATCTCCGGGAACGCCTGCAGGCCGAGTGCGACTTCCTGGTCGGGGGCGATGCTGATGTGCTGCACCTCGCCCGTCACCTCGTTCGTCGAACGCGACGAGAAATAGGTGATGGCTCCGATGACCGCCATGATGATGGCGGCGATGAGACTTCCTCCGCGACGCACGATTGCCTCCGCTGGTGTCGGCGTGGTGCTGATTCGATCGTTCCCCTGTTGCCACCCACGGAAGGCAACGCATGTGCCACGTCCGGCGCGCGGCTCCGCAACCCTGTCGCGCGCTTCGTCACGTCGGTACGTTTGCCCGCGTGCCGACACGCCGAGCCGATCGAATGGACCGCTTCCACCTCGCCCGCACCGCCCTCGCCCTCGCGCTGCTCACCCTCGCCCCCGACGCGATCGCTGCCGCGCAGGCTGCCTCGCCCCGCGCGGCCGTCCCGGGGCGCCCGGGGAGCGTCGCCGACATCGCGTTCTGGTCCCAGATGCTCGGGACCACCAAGCATGCGCGTGTCTACCTTCCGCCCTCCTACGCCTCCGGCTCGCGCCGGTATCCCGTTGCCTACTACCTGCACGGCGTGGCCGGTGACGAAACCAACTGGAGCGTGCAGGGCCGGCTCGGGGTGGTGATGGATTCCCTCGTCGCCGCCGGGATGCCGGAGATGATCGTGGTCATGCCGGACGGCGACGACAGCTGGTACACCACCTGGAACGCCCTCGGCAACTTCAGCGAGTGCACGCGCAACCCGCCGACGCGCGAGCGGGCGGAGACGTACTGCGTTCCCTGGCCGAAGTACGACGACTACATCGCGCGCGACGTCGTCGCCCACGTCGACTCGACCTATCGCACGGTCGCCGACCGCGCGCACCGGGGAATCGCCGGGTTGAGCATGGGCGGCTACGGGGCGGTCTCCCTCGCGTTAGGCTATCCCGACGTCTTCGCCGCCGCGGCGAGCCACTCGGGGGTGCTCGCCCCGCTCCTCGGGATGGCGCACGACGACGTCCCCGCGCCCCCGCGCGACGCGGTCGACATCGACGAAGTCCGCGCCCGCTGGCCGCGCTGGCTCTGGCCCTCGCTCAGCCTCGCATTCGGCGGCCGCGACATGTTCGGCTGGTGGGCCCGCGATCCGGTGCGCATGGCGGCGCGGGCGACCGATGGCGGACGCCGGCTCCCCCCCCTGCTCGTCGACGTCGGTACCGGCGATCCATTCCTCGCCGAGAACCGCGAGTTCGTCGCCGGCGCGCGCGCACTCGGCGAAAGCATCGACTATCACGAGTGGCCGGGAGGGCACGACTGGAACTACTGGAGAGCTCACCTTCCGGAGTCGCTGCGCTGGATGGCAGGGCGGATCGCGGGACGATAGTCCGGTTCGACACGGCGCGGAGAGAGGAGAGAGCAGGGATCCCGACGGGCGGACGACAGCCGCGCCTGTGCCGGTGACAGCGATCGCCGCTGCGTCCTCCATTACTCCTCTCTCCATCGCGTCTCGATCGCGGCATCTCCAATCTCTCGCCGACGTGTTGGCCGTCACCCTCCGGCGCAGATTCACTCTGTCGCCCGGCGGAACTCTTCCCTAACTTCGGACTCGTGCCCAGCTACTTTCCCCGCCACACCGTAGCCTGGAAGCTCGAGGAGCCGGCGGCGTTCCGGAAGCTCACGCTTTCGGTCGTCGAGATGGGGCTCATCACCGGCATCGTGCTGCGGCTCTATCGCGCGCTCGTGCTGACCCACGGCGCGAACAGCTGGGTCTACCTCGGGCTGACTGCGGCGGTGGGGGCGGCGCTGCTCTTCGGGATGTGCACCGCCCACCTCGCGAACTTCCCGATCAGGCACTGGCTCTGGCGCGCGCCCCTCTTCGTCGCGCTCGAGATCGCGGGCGAGCTGCTGACCAGCCTCGCCCTCACCGCCGTGCATCGCGAGCCGTGGGGGAGCGGGCGGGCGGCATTCGCCGACTGGCCGCCGATGGCCGCCGATCTCCTCGTCTGGCGGGCGATCCCGGTGGTGGTGTTCACCCTCATCCTCGCGCTGATCGTCCAGCTGGTACGAATCCTCCTTCTCCGTCACGAGGACCGCGATCATACGCTGGCCGCGATCCACGAGGAGAACGAGGAGCGCATCGCTGCCGAGGAAGCCGGGAAGTAGCGCGATCGCTATCTTTGCGGGATGAGGATCCACAACAAGAAGCTCATCGTCGTCGGCGACCGCGTCCTCGTGAAGGTCGAGGAGGGAGAGGAGCGCACCAACGTCGGCCTCATCCTCCCGGCGACCGCGACCGAGTCGCAGGCGGTGCAGGGGGGACGGATCGTCGCCACCGGTCCTGGGCTGCCGATGCCCGACCCCGGCGAGCATCCCGACGAGCCGTGGCGGATGGGAACGACCAGGCGCGAAACGAAGTTCGTCCCCATGCAGGCGCGCGTCGGCGACTACGCGATGTTCTTCCGCAAGGCATCGGTCGAGCTGACGTTCGAGCAGGAGCGCTTTCTCGTGGTGCCGCAGTCGGCGATCCTCGCCCTCGTGCGCCACGCCGAGAACGACGACTGAGCGCTCCCTGACGGCAACGAAGAATCTCAAGGAGGACTGATGTACGACGAGAGGATGATCACGCCCATGCGCCAGGAGCTGACGCGCGTCGGCTTCGAGGAGCTGAAGACCGCCGACGCCGTCGACGCGAAGCTGAAGGATGCGAAGGGGACGACGCTGCTCGTCGTCAACTCGATGTGCGGCTGTGCCGCTCGCAACGCCCGCCCGGCGGTGACGAAGGCGATCCAGGGCCCGGTCAAGCCCGACGCGCTGACGACCGTCTTCGCGGGCCAGGACACCGCCGCCACCGCGCGCGCCCGCTCCTACATCACCGGCTACCCGCCCTCCTCCCCCTCGATCGCCCTTCTCAAGGACGGAAAGCTCGTCTACATGATGGAGCGCCATCAGATCGAGAGCCGGACCGCCGAAGCGATCGCCAGGGACCTCGAGGAGGCGTTCGAGAAGTACTGCGGCCAGCCGGCCGCCGCGAACCGTTAGGGTTCCCATAGGGGGGTCAGGGGTCAGGTGTCGGGCGCTGCGCAAGCGGCTGCTGACGCCTGGCCCCTGGCCCCCTTTGCGTGCGCGCATGTCGAACGGCGGGCGGAACAGCGTCCGGCACGTCCTCTGCATTTACCTCCACCACGACGAAGGCGACGGAGGCCTTGCGTACGCTACCCAACGGAGGATGCAGCATATGGAACGGAATCCGAACGACAATCTCAATTCCCAGAGCGGCTCGAGCAGCACCGGGGCAGGCCCCGAGTCCGGCTACGAGTCGGGCAGCAGCTCCGCCTCGACGAGCGGCGGCTACGGCGGGTCGGCCGGCCTCTCCAACGCCGGCAGCGAGGGTTACGGCGCCTC
>DASZNJ010000256.1:0-3866 GCA_035551575.1 Gemmatimonadaceae bacterium
GCTCCCCGGAAGACCGCGATCAGCGTAGCGCATCGCGGCCAGCGTGTCGATCGTACCGAAATGCCTGACAGCTCGCGAGCGCCACGGTAGCTTCCCGCCCATGCCCAGTCGAATCCTCCGCTTCGCGCCGCTCCTCCTCGCGTTCGCCGCTGCCTGCTCGGGTACGGCCAGCGACATCGCCGGCCCGCCACCCGTCCCCGCCGATACCACCCCGCCCCAGGTCGAGCGCGAGATGCGTGGCCTCTGGGTCGCCACTGTCGCGAACATCGACTGGCCGTCGAGCGCGACGCTCACCGCTGCGCAGCAGCGCGCCGAGCTCACGGACATTTTCACACGCGCCGCCGCTACCGGGATCAACACCATCGTACTCCAGGTCCGGCCGGCTGCCGATGCGCTGTATCACTCCGACCTCGAACCGTGGGGGGCGATGCTCACGGGGACGCAGGGCGCCGACCCGGGGTACGACCCGCTTGCCTTCGCGATCCAGGAAGCGCACGCGCGCGGGCTCCAGCTCCATGCCTGGATAAATCCCTTCCGCGCCGGGAACACCGCGGACAGCGCGAAGCTGGCGGCGACGCACGTCTTCAACGCACGCCGTGACCTGGTCCGCGTGTACGGGAGCAGTCTCTGGCTCGATCCGGGACTCCCCGAGGTCCAGGATCGCACGATGAGCGTCGTCAGCGACATCGTTAGGCGCTACGATATCGACGGGATACACGCCGACGACTACTTCTATCCGTATCCGCAGAACGATGCCGCCGGGCAGCCGATCGCCTTCCCCGACGACAGCAGCTACGCGCTGTACGGTGCCGGGCCGGCGCGCGACGACTGGCGGCGCGCGAACGTCGACCGCTTCGTCGAGCGCATGTACCGCGAGGTCCACGCGATCAAGCCGACGATCGCGGTCGGCATCGCTCCGTTCGGGATCTGGCGCCCGGGGAATCCGACCGGCGTGCAGGGGCTCGACGCCTGGGCCGCGATCTACGCGGACTCGCGCAAGTGGCTCCAGCAGGGGTGGGTGGACTACCTCGCCCCACAGCTCTACTGGGCGATCTCGGCCCCGCAGCAGAGCTTTCCCGGCCTCTTCGACTGGTGGACCGCGCAGAGCACCATGGGGCGGCATGTCTGGCCCGGGCTCGCCGCGTACCGGGTGCTGAACGGGACCGCGTCGGCGTTCACCCTCGACGAGATCCCGAACCAGATCCGCCTCATGCGCCAGCGGCCGGTGGTGCATGGGCACTTCCTCTACAACACCTCGTGGACGCTCAAGCGCAACGGCGGTGCGCTCGCCACTGCGCTGGCCGGCGACGTCTACGCCCGCAGGCCAGCGCTGGTGCCGGCGTATCCGTGGCTGGATTCGATCCCGCCCCCGCAGCCGGCGGTCACAGTCGCCCAGGGGTCGCTGACGCTGACGCCGGGGAGCGGCGAAGCGCCGCGCTGGTGGACGCTGCGCACCCATGCCTCCGGCGTGTGGTCGACGCGGATTCTCTTCGGCGACGCGCGCACCGTCGCGGTCGACGCTGCCACCGACCGGGCGCTGGCAGCCGCGGTGGACCAGGCCGGGAACACGAGCGCCGTCGCCGAGTGGCGGCGGCCCTGAGCGACGGCGCGCGGAGCTGGGGCAGCGTACGGTGCCATCGCCTGGTGCATCGCGTCCAGGCTGGTGAAGAACCTGTTCCAGCACCCGTACACCAAGGTCGAGCTCGTGATGAACGACCTCGAAGTGTCGCGGCTGACGGCGACCAGGTATCTCGACGCACTGGCGAAGGCCGCGCCGTTACGCCGCACGGCAGGGAGTACTAATTGCACTTCCCCCCGTCATGAACAAACCCGCCACCGCTCCCAACCTCCGTTCCGCCGCCGAGGCCGCGATGCGGGCCAACGGGTTCGATCCCGTCTTCCCGCCCGAGGTCATGCGGCAGGTCGGATCGCTCGACGATCCGTCCGACGACGCCCTCCCCGCCGGCACCCGCGACATGCGGGCGCTGCCCTGGTCGTCGATCGACAACCGGAGCTCGCGCGACCTCGACCAGATCGAGGCCAGCGAGAGGCTCCCTGACGGCACGATCCGCGTCCGGATCGGGATCGCCGACGTCGAGTCGCTCGTCGCCCTCGGCTCGGCGGCCGACGAGCACGCGATGGCGAACACGACGTCGGTCTACACCGGTGTCGCCGTCTTCCCGATGCTGCCGGAGCGGCTGTCCACCGACCTCACCTCGCTCAACGAGGGCGAGGATCGGCTCGCGGTCGTCATCGAGTTCGACGTCGCGACGGACGGACAGCTCGGCAGTGCGTCGGTGTACCGCGCGCTCGTCCACAACCGGGCGAAGCTCACGTACGAGAGCGTCGGGGGCTGGCTGGAGGGGAGCGGGCCGGCGCCGGAGGCGATCAGGGGCTGGCCAGCGTTAGGCGAGCAGGTGAGGATGCAGGACGAGGCGGCACAGCGGCTGCGCAAGGCACGCGCGCTGGCCGGCTCGCTCGACTTCGAGAGCATCGAGGCGTCGCCGGTCGTCGTCAACGGCAAGGTCGTCGACCTCGCCGTCGCGAGGCGAAACCGCGCGCGCGACCTGATCGAGGATTTCATGGTCGCGGCCAACCGGTCGGTCGCGGGCTTCCTGCTCGAGAACAACGTGCCGTCGATCCGGCGGGTGGTGCGCGAGCCGAAGCGCTGGGACAGGATCGTCGCGCTGGCGGCGGAGACCGGGGATACGCTGCCCGGCACCCCGGACAACAGGGCGCTCGGCGAGTTCCTCTCGCGCCGCCGCGAGGCAGACCCGGAGCACTTCGCCGACCTGTCGCTCTCCGTCGTCAAGCTGCTCGGCCCGGGCGAGTACGTGCTCGAGCGGCGACTGGGCGATCGCCGCATGGCCGGCCACTTCGGCCTCGCCGTCGCCGACTACGTCCACTCGACCGCGCCCAACCGTCGCTTCGCCGACCTCGTCACCCAGCGGCTGCTGCGATTCGTCGCCCGCGGCGGCGCGCGTCCCTATACCGACGACGAGCTGGTCGCGATCGCGGCCCGCTGCACCGAGCGCGGCGAAGCGGCGCGCAAGGTCGAGCGGACGATGCGGAAGATCGCCGGCGCGTCGATGCTCGCCGACCGCGTCGGCGAGAGCTTCGCTGCGGTCATAACGGCGTCCTCCCCGAAGGGGACCTATGCTCGCCTGATCAGCCCTCCGGTCGAGGGCCGAGTCGTCGGTGGTGGAGCTGGCCTCGACGTCGGCGACACGGTCCGCCTGACGCTGAAGGTCGCGGACGCGGTGAAGGGGTACATCGACTTCGTTCACGAGTCGGATGGGGCGGCGCGCAAGCTCGAGCGCAGCCGCCGGAAGAAGGCCGCGGCCGACAGGCTGCGCGCTCGCGTCGGCCAGACGTTCGACGCCGAGGTGACCGGCGTCTCGGAGAGCGGGACGTGGGTGCGATTGATCGATGGTTCGGCCGAAGGGCGCGTCGTTCGCGGATACAAGCCGCTCACCACCGGGATGAAGGTGCCGGTGCGGCTCATCAACACCGACAGCGTGCACGGCTTCATCGACTTCGAGTACCTCGCGGGAATCGACCCCGCCAAGCAGGATCGCACCGCGCGGAAGCGCGCCGCCGCGCTGGCGCTTCGCGACCGTGTCGGCGAGACATTCAGCGCAATCGTGTCGGGCACGACTCCGAAAGCCACCTGGCTCACCATCGCGCCTGACGGGATCGAGGGGCGCCTGGTCCGTGGGGTTCGCCGGGTCCGCGTCGGCGATCGGATCAACGTGGTGCTCCTCAACGCCGACCCGGTGCGCGGCTTCATCGACTTCGCCCGCGAAGACACGGTGCTCCCCACGGCCGATAGCGCGAGCGCGGCGACCGACGAGCTTCGCTCGCCG
>DASZNJ010000257.1:0-3055 GCA_035551575.1 Gemmatimonadaceae bacterium
GGGCCCGAAGGCCGCCGTGGAGAGCGAACAGTGAGGATGCCCGGGCTGATCCCGGCAATCCTGTTCGCGACCTTCGTCGTCGCCTGGCTGACGGCGGCGTCGATCGCGGTCCGCGCGGCGAGCCGCATCTGGCTGCGACACTGGATGGAGCGGCGCCCCGCCGGATTCGAGGTCGCCGAGCGATACATCGAGCGGCCGACAAGGCTCGTCATCGCCGCGGCGGCGGGCAGCGCGCTGGCGATCGTCCTCGCCGGCGTCGTCGTCACCTCGCGCGCGCCGCAGAATCCCCGCGTCCTCCTCTACATCGCGGCCGCCTCGCTCTTCCTCATCGTCTTCGGCAAGATCATCCCCCGCGCGATCGCGCGTCGCTGGCCGTCGAAGCTCATTCCGGTCCTCCTTCCCCCGCTGCGTCTGGTCGAGATCGCGCTCTGGCCGATCGTCGCGCTGAGTCGCTCGGTCGAGCGGCGCGCCGCGCGCAAGCGGCACGCCGGGCTGCCGCACGATGCGCGCGACGGGATCGAGGACCTGCTTCGCGAGGGCGAAGCCGAAGGTGTCGGCGCCCGGGACGAGATTGCGATCATAACGGGCGTCGTCCGCTTCGGGGAGAAGACGGTGCGCGACGTGATGACCCCGCGCGCGCAGGTCTTCTCGCTCGACGAGTCGCTCGACGCGACGGAACTCGCGCGCCGGATCGCCGAGTCCGCGTACAGCCGGGTCCCGATCACCCGCAATAACTCGCTCGACGAGATCGTCGGCATGGTCCACGCCTTCGACGTGCTGCGCGCCGAAGGCGCGCGGCCGGCGATCCGCGCCGTCCCCAGCGCCCCGGCCGAGACGCGCTGCAACGACTTCCTCTACCGCATGCTGCGCATGAGCGCCCACCTCGCCGTCGTCCAGGACGCCGACGGGCGGACCCTCGGCATCGTCACCCTCGAGGACCTTCTCGAGGAGCTCGTCGGCGACATCCGCGACGAGCACGACGACGCCAGCCCCGCCCCCCGCGGCAGCGCGCAATCGTGACGTCGGCCGCTCGCCCCCGCCGCGCCGGGCTTGGCGCCGCCCACGCAACGCTGCTCGCCGAGTTCGACGCCCGCCGCCCGGCCGCGCTCGCACGCGTCGTCAGCATCGTCGAGAACCGCCGGGCGGGCTTCGAGGCACTCCTTGCCGCGCTGCACCCGAAGCTGGGCCGCGCGTGGCGCATCGGCCTCACCGGGCCGCCGGGGGCGGGGAAGAGCACCCTCACCAACCGGCTGACCCATGACTACCGCGCCGCCGGACGCACCGTCGGGATCATCGCCGTCGACCCCACCTCCCCGTTCACCGGCGGCGCGCTGCTCGGCGACCGGATCCGGATGGAGTCGGTCGCCCTCGACCCGGGAGTGTTCATCCGCTCGATGGCGACCCGCGGATCGTTAGGCGGGCTCGCCGCGGCGACACGCGAGGTCGCCGACGTCTACGACGCATTCGGCATCGACGTGATACTGATCGAAACCGTCGGCGTCGGGCAGAGTGAGCTCGACATCGCGCGGACCGCCGATACGTCGATCGTCGTCCTCGTGCCGGAATCGGGCGACTCGATCCAGACGCTCAAGGCCGGGCTGATGGAGATCGCGGACCTCTACGTCGTCAACAAGGCCGATCGCCCCGGCGCCGACCGGCTGCGCAATGAGCTCGAGCTGATGCTCGGGCTGCGCGCCGGCAACTCGATGCGCGACATGCCGGCGCACCACGGGATCGATCTCAGGCGCGTCGCGACGCCGGAAGAGCGGCGCGCGCAGAACCCCGCCCGCGTCGCCCGTGCCCTCGCCCGCGACGAGGAGGCCGCGACGTGGACGCCCCCCGTGCTTGCCACGGTGGCCGCCGAGGGAAAGGGTGTCAGCAAGGTCGTCGACGGCATCGACCGGCACCGCAGATTTCTCGAGCGGACCGGCGAGCTGCGCGTCAGGCGCGCCCGCCGATTGCGCGAACGCGTCATCGAGGTCGCCGAGCGGATGATGCGCGGACGGCTCTGGGGCGATGAGGCGACGCGTGAGGCACTCGAGGGTGCCTTGCCCGCACTGGAGAGTGGCGCGACGTCACCATTCGAGGTGGCGGAAACACTGCTCGCCAACGCCGCGGCGGTGGTCGGCGGGAACACCGGCCGCTAGCTTTCGGGTATCAGTCACTGACGGCGATCGGCCCGTCCCGGAGAGGAACACGCATGACTTCCATATCGCAGCTGCCTGGCACGTCGGGCGACGAACGCGAGGAGCTCGACCGACTGCGGGCGGAGGTGGCCGCGTGGAGGGCCCGCTACGAGCGAGGACAGCTCCGCGACATCGGCTTCTCCAATTCGGCGCGTGAAGTCGCGCCCCTCTACACCGCGCTCGATCGCGCGCACGTGATCGCCGATGAAGGCGTGCCCGGGGCGTACCCGTACACCCGCGGCATCCACCCGACCGGCTACCGCGGGAAGCTGTGGACGATGCGCCAGTTCGCCGGCTTCGGCACCGCGGCCGAGACGAACCAGCGCTACAAGTATCTCCTCGCGAACGGCCAGACCGGGCTCTCGGTCGCCTTCGACTTCCCGACGCTGATGGGCTATGACAGCGACCATCCGCGGTCGGAGGGCGAGGTCGGCAAGTGCGGGGTCGCGATCTCGAGCCTCGCCGACATGGAAACCCTGTTCGAGGGAATCCCCCTCGACAAGGTCTCGACGTCGATGACGATCAATGGCCCGGCGATCATCCTCTGGGCCTTCTACATCGCGGCCGCGGAAAAGCAGGGGGTGTCGTCGGAGAAGCTGCGCGGGACGATCCAGAACGACATCCTCAAGGAGTACATGGCGCAGCACGCATGGGTCTATCCCATCGAGCCGGCGCTCAAGCTCATCGTCGACTGCTTCGAGTGGGGCGCGACGCACGCGCCGCTATGGAACACGGTGTCGATCAGCGGCTACCACATCCGCGAGGCCGGCTCCGACGCCGTGCAGGAGGTCGCGTTCACGCTCGCCGACGGCATCGCCTACGTCAAGGCGGCGCTCGCGGCGGGGCTCGACGTCGACGACTTCGCGCCG
>DASZNJ010000258.1:0-5994 GCA_035551575.1 Gemmatimonadaceae bacterium
CGCGGCGCCCCTCGCCGCCCGCCACCACCGGGAGCAGCGGCGGCGCGAGGATCGCCGCGATCAGCGCGAGCGCCAGCGCGCTCGTCACCACCCCGGCGACCACTGCAACGCGCCGCACCCGGCGCCACCGCCGCCCGCTGATGTCGCGGAACACCTGCCGCTGGTGTGCCCCCGAGCGTGCGTTCATCCGCCCGTCATCGCGGGGATCCAGCCTGCCGCCGGCCTCCCGCGCCCTCCCTCACTGGAACTGGATGTACTGCGGAATCGGGAACAGCTGCATCACCTCTTCGGCGGTGAATCGCGGCTTGTCGTTCTTGTAGAACAGCTTGATCCCGAAGTACTGGACCGGCCGCTTGTGAACGTAGGCCCTGTACGAGTCGAGCTTGAGGTGCGGCGGCCCGAAGCCGTCCATGTCGATGATCACCTGCACGCGCGGATCGCGGGTGATCTTCTCGTGATTCGTCAGCATCGACTGCGTGAAGCGGTGCACGATGAGCAGCTTCGGCGGCAGCTTGTTCTCGTCGACGAGCTTCGCGAGCAGTGCGATCGCCGCGTTCACGTCGGCGGCATCCATCGTCCCGATCTTCTTTCCCGGCGGCTCCTTCCCCTTCATCGAAAACTCGGGATCGAGCGCGAGGTGCACGTACGGCCGCTTGAGGTACGGGACGAGCGCCTCGAGCTCCGCGGGGACGGTGCTTTTCCCGACCTGCACGTCGAGGATGAACAGGTAGCCCTTCGACTCGGCGAGCTTCGCCATGTTCTCGATGAGGGTATCCGCCATCCGGGTGCGCCACAGCCCCTTCGAGCCCGGACTCCCCTGCGCGACCGGCGTGATCATCTCGAGCGCGCGGACGACGGGCCTGGTGGTGTCGGCGCGCTCGAACGCATGCGCTTCCGCCTCGAGCCGCGCGAGCATCTGCGGCACCGGCAGCTCGCCGAGGATCCCCATCCGCTTCGAGAGCGGGTTCCCGTAGTACGCGACGACCCGGCATCCGGGGAGCACCGACCCTGGGAGAGGGGTGGGCGGGGTCGGGAAGGTATCGAGCCTCGCTCGCTCCGTCGCGATCGAATCGCGCTTCGCCGCAGCGACGCGCGCCTTCGCCTTCGCCCGCCCGGCCGCGGTTGTCGTATCAGGGGCGTCGCCCGCCGTGCCAGCGCCCGAGCGGCTCGCCGCTGACGTGTCCCCGACCGCCGTATCGGTCGCGGCGGCAGGGCGCACACTATCCACCTTCGGGAGGAGCCGCTTCGGCGTCACGGCCAGCGTCCAGTTCGCCGGCATCGTCGCGCAACGTTCCGGCACGATGCTCGCTCGGGCGGGAGTCGTGTCGGGACGGGCCGTCTGCACGGCGGCTTCGTGTGCGCTCCCCGCCTTCTCGCAGGCGAAGGCGCCGAGCGCGGTCAATACCGTGGCGGCTGTCAGCGAAGCAGCGCGTCGATTCGTGAACATCATCGTTGATCCATGCGTGAGTCGCGCGCTCAGGATGGCCATCGGGCGCGCACCACGACAATCTAGGCGGATACCAGCTTCGTGGTACCCGCAAACCCGCCGCCATGACCGCCTCCAACGCCGCACCGCGCACCATCCTCGACATCTCGCGCCCCATCTTCACCGGGATGGCGATCTACCCGCGCAACCCGCCCGTCGAGATCGCTCCCGCGAGGCGGATCGCCAGAGGGGACTCCAGCAACGTCTCGCTGCTCACGCTCGGCTCCCACACCGGCACCCACGTCGACGCCCCCCTCCACATGGATGACGCGGGTGCCGGCGTCGACGACGTCTCCCTCGACGCGATGATCGGACCCGCCATCGTCGTCGACATTCCCGACAGCGTCCGCGCCATAGGCGCCGCCGATCTCGAGAAGCGCATCGGCACCCACACCCGGGTCCTCCTCCGCTCCCGGAACTCGGCGCGCTTCGCCGCGAGCGGGGTGTTCGAGGAAGACTTCACCTACCTCGCGCCTGACGGCGCGGCACTCCTCGTCGAGCGGGGGGTGCGTTTCGTCGGCGTCGACGCTCTCTCGGTCGAACAGTATCACGCCGGCCACCACCGGTCGCACGACGCGCTGCTGCGCGCCGGTGTGGCCGTGGTCGAGGGGCTCGCCCTGGAGAACGTTGCCCCGGGGGAATATCAGGTGGTCTGCCTCCCCCTGCGCATCCGCGGGTGCGATGGAGCACCGGCGCGGGTCGTGCTCATCCGCTGAGCAACATTTGCTTCAATCACCAGAGAGGACATTGATGCGCGTCGCGATGATCGGGCTGGGGAAGATGGGTGGCAACATGACCGCGAGGCTTCTCGGGAAGGGGCACGAGGTCGTTGCCTTCGACCGCAGCGCCGAAGCGGTGCAGCGCGCCGCATCGCTCGGTGCGCGCCCGGCGAACGACCTGACGGCGGTCGTCGCCGGGCTGGAAGCCCCGCGAGTCGTGTGGATCATGGTGCCGGCCGGGCAGCCGGTGGACGACACCATCGAAACGCTTGTGCCGATGCTGGCGAAGGGGGACGTCATCATCGACGGCGGCAACTCGAAGTACAGCGACACGCTGCGCCGCGCCCGCGCCCTCGAGCCGAAAGGCATCGAGTTCGTCGATGCCGGGACCAGCGGCGGCGTCTGGGGGCTCGAGAATGGCTACTGCCTGATGGTCGGGGGCAGCGACCGCGCAATCTCGATTTGCGAACCGCTCTTCACCGCCCTCTCCGAGCCCGGCGGCTACGCGCACGTGGGGCCGCCGGGGGCGGGGCACTACGTGAAGATGGTGCACAACGGCATCGAGTACGGCCTCCTCCAGGCCTACGCCGAAGGCTACGAGATCCTGCACGCGTCGAAGGACTTCAAGCTCGATCTCGCGCAGATCGCCGCGCTCTGGAACCATGGCAGCGTCGTCCGCTCCTGGCTCAACGAGCTCGCCGAACGCGCCTTCGCGAAGGACACCGACCTCGCCGCGCTCAAGGGGTGGATCGCCGACTCCGGCGAGGGGCGCTGGACCGTGCAGGAGGCGACGGACCTCGACGTGCCGGCGCCGGTCATCGCGCTCTCGCTGATCATGCGCCTTCGCTCGCGGCAGGACGACTCGTTCGGCGCGAAGGTGATCGCCGCCTTGCGCAACGAGTTCGGCGGCCATGCGGTGAAGACGTCGTGACGGTGGCTGACCGGGGCCGTCCCGACAGCGGGAACGCGGAGCGCGCCACCGCCGACGACTGCACCCTCGTCCTCATCGGAGCGTTAGGCGACCTCGCGCGGCGGAAGCTCTACCCCGCCCTCTACCGCCTGGCCCACGGCGGGCTGCTCTCGGCAAAATTCACCCTCGTCGGCGTCGATCGGATGCCTGACGACGACGCGTCGTACGCGAAGGCGATCGGCGAAGCGCTTGCCGTCGCCGACGACACCGGCGGCGCCGTCGATCCGGCCGCCCTCGCCCGTTTGACGCGCGGCGCGCGCTACATTCGCGGCGACCTCACCGACCCGGGGCTGTACCAGAGCGTCAGCAGCGCGCTCCAGGGCGTCCAGGCGAACGGTGGTTCCGCCAATCGCATGTTCTATCTCGCGATCCCGCCGAGCCTCTTCCTTCGCGTCGTCGAGTCGCTGTCGGCGAGCGGCGCCGCGCCGCGCACGCAGCAGGTCGAGGAGTTCCAGCACGGGCCGTGGACGCGCCTCATCATCGAGAAGCCGTTCGGACGCGACCTCGCCAGCGCGCGCGCGCTCAACGCCGAGCTGCTCGCGCGCTTCACCGAGCCGCAGCTGTACCGCATCGACCACTACCTCGGCAAGGAGACCGTCCAGAACATCCTCGCTTTCCGCTTCGCCAACGCCATCTTCGAGCCGCTCTGGGATCGCGGGTCGATCGCCAGCGTGCAGATCACCGCCGCCGAGACAGTCGGCGTCGAGACGCGCGGCAGCTACTACGAGGAAGCCGGCGTCGTCCGCGACATGTTCCAGAATCACCTGATGCAGCTGCTCGCGACGACCGCGATGGAGCCGCCGGGGGCGATGACCGCGTCGGCGGTGCGCGACGAGAAGGTGAAGCTGCTCCGCGCCGTCAGGCGCTTCGACGCCGTCGCCCTTCGCGAGTGCGTCGTGCTCGGCCAGTACGCCGCCGGCACGATCGATGGCGAACCGGTGCCCGCCTATCGCGACGAGCCTTCGGTGGCGCCGACGAGCGTGACCCCGACGTACGCCGCGCTGCGCGTCTTCGTCGACAACTGGCGGTGGGAAGGGGTTCCCTTCTACCTGCGCAGCGGCAAGCGCCTCGCCAGGCGGATGTCCGAGATCGCGATCCGCTTTCGGCGCGCCCCCGGCGTCCTCTGGCCGCGGGCCGCGCGGCGCACCATGGACGCGAACGAGCTGGTCGTGCGCATCCAGCCCGACGAAGGAATCACCCTCAGCTTCCAGGCGAAGCGGCCCGGGGCCGCGCTGTCGCTGACGCCGCAGATGGAGCTATCGCCGGTGCGGATGCGCTTCTCCTACGCCGAGGACTTCGGCGGCGCGCCGGGACCCGCTTACGAGACGCTCCTCCTCGACGCGATGCTCGGCGAGGCGACGCTGTTCGCCCGTAGCGACGAAGTGGAGCAGGCCTGGTCGATTGTCGACCCGATCGTCGCCGCCGCAGGTCCGGACCGCCAGCCCGAGCTCTATCCGGCCGGCAGCGATGGCCCGATCGCCGCCAACGCCATGCTCGCCACCGACGGCGCGTTCTGGCGCGGACTGGCCAGCGGGCTCCCGCCTGGACGTTAGGCGGCGGCCGCGCCGGGGAGCGCCAGGCGCTCAGGCACGCGCGAAGTCGATGAACCCCCTCGCGACGTCGCTCTCGAGCAGCGTCACCCGCGTCCGGTCGCCGACATCGAGCTTGTCGAAGCCGCGCACCACGCGCCCCTCGACCGGTGGATGCAGCAGTCGCACGAACACTCCCTTCGGCGACTCGCCGGTGACGATCGCGTCGAAGCTCTCGCCGATGCGCCCGGAGAGAAGCGCCGCCCCGGCCATCTTCCGCGCCTGACGCTCGGCGACACGTCCCTCGTCTTCCATCTGCGTGCAGCGCGCCGCGATGGTCGTGAGCTCGCTGACGGTGCAGGGCGCCGGCGCGTCGGCGAGCACCGCCGTCAGCTGCCGCTGCGTCGCCAGGCCGGCGTAGCGACGGTTAGGCGCCGTCGAATGCGCATGGTCGGCGACGGCCAGCGCGAAGGTCGATCGTGCTCACGCGAGCGTCGCCATCGGCGCTGGATCGCCGGGGTGGGAATGCGAAGCGACGCGCGTGACCCGGGGGTCACGCGCGTCGCTTCGGGAACTCAGCCTACTCCTTGCCGGAGCGCTTGCGGCGCCGCGCTTCGGCCGCCTTGAGCTGGCGCGCCTCACTCGGCTTCACATAGTGACGCTTCCGGCGGAGATCCTTCAGGATCCCGGAGCGGAGCATCTTCTTCTTGAAGGCCTTGAGCGCCCAGTCGAGACGGTCGCTCTCTTCGAGAATCACTTCGATCATGAACGCTCCGGTAGGTAATTACGCCTTGGCGACGTTTTCAGCCGACGGACCCTTCGCGCCCTGCACCATGTCGAACTCCACACGGTCGCCCTCGACGAGGGTCTTGAAGCCGCTGCCCTGGATCGCCGAGTAGTGCACGAAGCAATCCTTGGAGCCGCCCTCAGGCGTGATGAAACCGAAGCCCTTCGCGTCGTTGAACCACTTCACTGTGCCGGTAGTACGCATTGCCATTCTCCGAAAAAAATTCTGTGCTCGGAGTCCGGTAATGCCGTCCCGCCGATCACATCCCGGCGCGAGAACTCCCCGCGCCGCGCATCGGTTTCCGATGCGAACCTTGAATATAGCCGGAACACTGCTCACGCGTCAACAGGCACGAGGCCTGACGGCCGCGGCCAGAGGCGCCCATGCCCACCTCCCTGCATCATCGGCGTGGCCCCTGCCTCGTGCCTCGTGCCTCCTGCCTCCTGCCTCCTGCCTCCTGCCTCCTGCCTCCTGCCTCCTGCCTCCTGCCTCATGCCGCATGA
>DASZNJ010000259.1:0-9447 GCA_035551575.1 Gemmatimonadaceae bacterium
GGGTCGTACGCGCCGAGCACATTCACACCTCGCTACTCGCCGCACCCGACTTCTCACACCTCGCTACTCACAGCACTCTCACACCTCCCTACTCATCGAGTAAACCAGCCTTCCGGCAACCTCCCCTCGCCGAGCAGTGACCCCCCTCGGCCCGTGCCCCGTCCGGCGCCGGCGCGCCGGGCTATCTTTTGGGGGAACCTCTACGAGCTGACCCGTGCCGACAGTCCTTCCCACCGAGATCACCGACCCGACCAATGCGCGCATCCTCGCGGTATCCGAGGACCGCATCGCCGGGTTTCTTGCCGATCCCTTTGCCGAGATCGCCCGTCTTTCCGGGCTCCCGGCCGAGACGGTGCACGAGCGGATTCGCGCGATGCTCGACGCGCACACGATCCGGCGGGTGCGCCAGACGCTGATGGCGACGAACCTCGCACCTGGAGCGCTGATCGCGTGGAAGGTGCCGCAGGGGAAGCTGGACGCGGCGTTCGAGTACATGTCGAAGGAAGATCCGTTCTCGGGGCACGTCGTCATCCGCTCGACCGACGGCGAGACGCGCGGCTCGGTGTACCGGCTGTGGACGACGCTCAAGGTCCCCGTCGGGTTCTCGATGCGGAAGCACTGCGACTTTCTCGCGCGCAGCGTCGGGGCGGAGGCGTACCGGATCATGCCGGCGAAGCGGCTCTTCGCGTTAGGCGTCGGCCACGTGCGGCGGAAGGGGATGGAACCCGGGGCGAAGACCGACGAGCCCGGGCGCGTCCTCGACACGAACATCGTCGAGCTTTCGCCCCTCGACTGGCGGGTGCTCACCGCGCTCAAGCGGGAGCTCGCGCCGGAGGAGATCGGTCCCGAGCCATGGCGCGCGAGGGCCGCCGAGGCGGGGGTTTCCCACGAGGAATTCCTGCGCGTCGCGCGCTCGCTCGCCGAGCGCGGGGTGATCGGCCGCTTCTCGACCTTCCTCGAGCACGTCAAGCCGAGCAGCGAGGGGACGCGGGTGACGCGCTACAACGCGCTCTTTCACTGGCGCGTTCCGCCGGGGCGCGAGATCGAGGCGGGGCAGGAGGTGGGGCGTCACCACATCCTCACGCACGCCTACTGGCGCGAGGGGGGGGAGGAGTTCGCGCAGGTGAACATCATGGCCGTCGCCCACGGCACCGACAAGGCGATGGTGCTCGCCCACAAGGCGGCGATCGACGCGCATCTCGAGGCGGTGGGGATCCCGGTGCTCTACACGAACGTCTTCTGGGGCGGGCGGAGCGAGATCAAGCCGTCGGAGATCGCGCCGGCCGAGTACGAGGGGTGGTGCCGGCGAGTCGGGCTCGATCCGGACGCGATGCGGGCCGAGCCGGACGAACCGCGGACCGCGTGACGCGGACGGCGTGACGCGGACGGCGTGACGCGCCGCGCGTGATACCGCCACGGTTGCGCGAGCGGCGGGCAACCCGTTAACGTCGAAGGGCAGGACAGCAGTACAGTGGCACGGGGTGCCCGCGCGGGAAGTCAGGCGCGGGCTGAGATCACACCCGTCGAACCTGATCTGGGTCATTCCAGCGAAGGGAGCGTCACTGGTGCAGGTGCGGTTCGAGCAGGCGCTGCCTAACGGCGACGCGCTCTCCCTCCCCTCCGCCGCCGGCTCCGCTCCCCTCGCGCTACTCGAGGAGCACCGCTCGTGCTGGCATTCGCATTACTGCTCGCCCTCCAGGGCACGCCGCAGGACACGACCCCCCGTCGTGACTCGACCGCCACCGACTCGGCGCACGCGTCGCGCGTGCAGCGGCTCGAGTCGGTGCAGGTCACCGCGGTCCGCGGGGGCGCGCCGGCGATCTCGGCGAAGACGATCACCGCCGCCGAGATCGGCCGGCACTACACCGGACAGGAGACGCCGATCCTCCTCCAGGCGTCGCCGGGGATCACCTCGTACGCGGAGAGCGGGTCGGGGTCGAACTACTCGTACATGCGCATGCGCGGGATGGACCAGACGCGCATCAACATCACGCTCGACGGGATCCCCCTCAACGAGCCCGAGGATGAAGGGCTGTACTTCTCGAACTTCCCCGACTTCGCCAACAGCGTCGCGTCGGTGCAGGTGCAGCGCGGGGTCGGCAGCAGCACGCATGGCGTCGCGTCCTACGCCGGGTCGGTGAACTTCGAGTCGGTGCCGCTGGCGAGCGTGAAGCGCGGCGGGGAGGTGCAGCTCACCCGCGGGTCGTACAACACCTCGCGCCTGAGCGGCGAGTACCAGTCGGGACTGACGGCGAGCGGCTTCGCCGGATATGTGCGAGGGTCGGCACAGACCACCGACGGCTATCGCTACAACTCGGGGAACCGGTCGAACTCCTGGTTCGCCAGCGGCGGGTGGTTCGGGACGAACGACGTCGTGAAGGCGACGCTGCTCGCCGGGCTGTCGTCGAACGAGCAGGCGTACTACGCATCCCCGCGGTCGGTGCTCCGCACGACGCCGCGCGACAACCCCTACGGGAACGCCGGGACCGACGCGGTCGACGACCGCTTCCACCAGGACATGGCGAGCCTGTCATGGACGCACGCGCTCTCACCCCGGGCGAGCATCGCGACGACCGCGTACGGCTTCGATGCCGGTGGCTGGTACGACGTGCCGTGGGGTGGCGACAGCTACAACTACGACCTCCACTCGCGCTGGGGCGGGGTCATCAGCACGCTCGAGTGGAAGGGAGCGGCGAGCAGCGCATCGTTAGGCATGCACGCCAACCGCTACGCCCGCGAGCACTGGATGTACACCCGTCCCGACCTGTCGACGCGCGTCTACGACAACACCGGACACAAGGGCGAGCAGAGCGCGTTCGCCAAGGGGTCGCTGGTCCGCGGACGGACGACGCTGTTCGGAGACCTGCAGTTGCGCCTCGCCCAGTTCCGCTACGCGCCGACGGCGCACAGCGGAGTCGCGCCGGCGAGCGTGACGTGGTCATTCTTCAACCCGAAGGCCGGTGCGAGCGTCCGGGTCACCCCGTCGCTGACCGGCTACGCAAGTGTCGGGATGAACGGGCGCGAACCGACCCGCGCCGACATGTTCGCCGGCGCCGACGACCTCGACAGCGTCACCGCACGGTCGGTGCTCCCGCTGACGCGGGTCCACCCCGAGTCGGCGCGCGACGTCGAGGCGGGTGTCACCTGGCAGCGGCCGACGGTCGCGCTCCAGGCAAACCTCTTCCTGATGCAGTTCCGCAACGAGATCGCGCCGATCGGGGAGATCAACGAGATCGGCTACGTGCTGCACAAGAACGTCGCGCACAGCGTCCGGCGCGGCGCCGAGGGAGACCTCACCTGGCACGTCAGCCCGCGCCTGACCGCGGTCGCCACCGCGTCGCTCACCGACGCACGCATCCGCGAGTACCGCGACGACGCGACGGGTGAGGTCTTCCGCGACGCGACGGCACTCCTGACCCCGAAGTTCGTCAGCGGGCACGGCGTTCGCCTCGAGGTCGCCTCGTGGGCATCGCTCGACCTCGACGGCCGCTACACCTCGCGGATGATGGAGACCAACACCAACGACGCGCGCTTCGTCGTTCCGGCGAGCTGGTACGCCGACGGCGCCCTCACGCTCCGCGTCGCGCGGCAGTCGGTGCTCGTCGCGGTGCGCAACCTCCTCGACCAGCGGGTCTACACCGGCGGTTATCCGGGGCCGGTGCCGAACAGCGCCGACCCGAACGCGATGGAGCCGTACTACTATCCACTCGCGCCGCGGAACCTGACGGTCAGCGCGCGGCTGGTGTTCTGATTCCTCGGGGGAAGCGGCGGGAAAACGGCTGCTGTTGAAGACTTCGCAGTGCCGTCGCGACGTCGCCGGCCTTCCGTGCCGCGCGCCTAACGCTCACCGAGCAACGGGGTGATCGCCCGCTCGGCGATCGCCCATCGCTCGTCCCAGCTCCCGTGGACCAGTACGAACGACACCTTCCGCCGGACGAGCGCGTCGCGGAAGAGCGCGAACATTTCGTCGCGGTTTGCCGGGCGGTCGCGGATGCCGTCGGGGATCCATGGCACGTCGATGTCGCAGAGCAGGTAGAGGTCGGCGCGTCGCGCACGCTCCCACCGCTCGACCCAATCGGGGACGAGCCGATAGTAGTAGCGCGCGTAGATGACGGTGCTGAGCAGGTCGGTGTCGAGCACGAGCAGCGTCTTTCCCGCGGCGCGGGCGCGCTCGGCGGCGGCGTCGGCGAGCCGGATGTGCTCGCGGGCGATCGGCGCGACGTCGGAGGCGAGCAGCTCGCCGCCCTTACGCTCGGCGTAGATCCGCGACGCTTCGGGAACCCACTCGGTTCGCGCGAGCTCGGCGAGGCGGCGGGAGAGCGTCGTCTTGCCGGTCGATTCCGGCCCGGTGACGACGATGCGCCGCAGCCGGCCGCTCACTCGAGCGCGGGGACCGGCGCCGACTGTGCGGCCATCGAGCGGCGCCAGTCGACGTATCCCTTCACGGCGAGCGCGAGGAACACCGCGTACAGCCCGGCGGTGAGGAAGAGCCCCTTGAAGATGAACATCCCGACGTAGAGCACGTCGACGCCGATCCAGACCAGCCAGTTCTCGAGCAGCTTCTTCGTCATCATCCACTGCGCGACGAGGCTGGTGCTGGAGAGGAACGAGTCCATGAACGGAAGCGCGGCGTCGGTCTCGCGGTGGAGGAAGACGCCGAGCAGCGCCGAGCCGGCGACCGCGACCACGGCGAGGAGCGCGCCGCGCCGCGGACCGGTGCGTGAGACGCGGAGCTCGGTGCGTCCCGCGCCGCCGTAGAGCCACTCATACCAGCCGTAGATCGAGAGGATCGCGTAGACCACCTGCAATCCCATGTCGGCGTACAGCTTCGCCTCGTAGAAGACGATGGCGTAGAGGACGACGTTGACGATCGCAGTCGGCCAGCTCCAGATGCTCTGCCGTACGCTGAGCCAGACGCTGATCGCTCCGACCAGCGCGGCAAAAAGCTCGAGTGGACTCACCCGCTCATGATAGACGTCAGCGCTTCTTCACGCGAGCGAGTCCCTTCAGCGCGGCCGCCGAGTTGCGCGCCTTCAACGCGCTGCGCCAGAGGTCGCCGACCCTCCTGAAGCGGAGCGGCGCGGTCTCGATGGTGAACTCCTTGGGATCGAGGTCGTCGGTCAGCTCGTCCCATTCGAGCGGAGTCGAGACCGTCGCGCCCGGCTTGGCGCGGACGCAGTACGGGCCGGCCACGCTCTTCCCGCGGATGTTCTGCAGGTAGTCCATGTAGACCGACTTCGGCGAGCGGTCGCCGACGGCGCGGGTGATCGTCGCGTCCCTGGGGTGCTTCTCGGCGACGCGGGCGGCGATGATCTGGGCGAGGGTGACCGCCGTCTCCCAGGTCGCCGACGGCGGGAGGGGGATGGCGATGTGCAGCCCGCGCGACCCCGAGGTCTTGAGCGCGCCGTTGAGCCCTAACGCGTCGAGCTCCTCCTTCGCCCAGCGCGCGCAGTCGAGCACGCGCTGGAACCCGGCCTTCGGCTGCGGGTCGATGTCGATGTAGGTGTAGTCGGGATTCTCGAGGGCTTGCACCCGCGAGTGCCAGGGATCGGTCGAGACGCAGCCCAGCTGCACGCAGTAGAGCAGCGTCGTGATGTCGCCGCCGACGAGCCGGTCCTTGCCGTCGCCGTCGGACTCCGGCACCGCTTCGACGCGCACTCCGTCGGGCGCTTCCGGCGGCGCCTTCTGCTGGAAGAAGGTCTCGCCCTCGATCCCTTCGGGGGTGCGCTTGAGGACGAGGGCGCGGTCCTTCAACGTCGGCAGGATGAGGGGCGCGACGGTCGCGTAGTAGCGCATCAGCGCGCCCTTGGTGATCCCGTCCTTCGGGAAGTAGACCTTGTCGAGGCTGGAAACGTCGAGCGAGGCGCCCCTGCCTAACGTGACGGTGCCGCGCCCGCCCTCGGCCTCGATCCCGAGCAGCTGCCTGACGATCGGCGCGTTGGCGTAGACCGGGACGTCGGTGAGCGCGTCCCCGCGCCTGCTCCCGCGCTTCGTCGCGGCGCGCTTCGCCGTCTTCGCGCTCGTCGCGGTCTTCGTCGTCGCCCTCGCCGCGGCGCCGCCGCGCGCCGCTCGCCGCACCGCGCCGCGCTCCTGCACGCTTTCCGCCTCGCGGGTCACTTCGCGCGCCGGCTTGTCGTCGCGGGTGCCGAGGAAGATCGGCTGGCGCAGCTTTCCGTCGGCGGTCCACTCGCCGAACTTCACCTCGACGACGACCTTCGGCGTCACCCAGTGCGCCTTCTCGTTGGTCTTCACCTTCTCGGAGAACGGCGAGGTCGCGCGCTCGAGGGGGGCGAGCGTCCGGTACATCTCGCGCAATCCGGCGGCGGTAAAGCCGCCGCCGGTGTGGCCGACGTAGACGAAGCTGCCATCCTCGTCGTAGTGGCCGAGGAGGAGCGCGCCGATGTGCTCGCGCGTCTTCCGCGGCTCGGTCCACCCGCCGACGACGAACTCCTGGCGATGCTCGATCTTCAGCTTGAGCCAGTGCTTCGAGCGGGCGCCGGGGACGTACGGCTCGTCCATCCGCTTGGCGATCACCCCCTCCCAGCCGAGCTTCGCCGCCTTGCGGAGCAGCTCGGCGCCATCGTCAGGCACCGTCTCGCCGAGCCGGAGGGCGCGGCTCGTCCGGTTGCGGAGGCGGAGCTCGAGGCGGGCGCGGCGCACCGTCCACGGCTGGCCGGTGATGACCTCGTCGCCGTCGACGAGGAGGTCGAAGGCGACGAGCGCGGCCGGTGCACCCTCCTGCGCCGTCTCGATGAAGGCGCGGTCGGTGGTGTGCATCCGGCTCTGCAGCTCCTGGAAGCGGGCGACCTCGTCGCCGTCGAGGGCGACGACCTCGCCGTCGAGGACGAGCGGGCGCTTCGCCTTCTTCGCGAGCTCGCGCAGCGCTTCTATGATCTCCGGGAACTGGAAGCTCTTGTCGTTCCCGTTGCGGGTGACGAGGTTCGCCGCGTCGCTGGTCGCGTAGGCGATGACGCGGATCCCGTCGTACTTCGGCTCGTAGGTCCAGTTGTCGCCGGCGGGGATCCCGGTGCCGATCGAGCACTTCATCGGCACGATCGCGGCGAGGCGCTTCGAGGCGCGCACCCCCTTGGGCCGGCCGCGATGGACGGGCGGCTCGGCGACGGCGGCGGCGGACGCGCCCCTGGCCGCGCGCTTCCGCACGGTCGCCTTCTTCGCGATCGTCTTCTTCGCGATCGTCTTCTTCGCGGTCGCCTTCTTCGCGGTCGCCTTCTCCGCGCCGCGCTTCTTCGCCGGGGTCACCGAGGTTGCCTCACGGTTCGAGTGCCAGACCCGCTTCTTGCCCTTTCCGGCGGCGATCTCCTCCATCGTGCGGCCGGTGGTGACCGACGTCGTCACCTCGGCGACGACGTCGCGCGACGGGTCGGCGGTGTCGTCGTCGCGCTTGATGAGGAGCCACTGCGGCTTGCCACTCGTCTCGCGCATGCGGACGAGCGCCCAGCCACCCTGCAGCCGCTCGCCGTGCAGGACGAGGTCGAGGCGTCCCTTCGCGTAGCCCTCGCGAAGCGCGCGCACACCGTCGTGGCCGGAGAGTCCGGGTGCACCATAGGTGCCGCGATCCCAGAGCATGACGGTGCCGCCGCCGTACTCGCCTGCGGGGATCGTGCCCTCGAAGGTGTTGTAGGCGATCGGATGGTCCTCGACCTCCATCGCCAGGCGCTTTGTTCCGGGATCGTAGCTGGGGCCTTTCGGCACCGCCCAGCTCTTCATCACGCCGTCGAGCTCGAGGCGGAAGTCGAAGTGCAGGTGGCTGGCGGCGTGCTTCTGGATGACGAAGCGCAGCTTGCTGCGCGCGCTCTCGTCGCGCGCGGCGCCGGGTTCGCTCCCCGAAGGCTCGTCGGTACGGGAGAAGTCGCGCTTCCTGCGATACTCGGCGAGCTTCTCCCGTGCCGACGATACGCGCGTGGACGGCGCGCGCTTCTTCGGGGTGCCCGGTGATTTCCTCGAGGATTTCTTCGCGGCCACCGGAGTCGAACGTCAGGCGGTCTTGCGCTTCGTCCGCCTCGCGCGGGCCGGCTTCTCGGTCGCGGCGGCGCCCTTCCGCGCGGCGCGGACGGCGCGCCCCTTCCCCTTGTTCTCCTTGAGGCTGGCCTGGAGGCGCGACATCAGGTCGAACACCTGCGAGTCGGCCGGCTCCTTCTCGGGCTCGGGGACGGTGATCTTCTTGCCCTTCATCTTCGCGCGGATGATCTTCATCAGGTTCGCGCGATAGTCGTCGGTGTACTTGGCCGGATCGAAGGACTCGGCGAGCGAGTCGACGAGCTGCTCGGCCATCTTCAGCTCCTGCGGGCGGACGATGTCGCTCGAGGGGAAGTTGAACTCGGTGACGTCGACCAGCTCGTTGGCGAAGCGCATCAGCTCGAGGACGATCGCGTCGCCGACGATGCGGATCGCGGCGAGGTGCTCCTTCTGGCGCATGACCACCTTGCCGATCCCGACCGACCCCGAGGTGCGGAGCGCCTCGCGGAGCAGGGCGTACGCCTTCTCTCCCCCCTTCGACGGGACGAGGTAGTAGGGGGTCTCG
Source organism: Gemmatimonadaceae bacterium (assembly GCA_035551575.1). Classification (GTDB taxonomy): domain Bacteria; phylum Gemmatimonadota; class Gemmatimonadetes; order Gemmatimonadales; family Gemmatimonadaceae; genus JABFXC01. Next base: position 8,543 of record DASZNJ010000259.1, read on the forward strand.
AAGAAGCGGGGATCGATCTCCTCCTGCTTCACGAAGTCGAGGATCTCGAGGGTCTTCGAGGATTCGAGGGCAGCCGCCTTGAAGTCGTCGTCGGTCATGACGACGAACTTCCCTTTTTCGTATTCGTAGCCCTTCACGATCTCGTTCCACGGAACCGGCTCGCCGTCGACGGCGCAGACGCGCTCGTACTTGACGGGGGACATGTCCTCCTCGTGGAGCATGCGGAAGGAGATGTGGTCTTCGCGGACGGCGGTCTTCGCTTCGACGGGGATGTTGACGAGCCCGAAGGCGAGTGAGCCCTTCCAGATCGAGGCCATCGTCGGAGACTCCGTAGAGGGGTTGGACCGGTCCGCCAGCGAGGGGAAACGGCGGCGACGTGCATGGAGGCAAGAGGGGTGCCGACGTGGAAAACCGGTCCGACACGGTCGTGTCTGCAAGATTTGTGATGCGAACTCTGCCGGAACGGCCAGAGGCAGCAGGCATGCTGAGTAGCGATGTGGGAAGCTGCTTCAACGACGACGCGGGGACGCGACTGCCTTACGTTCCGGCCTTACGGTGCACGTCTGCCGGCAACCACACTCGACAGAAAAACTCATGAGCGCACCATCACAATCCGGTCCCTGGCGCATCGTGCACCTGCCGACGAACACCGACCCGCGGGGGAGCATCACCATCTGCGAGAGCGGGGCGCAGGTGCCGTTCGTGATGCAGCGCGCGCGCTGGGTGTGGGGGGCGCCCCCGTCGGCGAAGCGCGGCGGACACGCGCACCATCGCACGTCGCAGCTGTTCGTCGCGGCCGCCGGCGCGCTGACGGTCGTCGTCGACGACACGACGCGGAAGGAGCGGGTGCGGCTCGACACCCCGGCAACCGGGCTGCTGATCCCGCCTGACGTCTGGATCGAGAC
>DASZNJ010000260.1:0-3790 GCA_035551575.1 Gemmatimonadaceae bacterium
AGCCCGCCGCGGCCAGCCGGCCCAGCCGTTCCGCGCGCGGCGCGCTCAACGCACGCCAGCCGCCACCCGCATCGCCGCCAGCTCCGCGTGCAGCACCCGCCGCAGCGCGACGACGAACCCTGCCACGTGGTCGGTGTTCCCGCGCCTGCTCGCGAAGAACGGGTCCATCACCGTGCAGCGGACGACGGCCAGCCCGCCCGCCCTCAGGTAGTCGTCGTGCGTGAAGCCTAACGCTTTCACCGCCGGGTCCGCCGAGTGCCCGTACTCGCGCGGCTGGAGCGTCGTCTTCGTCACCAGGTAATCGAGGGCGCGCAGCGGCCGCCCGCTCCCGATGCTCATCGCCCGGTAGACACGATCGACGAGCTCATTGGACTCCTCGATCGTGGCGAGCTCCGGATGCCCGATCGCGAAGCACACGATGTTGACGTCGGGCCGCGGTAGCGGCACGAGGCGGAATGGGCTCAGGTCGCACGCTGAAATCGCTTCGTGGAGCACGAGCGCGCCGCGCGCCGCGGCGCCGATGAGCCGCCCGTATCCGGTCGCGTCGAGCGGAAGCACCTTGTGCGCCATCCAGACGCTGGCTGCCGCCGCGCCGGGCTTCGATCCCTCGAGGATGAACCGCCCGATGTACGCCGTGTCCGAGGCGCCTCCGTGAAACAGATACGGCGCATCGGCGCTCACCATTCCCCGGACCCGGTTGTCGCGGAAGGAGATCGCTCCCGCCGGAAACGGCACGGCGCCGAGCTTGTGCGGATCGATCGTCACCGATTCGGCGCGGTTCAACGCCGAGAACGCGTGATACACCGACTCGCTCGGCCACAACGTTTCCGCCGATTGGCCGGCGGCAACCGTCTCGAACGACAGCCGTTCACCGTCGGTGCCGCGCACGACCGACGCGGCGTAGCCTCCCCACGCCGCGTCGGCGTGCAGGTAGAAGGCGAGCCCGTGCTGCTTTGCCAGCCGGCGGCGCAGGGCGTCCACGACGTCGAGCCGATCCACGGCCCCTTCCTCTGTGGTCCCCATCACCGACACGCAGGCGATGACCGGGCGATGCTGCGCGGCCGACGCCTGGAGGATCTCCTCGAGCGCGTCGGTGTCGACGCGGAAGTGCGCGTCGACCGGCACGCGCAGCAGGTGCGACTCCCCCATGCCGAGCACGCGGCACGCCTTCGCGAACGAGTAGTGCGCGGTTGACGGCACGAGCACCACACCGGGTGGCAGCGCGTCGCCGAACCGATCGGCGAGCCGCAGCCCGAACCCCTGGTAGCCGAGTCCGGAAATCCCGTGGCGCGCGACGGCGAGGGCGGCCGCCTGCCCATCCCCGACCGCGCGCTGGAAAGCGTCGTAGCCGTCGAGCGCGGCATCCGGCGCGACATTGAGCAGCTCCCAGAGCCCGAGGTCGGCGAGCCGTGCCCGCGAACCGTCAGGCCTGACGACTTCGATCTCGTTGACGCCGAGCTCCTCGCCGGCCCAGCGGATCGCGACCGGCAGGTACTTGAGGTTGCGCGCCACCCAGAGCGCCTCGATGTTGGCGACCGTCCCCCCCGAGCAGAGGTGTCCCCACTGCCGGTCGGCGCGATAGCCGATCATCCGCGCCAGCTGCGCCGCAACCTGCAGCTCGAGCCGTGTCGTGACTGGTGACGCCTCGGCTGCGACGTTGTTCGGGTTGTAGAGCATCGTCGCGATGTAGCCGATGAGGCTCGCCATCGTCGTATCCGACGCCATGTGCCCCACGTATCGCGGGCTGAAGAAGGGAACGCCCTCCTTCAGCTCGGCGAGGAGACCGAACAGCTCCTGCGACAGCGTCGCGATCGACGCCTGGTACTCCGGCGTGTACTTGTCCTGCTCGCGGATCGCGAATCCGTCTTCCGGGTGGAAGTTGCGGCGCCAGAAGACGTGGTCGCGAAACGCCTCGAGGAGGAGTCGCTCGAACACGTCGGCGTTCTCCGCCTTCGGGCCGAGGAAGAGGGAGGAGAGGTCGACGAGCGGAGCTTCGTCCAGAGAGTCGGGCATTGATGGATTACTGGGAAGGCAGGCGAAGCGACGTCCGCCCCTCGAAGGTTATGTTGGAATGTCAGCGCAATAGTCGGGAAATGCCGGAACCGCTGTCGGGGAACTGCCCGTTTGGCGTATCCGATGTCGGCGCGCGTCAGCCGGCGGGATGGTTCATGGGCACGCTCCGCCGGCAACGTTGCAGGCGCTCAGCGCCGCGGTTTCGGTGCGGGCATCGGCTCTGCAAACGCACCACTCTCTTCCCGGGTCCCACGACGTGGCCCATGGTCGCAAGATGTACCCTGCTCCGTCCGCAATGGCCCGCCCTGCAGCATCGCAAGCGATCACCTCCCCTGCCTTGGACCGCCGGCTGCCGCCCATGGTCGCCTGGACGGTACTCGCCGCATTCGCTATCCGGCTCGCCGTGCGCATGGTGTTGGGCGAACACACCTTCATGAATGAGGGGTATTCCTTCTACCTGGGCATGGCTCGCGAGATCGCCGCGCACCCAACCGCGATTTTCAGCGGCGATCTCGCGGGCCGGCCACCGCTCTACCCGAGCCTTCTTGCGATCGTTGGAGGTGCGCATACCCGATTTCTTCCGATCCTCATCGTCCAGAGCCTGATCGGCGCGGGCACGGTGTTCTATACCTACTTGATCGGAAGTGAAATCTTCTCGCGATGGGTTGGCGCCACGGCGGCGTTCCTTGCTGCCGTATACCCGTACTACGTCGTGCACGACACGGCCGTGCAGGAAACGAGCACGATGACCTTCCTTGCGGCCCTCGCAACTTATCTGCTGCTCGTTGCCACCCGCAGGCGATCGAACCGCGACGCGCTCCTTGCCGGGGTTGTCCTGGCCGCGGTGGTGCTCACACGACTGACCATGCTGCCATTTGCTGTTCTGGCTCTGGTGTGGGTCTTCTTCTGGGGGACGAGCAGTCGCGACGCTCGCACGCATCTCGGGGTCATCGCGGCGCTCCCGCTCTGCGCGGCGCTGGCTGGATGGCTCGGCTGGAACGCGCGAAAGCAGGGACGCCTGACGTTGAGAGACGGCGTCGCCAGCCAGTTCTGGATTGCGCACAACCCCGGTACGTTCAGCGCATATCCGGACAGCAGCATCGACCTGAGCCACCGCCGCTCGCTGGCGATGCTGACCCCCGCTGAGCGAGCCGAATATCGGTCGGCCTTTCGCGACGGCACCCCGATGGAAAGCTGGTTCGCCGGACGTGCCTGGGGATACATCCGACAGCATCCCGGGGCCACGTTTCGCGGCGCCATCCGCATGCTCACTGTCGGCTTCTCCTGGCAGATCAGCCCTCGCGCACCGCGAGCGAAGGCATTGCTCTACACCCTCTCCTACGGTCCGGTCATCGCGCTGGCCCTCGTCGGCTCGGTGCTTTCACGGTCGCACTGGCGGCGGCTCGGCCTGATATACGCCAACGTCATCGCTTTCGTCATCGTCACGGCGCTGTTCTGGGCCCACACCAGTCATCGCGTGCACCTCGACGTCTACTTCATGATCCTGGCCGCGTACGCAATCGAGCGCGCGCGCGCGATCGCGGCCGGGCGCGGCACGCCGGCTGGATAAACGGCGAGCCCCGGGCGACCTCTGAGGTCGCCCGGGGCTCGGCGCGTTCGCCGTGCGGTGACGCGCCTACCAGCGGTAGTGCGCGAACGCCTTGTTCGCTTCGGCCATGCGGTGCGTGTCTTCCCGCTTCTTCACGGCCCCACCACGCATGTTGCTCGCATCCAACAGTTCGTTGGCGAGCTTCTCTTCCATCGTCTTGCCGTCGCC
>DASZNJ010000261.1:0-7918 GCA_035551575.1 Gemmatimonadaceae bacterium
GCTGTCGGTCGCGGGATCGTCATAACGGTACCATTGACACGGCAGCGTTCACGAAAGCCATGCGGAACTGCCTCGCGTCCGTCTTCCGCGGATGTCGATCAAGTCGACCGTCTCGCCAAACGCTCGCACGAGGCCCCCTACCTCTCATAAACCACCCTCTGCCCCGGCAAATACCCTCTCACCGCCTCGATCCCCCCCACATCCAGCCCCCCCGCCCCGACAATCGCTCCCGTCGCCGAGTAGAACTCATAGTATGACCCATCCGTGAACACGAGGAACACCTGCGACCGCGGCTGCCGGTCCCCCTCCTTCACCACGATGTGCTCGATTGTCTTGCCAATTATGTCCGCAACCGCCGGCTTGAACGCCATCTCGCTCGTCTCGCTGTTGAAGTTCTCGACACCTCGTGCCACAAATCCTCGCCTGACCCTCTGACATTCCCCGACACCTGACCGCACGGCCACCTCTCGCCTCGCCTCACCGAAAAACCCCTCTAGCCTCACGCTCCCGGCCAAGCCATCTTCCCCCTCCCTCCGGGAAGCCCCGCCGTAGTTCCACCGCACGACTGAGGTTGACCATGCCCGCTGCCGCCCCGATGCGCCGCACCAGCCCTGGCGCGCCTCTCCTCACGCTCGCGACCCTCGCCGTCGCGGCCGCCGTCTCCGCCTGCAGCCCCGAGCGCCTCTCCTCGCCCCCCTCCGCGTCGCCTAACGGGGCACCGAGCGCGGGTGTCGCCTCCGCCCCCGGCTACATCCGCATCGGCGTCGTCCCCGAAGCGTCCGCGATCAACATCGGCGGCACCGGCAACTACACCATCACCGACGACGTCACCGGCGCGACCCTCCTCTCCGGCAACGCCAGCGAAGCCACGGTCACCCTCGCCTCCGTCACCGAGAAGGTCATCTACTGGCGAGTCCAGGTTCAGTGCGCCAGCAACCAGGTCTACGTCTCCGACTGGGTCCGCCGCGTCGGCGACGCCGGCTACGACCCATACACCGAGTACGTCCCCGCCGCGCGATGCTGGCGCCTCCGCGTCGGTCGCTTCGCCACCAAAGCCGACGCCCTCGCCGCCCAGCCCGAGCTCTACCGACTTGGCCTCGCCCCGGCCAAGACCGGCGGCGCCGCCTTCCAGGTCACCGAGTTCGTCGGCGTCACCAAGTACCAGGCGACGTTAGGCCAGACGGTCGCACAGAGCACCAACCCGCTCCGCGTCATCCCGCAGGACGGCAACGTCTCCATCGCCGGCCGCCCCTACCGCGGGGTCGGCGAGGTCCGCGTCAACGGCTCCGGCTCCCTCGCCGGCATCAACGAGCTGCTCATCGAGGACTACCTCCTCGGCGTCGTCCCCCGCGAGCTCGGGCCGATCGCTTATCCGTACCTCGAGGCGCTCAAGGCGCAGGCGGTCGCGGCCCGCACCTACGCCATCGCCGGACTCGGCAAGCGCCGCAACGACGGCTACGATCTCCTCCCGACGACGTCGGACCAGGTCTATGGTGGGCTCAAGGACGAGTACCCGCTCTCCTCGCAGGCCGTGACCGAGACGTCAGGCATCGTCGCGACGTACAACGGGAAGCTGATCGAGGCGCTCTACAGCTCGACCACCGGCGGCTTCACCGCCAACAACGAGGATGTCTACAACTCGGCCCCCGTGCCGTACCTGCGCGGGGTGCCTGACGCTGAGCGCGGCAACGCCCTCGACCACGTCCCGTCGCTCGAGGTCTTCGTCAACCACGCCAACCCGAAGTCCCTCCGCAACGCCGCCGAGGGCGACTTCGAGGCCGACTGGTCGAAGTACCATCGCTGGTACATCGACTGGACGCCGGAAGAGATGAGCAACGTCGTCGCCAACTACTTCAAGGTCGCGCCGGCCAAGGTCCTCTCGGTCGACGTCACCCAGCGCTCCGGCTCCGGCCGCGCCCTCGAGCTGCAGTTCGTCACCGAGAACGGCACCTTCACCGAGACGAAGGACCGCATCCGCTCCGCGCTCAAGTTCTACACGAGCAGCGGGACGATGACCTCGATCTACAGCACGCTCTTCTACATCCAGCCGGTCGTCGACCCGAAGACGAAGGAGCTCACCGGCTGGGAAGCATGGGGCGGCGGCTGGGGACACGGGCTCGGCCTCTCCCAGACCGGCGCCGTCGGCATGGCCGAGAAGGGTGCCGGCTACGAGGAGATCCTCAAGCACTACTACCAGGGGATCACGCTCGAGCAGCGCTGAGCTGCTGGGGGCCAGGGGCCAGGCGTTAGGCACGGCGCAGTCGCAGTGGCGCAGTGCCTGACTCCTGGCCCCTGGCACCTGGGACCCTCGGTCTCAAGGGGTCAGAGTCGTTGAAACACGATGGCGGCTGCGGCCAAAGGGTGATGTAGCGGTCCCCTGGGGCGGGGATCGTTGGACGTGCCCGCAGAGTGGGGGTTCGGATACGTCTGGCGCTGTGTACGCCAATGGCGTATAGTGCATGATCGGGTTCATCGAGACCCCGGTTTTCACTCGTGCGCTCCGCCGGCATCTTCCTGACGCCGAGTACCGTGCTCTCCAGCTGGCGCTGTTGCTCCACCCCGACCACGGCCGGCTCATTCCTGGCGGAGGCGGGCTGCGCAAGCTGCGTTGGGGAGCCGAGAAGCGGGGGAAGCGAGGCGGCCTGCGAGTGATCTATTATTGGGCGAAGCAGGATCAGCTCTGTTACATGCTCTACGTCTATTCGAAGAATGAACAGGGCGATCTGACCGTCGATCAGGCTCGAATGCTCGCGCGCCTGGTCCGCGAGGAGTTCACATGAAGACTGCCGCATTCGAGGCCCTGCTCGCCAGCGTCGAACAGGCCGGCCGGATCCGCCGTGGAAGGCTCCGGCCCTCGCGTGTCACTACATTCAAACCGCTCGACGTAAAGCGCCTGCGCGCCAGCCTTGGCCAATCGCAGGTCGAGTTTGCACAGATGATCGGCGTCAGCGTGGCGACCCTTCGCAACTGGGAACAAGGTCGTCGCACGCCAGACGGTCCAGCGCTCGCCCTCCTCCGCGTAACGGAGCGCAACCCGCGTGCGGTCATCGAGGCACTGCACGGCCCACGACGGCGCGGGGCCGCCTGAGCCGCCTTCGAGCGCACTGGCATCCAGGCTATCGGGAAGCGTCATGGTCGCGCCTCGCGGGGGCGAGCGACCTCGGTCGGCCACGAGGAGCTGTCACGCCACGACCGATCCGTGTAATCCGTGTAATCGCCGTTCAAGCTGTTTCACGTCACGATTTGACTCTTCGGACTCGGCGCCGTCCGCTGGACCCGGCCCGCCCCGGTTTCCCCGGAAGAACACCCTGTTTTGGATCATCCGTCGTCCGCGTCATCGAGGCCGTCCTCCAGGTCGAGGTCCTCGAGCGGCCCGAAGATCGCCTCGCGCCCCGCGGCAAAGCGGGGATCCAATCCAGCATCGGCGTGCTGCTCGGCCATCTCCTCCTCGCCGATCCGACGAAAGAGCTCGGCGAATCGCCGCTCGTGGACGGCATCCCACGCCCGCGTCGCCTCCTCCCATTCCGGGGGGCCTTCCCCGACGAAGAACGACTCGTCCTCGCTGAGTCCGTGCGCGCGCTCGATCTCCTCGACCCGCCTGCCCAGCTCCTCGAGCTCCGGATCGGTTTCGGCGATGACGTACATCGCCTGGTCGACCAACTTGTAGATCAGGAACCAGGCGATCCCCGCGTCGAGCACCCCCTCGTCGCGCGCCCGCTGCACTTCGCGCATCCACGGCTCGGGGTCCCCGCTCGCGGCGACGATGTCGAACGCGTGCCTCGTCAACGCGATCCCGTACCCGGTCCCCGCCTTCGCCGCGATCCGCCTGACGAAGGTCGCCGGGTCGAGCGGTGGCGGGACATAGGGACGCCGGAATCGGCGGCGCGGGGTCATGCTCTGCCGATGCGCATGCGAAGGACTATGGCCGCCCGCTGCTGGTGACGCAACCTCGGCCCGCGCGGCACAGCGTCGCTCGTGCCCCTTGCGCCCCTTCCCCCGCCGAGGCGATTGATATGGTCATGCCCGCTGCGACCCCGCCCGTCCGCTGGAATCGCGCGATGCTCGAGGCGCTGCCTGACGATGGGCAGCGCCACGAGATCATCGACGGGGTCCATTACGTGACTCCGTCGCCGGCGGCGATTCATCAGTACGTCGTGTCGGAGCTTCTCGCCGCACTCCTGCCGTGGTGCAAGGCGGAACGCGCCGGATGGGTCTTCACCGCGCCCAGCGACATCGACCTCACCGGGGACACCATCGTCCAGCCGGACATCGCCGTGCTCCCCCGCACTGGTGAGCGTCCCCCGCGCCGCTGGTCGGACGCCGGCCGCCCGATCCTCGTCATCGAAGTGATCTCGCCGTCCTCGTCGAGCCGCGACCGGATCCTCAAGCGCCGCCGCTACCAGCGCGCCGGTATCGCCGAGTACTGGATCGCCGACCCCGAAGCGCAGCTCGTCGAGCGGTGGACGCCGACCGACGAGCGGCCCGAGATCATTACGGGCGAGCTGCGCTGGCGGCCGAGCAGCGCGCCGCGTGAGCTGGTGATCGACCTCGCCCCCATCTTCGCCGCGATCGAACGAGATGGGTAGTCCTGGCCGGAATCCTGACACCTGACCCCTGACACCTTCCGTCACGCGCCGCGCCCTGCCCCGCACGCCGTTAACGTCCCGCATCCCCCGTCGTCCGACAGGAACGATGCGCACCCTTCGCTCCCTCGCCGCGCCCGCCGCCGTCGCACTCCTCGTCGCCTGCGGCCCCGGTGGCAGCACCGCCCCGCGCACTCCCGCGCCCGCTGACACCGCCAAGGTCCCGCTCAATGACCTCGGCGCCGCGACCTACCTCGGCTTCCAGGGTGGGCTCTATCCGCAGGGATCGAACGCGATCCCGGCGGCGCATCTCGACGCGGGGCTCGCCGCCGCCGCGAGCGTCCAGCCGCTCGACAGCAGCGGCGCGCCGTCTTCCAGTGGCCGGTACGTGCTCCTCTCGATCGGGATGTCCAACACCACCCAGGAGTTCTGTTCGGCCGCCGGAACGTTAGGCAGCTGCGACTCGTGGAGCTTCATGGGGCAGGCGGCCGCCGATCCGGCGGTGAACCACGCGACGCTCGCGATCGTCAACGGCGCCCGCGGCGGCCAGGCTGCGCCGTCGTGGGTCAGCCCGTCGAGCGCCGAGTACGACCGCATCCGCGACAACCAGCTCGCTCCGCAGGGGCTGAGCGAGAAGCAGGTCCAGGTGGTGTGGCTCAAGGTCGCCAATGCGCAGCCGAAGGTCTCGCTCCCGCGCAGCGATGCCGACGCGTACATCCTCGAGACGCAGATCGGCCAGATCGCCCGCGCCCTCCGCGCGCGCTACGCCAACCTGCGCCAGGTCTTCATCACCAGCCGCATCTGGGCGGGCTACGCGACGACCACCCTCAACCCCGAGCCCTACGCCTACGAAGAGGGGTTCAGCGCGAAGTGGGCGATCGAGGCGCAGCTCCGGCAGGCATCGTCAGGCACCATCGACGCACGCGCCGGCGACCTGCGCTACGGCGCGAACGGCGTCGCGCCATGGCTCGCCTGGGGACCATATCCGTGGGCTGCGGGGATGACACCGCGGTCCGACGGGCTGACCTGGGCGCCCGGCGACTTCGTTTCCGACGGCACTCATCCTTCCCGGAGCGGGCGGGAAAAGGTGGCGACGATGCTGCTCGATTTCTTCAGCTCGTCGCCGGTGACGCGCTGCTGGTTTCTCGCTGGTGGGAGCTGCGGGTAGCGTGCGGCGACGAGAGATCCCGCGATCGCGGGATCTCTCATCTGTACTCGCCCTGTTGAAGCCTATTGCTTCGCCGCCGGCGGCGTGTCCGCCGGATTGACGTACGTCATCGCGAACGGACCCATCGCGCTCACCTGCACCACCGTCGGCCCGACCGCCGTCACATAGTGCGCCATCTTCGCCGGCGCCGTCACGAACCCGCCGGGCTTGAGCGTCATCATCGACTTCGCATCGACGGTCTCGCCCATCCCCACCTTCAGGTGCCCGTGGATCACGGTCACGTGCTCGTCCGTCGGGTGCGTGTGCGGGGCGATCCTGTACCCGTTCGGGAAGCGGAGCCTGACGGTGAACATCTCCGTCCCGCCGGGATTCCCCTGCAGCACGGCCATCTCCGCGCCGGCGGGGAAGATCGCCGGGGCCGGGCCCCACGTGAAATCCTCCCCGGCCGCGGCCTTCGCCGCCGAGGCCGCCGGGTGCGCCGGGGTCGCCTGCTTCGAGTTGACCGCGGTCGGCTGCTGCCCGCAGGCAGTGCTCGCGCAGAGTGAGAGCGATACAGCGGAAATCAGGGCGTAGCGCATACTGTCTTCTCCGGTCTCGAGTGGGGTGCGGCTTGCTCGCATCTTCAACGCGACCTAGTATGGCAAACGGGTCTCACCTCGATCTCACCTCGCCGGCGAGAGTGGCTAGACATGCAGAAGCTGGCGCAGACTCTCCCCCGCCTCCAGACCCTCGGCGGGCTCTCCCTCATCGGCGACCACGGCCCCCTCGGCGGCGCTGCTGCCCAGCCGCGAAGGCTCGTCGTGCTCGCCCTCCTCGCCGCGGCCGGCGAACGCGGGCTCACCCGCGACCAGCTCATCGGGCTCCTCTGGCCCGAGGTCGAGGAGACGCGCGCCAGGTCCGCGCTCTCGCAGGCGCTCTATGCCCTCAAGCGCGACGCCGGGGGCGAGAGCCTCGTCGCCGGCTACGACCGGCTCACCCTCGACGCGCAGGCGATCACATCCGACATCGGACTCTTCGAGGACGCGGTCGCCCGCGGTGACCTCGCGCGCGCCGCCGCGCTCTACCGCGGCGCGTTCCTCGACGGCGTCCACCTCGCCAGTGCCCCCGGGTTCGAGCACTGGCTCGACACCACCCGCTTCCGGCTCGCCCGCGCCGCCGAGGACGTCTTCGAGAAGCTCGCCATCGATGCCGAAGCGCGCGACGACCACGCCGCCGCCGCCGAGTGGTGGCGCCGGCTCACCGCGCTCGATCCGCTCAGGACGGGCGCGGTGCTCGGGCTGATGGAAGCGCTCGCCCGCACCGGCGACCGCGCCGGCGCATTGCGCCACGCCGAGCGCTACGAGCGGCGCGTCCGCGAGGAAATGGACGGGAGCGCGAGCGAGGACGTCGTCCGCTATGCGCGGCGGCTGCGCGGCGCGGGCGGGGAGCAGCGTATCGCCGACCGCTTCGTCATCGAGCGCGAGCTCGGACGCGGCGGGATGGCGGTCGTCCATCTCGCCCGCGACACGAAGCACGATCGACCGGTCGCGCTCAAGATCCTGCACCCCGGGCTCGGCGCGGCGATCGGGCGCGACCGACTCGCGCGCGAGATCGGGATCACCGCGCGGCTTCAGCATCCGCACATCCTCCCCCTCCACGATTCTGGTGAATGGGGAGACACGCTCTTCTATGTGATGCCGTACGTCGACGGCGAATCGCTCCGCGCCCGGCTCGCCGCCGGCGCACCGCTCGCGATACCCGACGCGTTAGGCATCGCCCGCGAGGTCGCCTCCGCCCTCGACCACGCGCATCGCCGCGGCGTCGTCCACGGCGACGTCAAGCCGGAGAACATCCTCATCGCCGACGGCCATGCGATCCTCGCCGACTTCGGGATCGCCCGCGTCATGTCGGCGGCGCTCGCCAACAGCGAATCGGCGGCCGCACCGTCAGGCACCGCCCCCTACGCCGCCCCCGAGCAGGACGACGGCACGACGAGCATCAGCCCGTGCGCCGACGTCTTCAGCTTGGGCTGCGTCGTCTTCGAGATGCTCGCCGGGCGCCCGCCGTGGATCGGCGCATCACCGCGCACGGTGGTCGCGCGCCGCGCCGCGCACCCTGCACCCGCGCTGCGCTCGTTGCGCGACGACACGCCGCCCTGGCTCGCCGATCTCGTGCAGCGCATGCTCGA
>DASZNJ010000262.1:0-22396 GCA_035551575.1 Gemmatimonadaceae bacterium
CCGCGACTCCGCCGACATCTCGCGACGCGCGGGATGGCTGAACGGCGGAAACTTCGCGAACGCTGCCGATTCCGCTCCTCCGATCATGACGCACCCCTCACGTTCGATCCATGCATGGGCGGTGAATTCCCCATTCGCGGATTTCGCGACACCGAGGCACAGCTTCGACTCGAAGCCGTGATGTCGCAACAAGAGCTGCGCCGCCACCGCCTGCGTGAGGCAGGTAGCGCGGGGAACGAACCGGCTCGCAACTTCGACGGCCCACGCGAGTTCCGCAGCCACCGGACCCGAGCGGCGCGACTGGAGCCTCGCCGGTCCGCCGAGTCGCCTGACGAGCCGCAGGCTGACGTGCGACGGAAGCGCAAACAGGACGGCGCGCACAACGGTGACCAGCACGAATGCAGCGCACAGCGCAACACGCTGCGTCGTCGGCATCGCCCTCACCCGTCTCAGACAGGCAATCGCGATACCCATCCCGCGCACGACCAGGCGTCTCATTGAATCAGGACGCGCACCAGTGGATGGGAACCGTAACGCCCTGAAAAGTGAATCCGTCGGAGGAGCCGAGGTCCTTGATACAGGCCTGCGTTGCCGCCTCGAACGAGCCGAACGCCCTGACCTCTGGCGCAATCCACTGCCGCTTTTCCTCCTGCATCCCGGCCTCCGCACGTCGTGAGAAAGTTCCTTCTGGTACCGTTTGCGCACCCCGATGTCCACAACGTCCAGCACAACCGCCCAAGCCTCGCCGCAGCCGCACCGAAGAGCCACGCATGACCGCGCTACGCAGCCGCAGTCTTTGTCGCTGAAACTGCGGACTCCTCGACCGTCGAGTTCCCGCGGATTTGCAGCAGCCACCGCTCCAGCACCAGCATTCGGAACAGCACGTGGCCGTCCGCGCTCCTGCCCAAGGTCGACTGTTCCGCGCAGTATCGCTTCCGCATCTCCTCGAGCGCTCCGATGTTGACGAATTCCGCGAGCGGTGAATCACTTCGCCGTTCAGCTGTCATCGCCGGCGATGCTCGCAGAGAGCGATGGAAGCTCGGCGATAGATTCCCCTTGTCGCTCCGCCACTGGACCTCAGCGGGGAGGATGCCGTCCATCGCCCGGCGGAATACGAGCCGCGGCCAGCCGTCCGCGAGCTTCTCCGCGTCGGGAACCGCGAGGCAGAATTCAACGAGCCGCCTGTCGAAGAATGGGTATCTTGGTTCCACTCCGAGCGCTGCCGAGCACTGGTCCGCCAGCTCGAGCGTCCGCTGATATGCGGGCTGCGAGATCCCCTCGATGTGCAGCGCCCGCTCCGATCGCATCGGATCATCGGTGTACGGACTGACGGGGTCGCCGCCGGCGAGCAATGCTCTCGCGACACTCGGCAGGAGCAGGGAAGCTGACTCGATCCGGGCGCCACGCATCGCCCGATATGCGCGTCGTACACGCGATGGCAATGCCGGACGCAGCCCATGATTCAGGGCCATGTCGCCGACGGGGACGTCGAAGCGACGTGCCAGCTGCCCGGCGGTGCGCGCCCAGCGCATCCACTCTCCGCGTCGGGCGAGACCCGCGAGGTGTGGCAGCCCGAAGTATGAGAGCAGCGATTCGGGCGCGACCTGGCGACGAACCGCCAACGTGCGTAGCTCGCGCTCGAACACGTCCCACTCACCGCGCTCCACCAGCCCGTTGAAACGGCCGAAGCCATGGCTCACCACGCTGTCCCCGTCGAAGCCATCGAGAAATACCAGGGCGCCTCGGGCGGCCGCCGCCCGGTACATCGCCAGGTGCAGGTAGAGATTCGGCGCGGCGAAGGGCTCGTCGAGATGCGGCAGGATCTGGTCGATGTCCGCAACGGGCGAGAGCTCGTCGCCCCGCACGTAGCAGGGTGCGCTCCGGGCCGCGCGGACCACGCTATCGATGTGACGCCGCTCGTCGATGAGCGCGAGGTCCCTTCCCTGGAGGGAAGGGAAGACGAGCGAAAACGAGTGGAGAGCGGCGGAGTGCTCGTCCCCGCTCAGCTGACTGGCGACGCAGACGATGCTCGAAGAATCGAGACCGCCACTCAGCGCCGCTCCGACAGGATGCACCGTGCGAAGGCGCGCTTTCACCGCCTCCGTGAACAGTGCTCGAAACTCGTCTGCGTAGTCGCGGGAGCGGGGGTAGTGAAGCTCCCGTTCGGGATCGAGGCGCCAGTACGGCGTGAGCGTGACGCTGCGTCGACCAACCGTCATCGAATGCGCCGATGGCAAGCGGCGAATCGACTTGTAGTGAGTATGGCATCGATCCCTGTCCGCACCATCGATGAACAGCGCGACCTGCCGGGGGTCGATCTCACGCGGGACCTCGGGAAGTGCGAGCAGCGCGCGCACTTCGGATGCGAACGCGAAGAGACCGTCCGATTGGTAGAAGTAGAGAGGCTTTACACCCATCGGATCGCGGGCGCAGAACAACTCGCCCGATCGCCCGTCCCAGATCGCGAACGCGAAATCTCCGATGAGGTGCTCCACGCAACACGTCCCCCATCGTTCGTAAGCCAGGAGGACGATGTCGGCATCCGTCGCACTCGCCGCGTCGGCGACGCGCAGCATCCGGATGAGATCTGCCCGGTTGTCGAGGCGAGCGTCGGCGACGAGGCACGACGCCCTCTCCATCCGCACGATGGGTTGCCTTTCGTACGTCGACTCCGGAGTCGACCAGTTCATCCGCTGCGCCAGAGCGATGACGCCCTCGCAGAAGACGCCACTCGCGTCGCGGCCGCGATGCGCAATCGCGCCCGACATCCGCGCGATGGCGTCCGGGGACGCCGGGCGGCCATCACGACGAAAGATCCCCGCGATGCCGCTCATGTCGTCGGAAAAAAGAGAGGCCAGAACAGCAAGAAACCTCCAGCTGACTCCACGCGCCCGGCAGGAATGGTGGCTTCCCGATGCACGGTCCGTGTGCACTGTGCCGGCCCGCACTCGCCGGCAGGAGCGCGGAGGCGGAATGCAAGCGGGACACCACTCCGCCGCTTGCACCGATCCTGTTGGCTCGTAGCGAGTTGGGCCGTCGCTCGCCGGGTTTCGCGGGCGCATGTGGCGCGCGCATGCAACATATTGGCGGACGCGGTTCCTACCCGTGCCCTCCGCCCCTCACCGCGGGCTGCGTTGCAGCTCGAGCTCGAACGAAAGCCTCGTCCCCGACGCCGATGTCTCCACCCGGAGGCTGCTCCTCATCGACGACAGCAGCGCCCGAACCGTCGACAGCCCGAGCCCCGCACTCGAGAACCGCAGCGCGATCTGCTCCGGCCGGAACGCGTCGAACAAGGTGCGCCGCACTTCGGCCGGCAGCCCGCCCCCCGTATCCTGCACCCAGAACTCGACGCCGGTCGCCGAGAGATCGCGGCAGCCGAGGGCGACCGATCCGCTCTCCGTGTAGCGGAGCGCGTTCGACGTGAGGTTCAACAGGACCCGGTGCAATGGCGAAGCGTGTCCGATGCGCGCATCCGTCGCCGTGTGCTCGACCCGCAACTGCAGCCCCTTCTCCTCGGCGATCGGCTCGACGATCGATCCGACCGAGTGCATCATCTCGACGATGGAGAAGGGCCGGGCATCGCCCTCGAATTGCTCGTCGCCTCGCGCCGCGTCGATCAGGTCCGACGCCAGCGTCGCCAGCCCCTGCGTCGCCCCGTAGATCAGCCCGAGCTGCCGTTCGGTGATCGGGTCGCGTGACGCGAAGCGCCCGCGCCGCAGGGATTCGAGGAGGATGAGGATCGACGAGAGCGGCGAACGGATGTCATGCGCGATCGCGACGACAGCGCTCGCGCTCTCCGAGCCGGTGAGGTAGGCCATGAACCGGCCGCGGTCCGTCTGCTTCCACGCCTCCGAGAGCTGTTCGAGCAGCGACATGAGCTGCACGACCTCCCGCCCGTCGAGCGGCTCGCATGTCGACAGCTCGCGCACGAGCTGTGCGCGCAGCCGGTCGACGTACTCGCGCGCGATGATCGGCGGCGCCTCCGCTGGTCCCCCCCCGCAGCTCTCCACCCGCGTCACCAGCCAGCGCACCGCGGGGCCCAGCTGCCGCTGTACCTCTTCCGGCGCGCGCTTCGCGCTCGCGGCGATGCCGTCGGCTGCGCGGGCGGCAGCCGCCTGGATTCCCCGGACGAGCGCCGTGATGCTCAACTGCCGTCGAGCCTCGGCCTCGGGCGCGCGCGCTGCATCCCCGGCGCGCCGATCGAACTCGACGCGCCGGGGACGGGGTGCCTGCGACGCAACATGCGCAGATTTCACGAGCCGGGAAGTTGCGGTCAGGCGTCAGCGGCAGCGAGCGGGGTCGAGTCGTCAAGGTCGCTCCGCAGCCCGTGCCGCTCGAGCAGCCGGTACAGCGTGGTCCGATCCACGCTCGCCAGCCGCGCCGCGCGCGACATGTTCCCCGAAGCGCGCGCCACCAGCCGCGTCACGTACTTCTTCTCGAACGCCGCCAGCACCTGCTCCTTCGACGCGTGATATCCCGCGTTGAGCGGCAGTCCGACCGCGCCGCTCGCCTCCGGGCTCGGCTCGAACTGCTGGTCGAGCGGCAGGTGGCTCGCATGCAGCTTCGAGCCGGGCAGGCTCACCACCGTCAGGTACTCGACGAAGTTCTGCAGCTCACGAACGTTGCCACGCCACGGGCGCGAGCTCATCACCTCGAGCGCCTCGTCCGTGAAGACGGGTAGCGCTTCCCGCGCCGAGCGGTGACGCGTCCAGAACGCCTTGAGGAAGGTGTTCGCGAGCACCGGGATGTCCTCCACGCGCTCGCGAAGCGGAGGAATGTTGATCTGCACCACGTTGAGCCGGTAGTACAGGTCCTCACGCAGCTTCTTGTCGCGAATCGCCTCCTGCGGGTCGCGGTTCGTCGCCGACACGAACCGGACGTCCACCACGGAATCCGGCTGCTCGCTGCCGACGCGGCGAACGACACCGTCCTGCACCACGCGAAGCATCTTCGCCTGCAGCGCGAGCGGCATCTCCGTCAGCTCGTCGAGGAACAGCGTCCCCCCATCGGCGACTTCGAGCAGACCGATGCGGTCGCGGTCGGCGCCGGTGAATGAGCCCTTCCGGTGCCCGAACATCTCCGATTCGAGCAGCTGCTCGGGAATCGCCGCGCAATTGACGGGAACAAAGGACGATCCGGCGCGGCGGCTCGAGCGGTGCACGAGCTGCGCGAGCAGCTCCTTTCCCGTGCCCGTCTCGCCGACGATCATCACCGACGCGGTGGTCGGTGCGACTCGACGCGCGAGATCGATCGCCTGCTGGAACGCGGGTGCAGATCCGAAGATGGAGGTCTTTCCCCTTGCACCGGGAAACGACGGGACGACGTCAGCAACTTCCTCGCGCGCCTGGCGCTCCGAGACGACGTGCGCCGCGCGACCGAGCAGGAGCTGGAGCTGGGTTCCCGAGTACGGCTTCGGCAGGTAGTCCCACGCGCCAAGCTGCATCGCCTCGATGCTCAGGCTCAGGCTCGGATTCCCCGTCATCAGCACGACGAGGGTGCTCGGGGAGGTCGACATCACCGCCTTCAGGATGTCCAGCCCCGACACCGGCGACATGCAGACGTCCACGAGCATGATGTCGAATCGTGTGCGCTGCAGCATCTCGATGGCCTCGTCGCCGCGACCGAGCACGGTGACGTTGTAGCCCTCGATTCTGAGGACGCTGGCGCATCCCTCGCGCAGCGTGCGGTCGTCATCGACGATCGCGACGCGGATCTTGCCCTGCGACGCCCCGGCCGGGCGCACCGTGGCGAGTCCGTCTTCCTCCTCCGGGCCGGTCGCCGCGTCAGCGAGGCCGGGACTTCGAATGATCCTGTCTGCGACTGGGGTGTAACTCGATACAATGCTCCGTGACGTCTTCATCGGGGGGGCTTCCTCGGCGTCGAGGTGAAGGGCGTCGCCTGTGCGGAACGTCACAGTGGTGCGGCGACGGGCGGCACAGTATGACAACGACTGTTGCGTCGGTCAATAGCCGAAAAGCAGACAGTTCCGTGGGCCGATCGGGCATTAAGTAGCTTTGAGCCCACAATTCAATGCGTTTTCGGGGGCCGCCTGCAGCTCCTAACCGCGTGCGGTCCACACGCTTGTGGAGCTGTCACCACACTCCGAATCGAGTGTCGCGTGGTCGCCGACGGTCGGTGTGGCGTCCGCGCAACAGGATCGGCGCGACGAGAGGGACACCCGGCTTCCCCCCCCGGGTCGCGAGAAAATTTTGGCCCGTCGACACCACTCGACCGCCGTCAGCCCCACGCCTAGGGCAGTTCCTCCAGGCCGAGCGCGGCGTCGGGCACGTCTCCGAGTCGCAGATGGTCCAGCGCGCTCGATGCACGGCGGACGAGCTCCGCGGGCTCGAGCCCCGAGTCGGCGAGGTCCGGGACCGCGCTGTAGCCGGCCCGAAGCCCGGTGGTGTCGGCCAGCCCGGCCGCGCGCGCGGTCTGGCTCAGCGCGCGGCGCAGTCGTCCGATGAGGAGCTTGGCGCCATCGGCATCCGTGTCCGGCGCGAGGATGACCAGCCGCGATTCGCTCAGGTGCGCGAGGATGTCCGACTTGCGGCTGTAGGTGCGGCAGAGGTCCGCGACCGTCGCAAAGCTCTCGTGCGCGTCGTCGCTCGCGTCGGCGCGGCGGACCGGCGGACGGGCATCGTCCCGGGTCGAGATCGTGACGCAGGCCAGTGGTTCGTGACGCCGAACGGCGCGCGCTCCCACCTGTTCGGCCAGTCGTTCGAACGCCGCCTCCGTGTACAATCCCGTTTCGCTGTCGACGAACCGCTCGCCGTGTTTCGCGATTGCCTCCGCGCGGGCACGCTGGAACGTCGCAAGCTTCAGCATGAGCGCCTCGAGATCGACGGGATGGCTGCAGTACTCCCACGCCCCTGCCGCGTACGCCGCATGTCTCGTCTCGGCGGTGACCGGTGTCGCCGACGTGATCACGATCGGGACCATGTGGTCGAACAGCGGATCGTTGCCGAGCGCCGCACAAACGGCGAGCGCATCGAGGTCCCCATTGCCTTCTTCGAGGACGACCACGTCCGGATTCGTTCGGCGCGCGAGGCGAAGTGTGCGCGCTCCCGTCTTCACGCGCTCCACCGCATACCCGTGCTGCTCGAACACGCTCGCGAACGAGCGGCTCAACCACTCATCGGTGCACGCGAGGAGCACGAGCGGCACCGTCGCCGGCTGTTTCATCAGCCCCTCGCCGCGCGCGCAGCGTGAGACTCCGATGGCGCGACCAGCGCTCCACTATGCGAGAGATACCAGGGCAGCACCTCCGCCAGCCCGTCGCGTACTTCATATGTAGGCGCGTAGCCGAGCAGCCGCCGGGCGCGGTCGATCGAGCCGCTGGAATGTCGGATGTCGCCCGCGCGGAAGGGCTGGTACACGGGGCTCGCCAGCGACGGCGTTTCGCCGAGCGAGGAAAGCTGCTCGGTGATGAGCGCGAACAGCTGGTTCAACGTGACGGAGCGCGAGCACGCGATGTTGTACGCCTGTCCGGTCGCGTCGGGAGTGTCGGTCGTCGCCGCCAGCAGGTTTGCCTGGACGACGTTCGCGACGAAGCAGAAATCGCGCGTCGTCTCGCCGTCGCCGTAGATCAGACAGGGCTCGTCGCGAAGCAGATTCGCGATCCAGCGCGGGATCACCGCCGCGTACGCGCCGTCCGGATCCTGTCGGGGTCCGAAGATGTTGTAGTAGCGAAGCCCGACCGTCTCCAGTCCGTACGCCATCTGGAAGGCAGTCGCGTACGTCTCGTTGATCGCCTTCTGTGCGGCGTACGGGGAGAGTGCGCGGCCGGTACGACTCTCGGTCTGCGGCTGCTCTGTCGCGTCGCCGTACACGGCACTCGACGAGGCGTACACGAAGCGCTTGACGCCTGCCTTCCTCGCCGCGAGCAGCATGTTGAAGGCGCCGTCCACGTTCACCGAATGCGCGGTCGCAGGGTCGTCGATCGAGCCGGGAACAGAGGCGAGTGCCGCCTGATGGAGCACGTGATCGACGCCATCGCATGCGGCCTCGCAGCTCCGGATGTTCCGGATGTCACCCTCGATGAGGGTGAAGCGCTCCGCGGACTCCGGCCGCGACCCGAGCACCTCCTCGATGTTCGAGCGGTAGCCCGTCGAGAAATCGTCCAGCCCCACGACCTCCTGGCCGAGACCGAGCAGGGCGTCGAGAAGGTTCGACCCGATGAATCCGGCAACTCCGGTGATCAGCCAGCGCTTCGGATTCGCGGCCAGTCGCTCGCGGATCCGCCGATAGTGAGGAGAGAGCACGGTCTCACATGAAGAAGGAATGCAGCTCAATGCTGCCGGGCGTGATGGCATCACGTGGACGCCGCTGCGACGCTCACTACCGGGGATCGCGCTTCACCCGCGCGGCAAAGCATCTTCCATTCCCCTGTCATCGGGACCGGTGATCCTCGTAAGTGCCTGCCCGGTGCATACTTGAATCGGCCGCGCTGCAGTGCGCCCCGATGCGCTGCGTCAGCCGTGTTGTGCAGTTGCCTCAGTGTGTTGTCGGCGGACGCCAACCGCGGCGAGCGGCAAGAGCCATTTTCGCGCAGGCGCCGCGCTCCGCGGCGCAGCGATCTCGGCCGCCATCTGCCCAGCAGGTGCCTAACGGTTTCGCGCCGGTCGTCGCCGGCTTTCACCGTCGGCCCGGAGCTGTTGACCGCATGCCGCGAGGTGTCACGCGCGCGCTACATAGCAGCGCGCCGCGTCGGGTTATCCCCGTCAATCGTGATGCGACTCGTACCGAACGGGGCCCCCGTCTTGCCCCCGGTCGCTGCGTCCGCGCGGATGACCGGCGCCTGAACACAGGACCGCCAACCGGGTCATTCGGGTTCGGTCTGGACTCAAGTTCGGCTGGAGGGCAGCTCCACGATGTCCGATACACGACCATCGCTCGACCAGCTCGCTGACGCCGCGCGCCTCGCCCTCGCGCGAGGGGACCGCTCGGGCGCACAGGCCTCGCTCACCAGCGCGCTGCGAACCGCCGACTCCGACGGGACGATCGGCACCGAAACCGCCGAGTCCCTGCTGCGCCTTGGCGCCCTCTATCAGGACGCCGGGCTCGACGCCGAGGCCGAACGGCTCTTCCGCGACGCGGTCGCGGTCGCCGAGAGCACTCTCGGCGAACATGACCTCGGTCTCGCTGCGGCTCTGTCCGCTCTCGGCAGCCGCCTCCTCGCGCGCGGCGTGAACGACGAAGCCGAGTCGCGTCTCCGCCGCGCGCTGGATATCAGCGAGGGACAGCTCGGGCCGGACCACCCCGACCTCAACGGGTTGCTGAACATCCTGAGTCGGCTCTACCTCAAGCAGGGCGCGTTCGCGCGCGCCGAGCCGCTGCTCGAGCGGCTGCTCGTGTTGAAGCGCGCAAAGGGCGAGGAACATCCGGAGGTCGCGACGGTCCTCGCCAGCCTCGCCCTCGTGCGGCAGGGTGTCGGTGACCATGAAGGCGCCGAGGCGCTCGGACGACGCGTCCTGCAGATCCGCGAGAAGACGCTCGCTCCGAATCACTACGCGATCGCCTCGGCGCTCGAGCTGCTGGCCGACGAGTGCGCTGCGCGAGGAAAGGTCGACGAGGCCGGCCGCCTCTTCCAGCGCGCGCTCAGCATCCGCGAGCAGACACTCGGCGTCAGCCACGCCAGCCTCCGCGTGCTTCGCGAGCGCATCGTAGACCTGCAGCTGCAGGCGTCCGACCTCGCCGGCGACGACGGATTCGCGGGAATGATGGCACCACCTGCGTCGCAGTACCTCGTGCCCCCGCCGCTCCCGACGGCGCCGGTCAGCAGGGCGGCTGTACCGCTCCCCCCCGCTGCAGCGAGCGCGTTGCCACCGGCGCTCACGATCGCCGCGCGCGCGGAGAACGCGGCGGTCGCCGCCAGCCACGCGCCGGCGCGGCCGAGCATGGACCTGGCCGAGCGCGACGAGCAGCGGCAGCAGGCGCTCGTCCTTCCGGCGGCGACCGGACTGCTTTCGCTTTCGGAGGAGCTGCACCAGATCGAGGAGGAGATGAACGAGCAGGCGAAGGCGCTCTCGCCGGCGGCCAGGCTGCGGCGCGCTCTCGCCGCGTTGCCCGCCGCGCTTTCCACGCGCCGTGCGCAGGCCGCCATCGCCGGGGCCAGCGTCGTCGTGCTCCTCGTCGCCGCGATCAGCGTGCGGCCGCGCGCTGCCGAAGGCAACGAGGGACCGTCCAGCGTGTCGCGCGTGGACCGTTCGGCGGAGCTGCCACGCGCGGCAAGCGCGGCGCTCGCGGCGACCGGATCGGACTCGGACTCGCCGCTTATTCGCACCTCGGCCGGCTCGGTCGCGCCGCAGCTCGTGGCGGCATCGGCGCCGGCGGCGACCCCGGTGGGACCGGTGACGCGTGAGCCGGAACAGCGCCCGGCGAAGGAGTCATCCCGCGAGCGCGGTGACGATTCGCCGTCGCTCGAGCTGTCGCGTAACCTGCGGCTCCCGGTTCCCGCAGTGAGCCTCGGCAAGGCCGACTCGATCGCCCGGCTGTCGGAACAGGCGCCCGGGGTCGGTGAGGGATTTTCCAGGCAGTTCTGGACAAATGGCATCGACAAGCGTTCCACCGACGCGTCGGCCGCCCCGACGAACGCGCGGCTGCTCGGCGCGATGCCCGAGCCTGCCTATCCTGTGTTCCTCCGCAAGAACAGCGTCGAGGGCGAGGTTGTCGTCCAGTTCGTCGTCGACGAGACGGGGAAGCCCGACATGTCGACCCTCGAGGTCGTGCGCTCGCCGCACGACGCGATGACGGCCTCGGTCCGCAAGGTCATCGAGCGGATCCGCTTCGAGCCGGCTCGCACCGGAGGCACGAACCCGAAGCCGCGCACGGAGGTCGTGCGCAGCAGTTTCCTCTTCAAGGCTGGCGGCAAGTAGCGTTAGGCGGCCTGCTTCCCGAACCGTGGACGGCGGCGCGAACAATCGCGCCGCCGTTGTTGCGTCGCCGCCGGGCTCGGGAAGGGGATCGGCGCGGGCCTGCCGGGGTCCGGTCGCTGAGTACCAAAAATGCATCTGTCGATCCGGCGTCAGCGCCCCGGGCGCGCCCCACCCTCGACACATGCACCAGGCACAGGCACTCATGGCTCTTTCCCCAGCGCAGCGGCAGCAGATCGAGAAGCGACTCCAGGAGGAACGCGATCGCGCGATGCGCGCGCTGAACCGCTCTGTCGACGACCGAGCCGGCGGCTCGGAGCAGGATCGCGCCGGCGACCTCTCGTCGATTCCGTTCCACCAGGCGGACCGCGGCACCGACACGATGCAGGAGGAGCTCGAGGCGTCGAACGCGACGCGTGTCTCCCGCGAGCTTGCCGAGATCGACGAGGCGCTCGACCGGCTCTACCGCGAGCCCGAGCGCTTCGGCATCTCCGAGAAGACCGGGCGGCCGATTCCCTTCGAGCGGCTGCAGATCATCCCCTGGGCGCGCGAGTGACGCGGCGGAGATATCAGCGGTCGCGACGGTACCTTCGCAACTCCCGGACGCCCGATCCGGCCTAACGGTCCGCGGCCGTGCCGCGCGACCGCCCGGTCCGGCGCCGGCGGTCCCACGGTGCGCGGACCGCTGAGGAACGCCCGCGGCGCGGCTGCTGATGCCGGCCGTCGTCGCCTAACGCGGGGAGTTGCTGCCGGCGGCGAGCGTTTCGAGCTCCTCCCACCGCTCGGTCAGCCCGACGATCTCCACCTCGAGCGCCGCGAGCCGCGCGCGCACGCTCGCGACCTTTCCCCCGTCGCGGAGCACCGCCGGATCGGTGAGCGCCGCATACACCTGCTCACGCTCGCGCTCGAGCGCGTCGATCCGCTCGGGCAGCGCCGCCAGCTCGCTCGTCTCCTTGAACGAGAGTCGCCGCTTCCTCGCGATCACCGGGGGCGGGGACGACGGCCGCGCGGCGGCCGGGGCCGCCGGCGGGCGCGCGCCAATCGAGACCGCCGCGTTCCCCACCGGCCGCTGGCGCACCCAGTCGCTGTATCCGCCGGCATACTCGCCGATGCGTCCTCCCCCCTCGAACACCAGCGTGCTCGTCACGACGTTGTCGAGGAATTCGCGGTCGTGGCTGACGAGCAGCAGCGTTCCCGAATAGGCGATCAGCATCTCCTCGAGCAGGTCGAGCGTCTCGATGTCGAGGTCGTTCGTCGGCTCGTCCAGCACGAGGAGGTTGAAGGTGCGCGTGAACAGCCGCGCGAGCAGGAGCCGGTTGCGCTCCCCGCCGGAGAGCGCCCGCACCGGGGTGCGGCTGCGGTCGGGAGAGAAGAGGAAGTCCTGCAGGTACCCGGTGACATGCCTGCGCGCTCCGCCGATCTCGACGAAGTCGGCGCCGTCGGCGACACTGGCGAACACGCTCCGCTCCGGCTCGAGCTGCTCGCGCAGCTGGTCGAAGTACGCCACCTCGAGCCCCGTGCCGATCCGGATCGTCCCGCGGTCCGGTGCCAGCTCGCCGAGGAGGAGCCGGAGCAGCGTCGTCTTTCCCGCGCCGTTAGGCCCGATCAGCCCGACGCGATCCCCCCGCGCGATCGTCGTCGTGAAATCCTCGACGATCACGCGATCGCCGCGGGAGAAGCCGACGCCGCGCGCCTCGGCCACCAGCCGCCCGGAACGCTCGCCCTCCTGTGCCTGCAGCCTGACGGTGCCAACGCGGTCGCGACGCGCCTGCCGTTCGAGGCGCAGCGCCTCGAGGGCCCGCACCCGTCCCTCGTTGCGTGTGCGCCGCGCCTGGATCCCGGTCCGAATCCACACCTCCTCCTTCGCCAGCTTCCTGTCGAACTCCGACCATTCCCTGGCTTCGGCGGCGAGCGCCGCGTCCTTCCGCTCGAGATAGCTGTCGTAGCCCGACCCCCAGTCGACGAGACGGCCGCGATCCAGCTCGACGATGCGTGTCGCGAGGCGCCGCAGGAACGCGCGATCGTGGGTGACGAACACGAGCGTCGCCGACCGGTCGATCAGGTACGACTCCATCCACTCGATCGCCTCGACGTCGAGGTGGTTCGTCGGCTCGTCGAGGAGGAGGATGTCCGGGTCGCCGACGAGCGCGCGGGCCAGCAGTGCCTGGCGCTTGCGCCCCCCGGACGCCGACGCGAACGGCGCGTCGGGATCGAGCCCGAGGTGCAGGAGCACGGTATCGACGCGCGTCTGCACCTCCCATGCGCCCGCCGCATCGAGGGCGTGGTGCAGCCGGTCGAGGTCGCGCAGCGCTGCCGCGGTCGCGTCGGCGCTCACCCGGTGGCTGGCGCGGTGATAGCGCGCCAGCAGCCCCCCGGTTTCACCGAGCCCCGCGGCGACGACGTCGAAGGTGGTGCCGCCGACGTCGCCCGGCACCTCCTGCTCGAGGCGGGCGATCGTGACGCCGGTCTGCCTGACGATCTCTCCGCTGTCGGGCACCAGCGAGCCGTCGAGCAGCTTCATGATCGTGCTCTTGCCGGCGCCGTTGCGCCCGAGCAGGCAGACGCGCTCGGCACGCTCGATCGCGACGCGCGCGTGGTCGAGGACCGGCGCTCCCCCGAACGCGATGCTGACGTCCTGCATTCCCAGCAGAGCCATGTGTCGCGGCGCGGCGCTCGCCGCTAGCCCCCCGCCGGACTCTCGCCGGCGCGGCGCGCCGGGAGCGCGAAGGAAAACGACGCTCCGCCCTCGGGCGCGAACTCCGCCCAGACACGACCGCCGATCGCGTCGAGCGCGTCCTTCACGATGCTGAGGCCGAGACCATCTCCCTCGACGCCGCTGACCGAGTCGATGTGCGCGCGGAAGCCGCGCTCGAACAGTCGCTCGCGCTTTTCCGCGGGAACCCCGATCCCGTTGTCGGTCACGGTGACGATCGTTTCCGGCCCCGTTCCCGCCTCGACGGTCGCGCCACGCACCGTCACCCAGCGCTCCGCCTTCGCCGGGTCGGCGTACTTGATCGCGTTGGACACGAAGTTCGAGACCGCGAGTTCGACGGCCGCGGCGCTGACCTCGACCTGCGGCAGCTCACCGATGTTCACCTTCACCCGCGCCGCCTGCGCGCGGTCGCGCAGCTGGCGAACCGCCTCGCCGACCGCCTGCGGGAGGAGCACGCGCCGCT
Source organism: Gemmatimonadaceae bacterium (assembly GCA_035551575.1). GTDB lineage: Bacteria > Gemmatimonadota > Gemmatimonadetes > Gemmatimonadales > Gemmatimonadaceae > JABFXC01. The sequence goes on from DASZNJ010000262.1 coordinate 14,048, forward strand.
GCTGCCGCGTGTCGCTGTCGAGCCGCGACAGCTCGACGAGGTTGTCGAGCACCCCCCGCATGACCCGCACGTTGCGCCTGACGACGTCGAGCAGTCGCGCATGCTCGTTCGCGGGCAGTCCCTCGAGATCGAGGAGGTCGGCCGCACCCATCGCCGCCCCGAGCTGGTTCTTGAGCTCGTGCGTCAGCGCCCGGTTGAAGCTGCGCAGCCGCTCCTCGCGTTCAGCGAGCTTCGTGCGTACTCGCTGCATGTAATGCGTCAGCGCCGCTTCCTGGATCAGCGCGACGGCGCGGAACACACGGTGCCCGCAGACGAGCAGCTCGTCCTTCTCGCACGGTACGTCGAGCGTCTGCACTATCCGCGCGAGAAAGGCGAAGATGATCCCGCCGAAGATCTCGAACTCCTTCAGCAGCTCGTACTCGTCGAACCCCTGCCTGTGTCGCAGCGCACCGAGCTCCATCGCCTTCGCGATCACCGGCGCGTCGGCGGTGACGACCATCGAGGGGTCCTCGAGATACGCCGCGATCCCGTCGATGAGCAGCGGGACGTGGTTGAGCAACTCGTCCGTCGGGAAGACGCGGAGCGGCTCGAGCTCCACTCGAGCGACGATCCGGTCGAGCCACCGCTGCGTGAGCTCTTCCCGGTCCTCCCGCATCCGTGCCGCGAGGGCCGGAGCGAGCGGGCAGGGGGTGGTGATGTCGAACATTCAGGCGCCGGGTTCCCGAAAACAGCGAGCACGCGCCGCGACCGGGGGATCGCGCCGCGGGTGAGCATTTCAGGAAACAAGCGCCGCGCGCAGGGTTGCGCCAGAGAGAAGGGCGGCCGCGCCGCACTTCAGGCTCGTCGCCGGTTACCTTCCACGAGCGGGCATGGTCCGGCCGCGCAGCCGCCGTCACCTCGACGCTCCCGTCATTCGCGCATGATCGACCCTGTCGTACCGCACGCGCCCGCCGCCGGCATCGCGCAGGCCGGTCCGGTTGCCGCGCAACTCGCCGAGTTGATCGACGAGGGGTGGGCGATCTTCGAGCGCTTCGATGCCGACGTGCGGCAGAAGCGGTTCCACCCCTTCGTTCCCGCCGACTATGACCAGGTGCTGCGTGCCCTGCTCGCGCTGCGCACCCCCGGACAGCGGTTCGTCGAGTGGGGTTCGGCCACCGGCGTCATAACGATCATGGCCTCGATGCTCGGCTTCGATGCCTACGGCATCGAGCTCGATCCCTCGCTCGGCCGGATCGCGCGCGACCTCGCCGCGCGATTCCATTCGCGCGCCGTGTTCGTCGACGGCAGCTTCATCCCCACCGGGTATCGCTGGCGACCGGCAACCGGGGATGGGCGCTCGGGGACGATCGGGGACGGCCCGTCAGCGTACCCGATCATCGGCCATCCGCTCGAGGACTTCGACGTCGTCTACGCCTATCCGTGGGGCGGGGAGGAGCCGATGATGCTCGACCTCATGCGCGCCTACGGCCGGCGCGGCGCACTGCTGCTGCTCCAGGGAGACGGCGGGGTTCGCGTCTACCGCGACGGGCGGCAGCTCGACTGAGCAGGCCGGCGGCTGATGCCTGACGTGCGACGACGACGTCCTTCCGCGAGCCGTCGCCGCCGCGGTATCCTGCCGGCACCGGGGCGACTGCGAGATCGTCGAGGAGCACCGCGCCATGCGGGGGTCCGGAGAGTCTCGCCCGGGAACGCGAAGCCCTTCGGCGCGTCGAGGCGCACGCGGCTTCGTCCGCTGCCCGCGGAAGGCGTCGAACGTCGCGGCCTCCCGCGCGACCGCGACCGCTCGGTGAGCGGCGCAGCTGCTACACCGTGAGCGAGCGACATGCCGCGAGGGCCGTTCGCGGCCCCCGCGCTGGGCCCGCTGGCACGTTCCAAGCAAGCGGGAGAGGCATGGGACATCGCTCCTTCATCGATGCTGACGGCGTGGTCTGGCAGGTGTGGGACGTCTACCCCCAGCTCGCCGAGCGACGGCGCGGCCCGCGGCGCGTTCCCCCGTCGCGGCTCGGGCCGAACGACCGCGACCAGCGAACAGGCGTCGAGCGCCGGCACCGCAACGAGGTCCGCGTCCCCGTGCGCCAGGGCTACGAACACGGGTGGTTGACCTTCGACTCCGTGATCGGGAGCAAGCGCCTCGCGCCGATCCCCGACGGCTGGGACGCGCTGCCCGAGGATTCCCTGCTCGACCTCTGGCGCCGCGGCGAGGACGCCGCCCGCATCCGCCGCCGCCTGATCGAGTAGCGTCAGGCCGGTGCTCGTCGCCTAACGGCGGTCCGCGTCGCTGCTGCGCCGGCGCTGCGCGACATCGTCCACCTCGGCGTTGTGCCGCGGGAAGCTCGCCGTCAGCAGGTCGGCGAGGTCGGCGTCGGAGCGGCTCGCCCAGTCCTCCGGCCACGACGTCAGGTCGAGCGCCCGCGACCCGGACATGAAGCGGAGCACCCGGCGCGGCTGCGCCTGGTCGGCGCCCGTCGTCGCGCTCACCGGGCACTCGGTGACCGTCCAGAAGCGCCCGCCCGGAAAGCGGAAGGTGCGCACCGGCTGCCGCGCGTCCGCCAGGATGCGCGGATTCGACGCCACCTCCGCCGACGATCGGCCGTACGCGCCCGACGAGCGCTCGCCGCGCACCGTTTCCGCCTGGTGCAGCCACTGCTCCAGCTGCGCGACCGTCGCCGTCGACCATCCGGGAGGAATCGGCGTCAGGCGGCACTTGGCGAGTCCGTCCATCGACTCGAACGCGAGCCAACCGTCGAGATAATCGCGCATGTAATCCTCGGCGCGCGTCGCCGGATGGATGGCGTCCGCCGACACGTCCCACACCCGCCATCCGCGGCCCGCACGGTCGGTGAATTCGCGAAGTGCCATGCCCGCAGCCGGGGCAGGAGATATGCCAGAGTCCGTTCGTTCACGCCCTCGCCAACCCGCCCTGCGCTGACTGCTCCGTCAGTCGCGCGCGGAGCGTGTGCGACGTCACAACGCGAGCACGATCCCCGTCTCGTGATTTCCGCTGGACTGCGCGAACGGCCTGACGACGATCTTCAGGATCTCGACCGTCACGTCCTGGGCTGGAAGCTCGCGGCTGCGGCGCGCGGCATACGGATAGTGCCCCGTGCTCGCCAGGAAATCGGTGAAGAGCTTGCGCGTCTCCTCCTTCGAGCGGCCGTGCTCCTTCCAGTAGGCGCCGTACGCGACGAGCGCCGCGTCGAGCGTGGCGCTGACGCGGCCGCTCACGAACGCCATGTGCAGTTCGTGACGGATGGTGACGAGGATCGGGACGAGGTGAAAGGCCACGTCCGCTTCAAAGGCAATCCCGATGCCTTGTCGGGGGGCATTCGGGTCGGGTCCCCCAGCAGTGCTACTGCGGTGCGGGAGCGTCCGGTCCCGGCGCCCGCTTCCGCACCGGGGCGGCGGTCGCGCGCTCGAGGAGTACCTCGAGCTCCGCGTCGCTGAGCGTCATCCAGTCCTGCGGGAAATCGACGAGCCGGCGCTTCCCGCTGCCGCTGAGCGACTCGAAGGCGAGCCATCCGTTGCGAAGGTCGCCGAGGTTGCGGGTCGACGTCGTCGATGCCTGACCCGGAGTCACCGACCACGCGCGCCACTCGCAGCCGTTGCGGTCCTTGAACTCCCGGATGCGCTCGACGTGGGCACCCCCCTGCGCATCGGTCGCGGTCCCGTCCGCGGCCGTCGTCCCCTCCGCGAGAGCCTGCTCCTCGCGCGCCTTCTGCTTGAGCGCGATGAGGCCCTCCGCCGTCCGCGCGGCGGCGAGCAGCGCGTCATCGAGCCTTCTCAGCTGGCCGGTCGTCTCCGCACCGTGCACCACCGGCGTCGCACACGCCTCCTCGAGCTGCCGCGCAAGCTCCTCGCGTGCGCGCTCGAGCTCTTCCGCCGTCGATTGCGCGGGCTCGAAGTCCTCGTCCGGCAAACTCTCGGTCATCGGTGGTGCGGGTGGTCGGCGTTCAGGAGCCGCGCGCGGCGACAGGCCGTCGCGACGCGGCGGAGCTCCCAACTCACTCTCGCAACTGGTGTGCCCCCCGTCACGGTTGCGCATCGAGCTCACCACGCCGGCGCCGCAATGTGCCCGGCTCACTGCCCCCCGCCGCCGCGCGCGGAAAGCTCCGCCACAGCAGGTCGGCGAGCTGGTGGTCCGAATAGCTGCGCCATTCGGCCGGCCAGCTCTTCACGTCGAGACTTCGCGCGCCCGCGGTGAAGCGAAGGACGGGAAGGCTCGCCATCCCCTCGCCGTCCGACGGTTGCCGAATCACGTACTCGGCCACTGACCAGTAGCGCCCACCGGGGTAGCGGAAGGACCGGCCCTCGGTCGAGGTCCGCTCGGCCCGGTTCGCGGGCGGCGCGTCGTCGGGTGCACCACGAGAGGCGACACGCTGCGCCGCCCGCTCCCCCGACGCGAATCGCTCGTACTCCCCGGAATCGCGCGTCGGCTCCGCCAGCCGCAGCAGGCGGCGAAGCTCTTCCTGCGAGGCTCCCTGCCATGAAGGGGGGATCGGATACAGTCGTGCCTTCGCGCTGCCGTCGACCGCCTCGAAGACGAGCCATCCCTCGAGGACCCCCTGCAGGTGATTCTCGGCGCGGGTCGACGGATGCAGTTTCTCCGCGGTGATGTCCCAGGCGCGCCACTCCCGGCCGGATTCGTCCTTGAACTCGCGAAGTGCCATGAAGCGGGGAGGGGCAGGGAGCGTGCCGCGATCGCCCGCTTGCAGCCGTGAGTGGCGCCGGCGAGCTTGCATGATGGCCCCCGATGCGAGCGAAGATGCCGCTCGAACCGGCGGCCAACACACCGCGGAGGGTGGGCGTGACGATGGCTACCGGAGCAACCGCACCGCCCGCAGGGAGAACGGACGAACGCTTCAGCGCCCTCGCCGCGCTTTCCGCCGTGCCGCGTCCCGGCCGCGCGGAGATCGATGTCCGCGCACCCTTCACCGGCGCGGTTCTCGGCACGATCCCGCGGGGGACGGAAGCCGACATCGACGACGCCGTGCGGGCCGCACGCCGAGCGCAGCGCGAGTGGGGCGCCACGCCAATCGGCGAGCGCTGCGCGGTGTTCACCCGCTTCCAGTCGCTGCTCCTCGATCGCCAGGAGGAGATCATCGATCTCATCCAGCTCGAGTCGGGGAAGGCGCGGCGCCACGCGTTCGAGGAGATCCTCGATACCGCCCTTGTCGCCCGGCACTATGCGGTGCACGCGCCGCGCTACCTGCGCACCAGGCGCCGCGCCGGCGCGTTCCCCGTGCTCACCACGGCAATCGAGCTGCGTCACCCCGTGGGAGTCGTCGGCGTGATCGCGCCGTGGAACTTCCCGCTCATCCTCTCCATCACCGACGCCATTGCCGCGCTCATCGCCGGCAACGCGGTCGTCCTGCGCCCCGACGTGCAGAGCTCCTTCACCGCGCTGCTGGCGGCCTCGCTCCTCTACGACGCCGGCCTCCCCCGCGAGGTGCTTCGTGTCGTGACCGGGGAGGGGCACGAGCTCGGCCCCGCTCTCATCGGCCGCGCGGACTACGTCATGTTCACCGGCAGTACGCGGACCGGGAAGATGGTCGCGCAGCAGGCGTCGTCGCGGCTCGTCGGTTTCTCGCTCGAGCTCGGGGGGAAGAACCCGATGATCGTGCTCCCCGACGCCGACGTCGCCGCCGCCGTGGACGGCGCGGTGCGCGGTGCCTTCGTCGGAGCGGGGCAGGTGTGCGTCTCGATGGAGCGGCTCTACCTCCCGGCCGCGCTGCACGACGCTTTCGTGGGGCAGCTCGTCTCGCGGACGCGCGCGCTTCGAATTGGTCCGGCCCTGGATTATTCCGCCGATGTCGGGTCGCTGAGCTCCGTCAGGCAGCTCGCCGTCGTCGAGGCGCACGTCGGCGACGCTGTGTCGAAGGGTGCCACCGTGCTCCACGGAGGCAGGCGCCGCCCCGACATCGGTCCACTCTTCTACGAGCCCACCATCCTCGCCGGCGTTCGCCCGGGAATGCTCGCCTACGCGGAAGAGACGTTCGGGCCGGTGCTCGCCGTCTACCGTTATGACGACGTCGAGGACGCGATCGCCCGCGCGAACGACACCCCGTATGGGCTCAACGGGAGCGTGTGGTCGCGGAGCCCGCGGCGCGCCGTCGATGTCGCACGGCGCCTGGAGTGTGGCACGGTCAACGTGAATGAAGCGTATGCCGCGACCTGGACCGCCACCGGCTCGCCGATCGGCGGGATGAAGAGCTCGGGCTTCGGACGACGCCACGGCGAAGAGGGCATCCTCAAGTACACCGAGGCGCAGACGATCGCGGTGCAGCGGTTCCTGCCCCTCGCCCCGCCTCGCTTTCTTCGCGAGACGGACTACCAGACGCTGATGTCGCATGTCGTGCGCCTGCTCGGGCGCATCCCTGGGCTGCGGTGAGCGACCCGATGAGGACGATCATCTTCACCGGCTTCCCCGGTTTCCTCGGCAGCGAGCTGCTGCCGCGAATCCTCGCCCGCGAGCCGGACGCATCGGCCGTCTGCGTCGTGCAGCGGCGCTTCCTGCCGCTCGCCCGCCAGCGCCTCGCCCTGCTCGAGGCACGCGACCCGTCGCTGCGTGGCCGCGCACGGCTCGCCGAGGGCGACATCACCGACGCCAACCTCGGGCTTCGCGACGCCGACGCGCTCAAGCCTCGCGTGACCTCGATCTATCAGCTCGCCGCGTTCTACGATCTCTCCGTCGCGCGCGACGTCGCGATGCGCGTCAACGTGCACGGTACCGAGCGCGTGCTGCACTTCGCCGCGCACTGCCCGCGGCTCGAGCGGCTGCATTACGTCAGCACCTGCTACGTGAGTGGGCGCCACCGTGGCGTCTTCCACGAGTCGGATCTCGACGTCGGCCAGGTCTTCAACAACCACTACGAGGAAACCAAGTATCTCGCCGAGGTGGCCGTCAGGCGGATGATGCGCGCCGGCCTGCCGGCGACGATCTATCGCCCCTCGATCGTCGTCGGTGACAGCGTGACGGGGGAGACCCAGAAATACGATGGTCCGTACTTCGCGCTCCAGTGGCTGCTCCGCCAGAAGCGGCTCGCCGTGATGCCCGTGATCGGGCGTCCCGGCGCCACGGAGCTCAACGTCGTCCCGCGCGACTTCGTCGTCGACGCGATCACCTGGCTCAGCGCATTGCCGCGCAGCCGCGGCGCGACCTACGCGCTGGCCGACCCGCAGCCGCTGACGGTGGACGAGATCCTCCGCAGCATGGCGGAGTTCACCGAGCGGACGATGGTGCGGGTCCCGCTCCCCCTCGGGATGGCGAAGTGGTCGATCGAGCGGATGCCCGGGGTCTACGAGCTGCTGCGGATCCCGTCCAGCGCGGTGGACTACTTCGTCCACCCCACCCGTTATGACACGAGCGCGGCGAGTGCCGCGCTCGGGACGAGCGCGATCGTCTGTCCGCGCTTCACCGACTACGCGCCCGCGCTCGTCCGCTTCATGCGCGCGCACCCCGAGGTGGGATCGGCCGCGATGGCCTGAGCGCGAGCCCGAGCGCGATCAGCGCGAGGGCGAGCGCGGTGACGGCCGCCAGCATCGCGGCGCTCAACGGTGATCAGCGAACCGGCCGGCGCCTAACGGGAAAGCGGCCAGCCCGGCAGGAGCCGGGAATAGCCCCGTCCCGCGGGGAGCGGCGGCTCGCCGCCGCGGAGCCGGGTGCCTCCCTCCAACTCGCGGCTAGTGCCCGAGCAGCCCGCCCAGCCCGCTCACGGGGATGCTGAGCGGGGCGAAGCGGCCGCTCCGGTCGTACGGCGCCGACAGCCGTCCGTACGGCGTGCCGACCGAGATCCGTCCGACCATCCGGTAGCTCACCGCCCCCACCTCCGCCGCGCCGCGCCCCGCATTGCGCATGCTCGCGTAGCTGAACGTGGCCGGGATCCGGATCTGCGCCGAGTCCCGCGCCGGGAGCTCGAGGATCGCGTCGTAATCACCGCTCGCGACGCGCGCCGTGTTGACGAGGAGGTGATAGGTGAGGCGCGGCGTCTGGACCGCATAGTCGTTCGGGTTGTAGACGCTGACGACGATGTCCATCGATCCGCCGGTGAGCCCAGCGCCGGCGAGCCGCACGTCACGCATCGCGACGATCGGCTCGTCGAAGGGGACCGGTGGAACGTACGGGCGTGGCCCGCTCGAGCCGCCGCAGGCGGCGGTGAGGGCGAGTACGGCGGTGAGGGCGGTGGTGGTCAGGGTGCGCATGGCGGTCCTCGTGACGGCAGCCGTGAGCCTTGAGCCGTTGGCGGTGAGCAAACGGCGCTTGCATGAGACGGACTGAGCCATTGCGCCGGACGCAACCAGGTGACGGGTGAGGAACATCACATTTGTGCTCGCTCGACTCTCCTCACCCCG
>DASZNJ010000263.1:0-6697 GCA_035551575.1 Gemmatimonadaceae bacterium
CTCGCCGCTACGGGCGCGCGGACGTCGCCTGGGGCGAGGTGCATCGCGTCCGCATCGGCGACGTCGATGTCCCGGTCGGGGGCTGCAACGGCGACCTCGGCTGCTTCCGCGTGCTCTGGTACAACGATGCGCCCGATGGAAAGCGCGTCGCCGCCGGCGGTGATGGCTGGGTGCTCGCCGTGGAGTTCGGCGACCGGCCGCGCGCCTGGTCGGTGCTCGCCTACGGCGAGAGTCCGCGCGAGGACTCGCCGTACCACGCGGACCAGGCAGCGATGTTCGCGCGCGGCGAGTACAAGCGCGTCGCCTGGACGAACGCCGAGATCGACGCCGCGACCGTGCGGCGCTACCACCCCGGCGCGGAGCGCTGAAACCTCGGCCAGCCTGAAACACGCCGTGGCTCGGGGCGTACGCAGAGAGATCCCCTCCTCCAGCCCCGTGCATGATCGCGTCCATCGTCGCACTACTCATCGGAGTTCAGCAGCCAGCCGCCGCTCCGCCGCGCGACACCGTTCCCCCGGCGAAAACCGATACAACGAAGAAGGGTCACGGGATCAGCATCACCATCGGCGCCGGCGATGACAGCACGATCACGACCGGCGATTCCGCGGCGCGGGCGGCAAAGCGGATTCCTGTCACGCCCGCGCACATCGCCACCGCCTACGCCAACGAGGCCACGCGCGAGCTCGTCCTCCGCGCACGCGGTGCCCGGCTCGCGGTCGACTCGACGCTGCGGTCGTACGACGGGCTGACCTACCAGCGCATGTCGGCGGGGATCGCGCTCCGCGCCCTCGCCCGCGCGCGCCTCGCCGCCCGCGGCGAGCAGGCCGCACGCGTCTCGTGGGACCGCGACCGCGGTGCGGTCATCCGGATCACCGGCGCGCGGGCGGTCGCCGCCTTCGACGACGACGACGACATCAACAACGATCCGTCGTCGCCGGACGTCATCGACCTCCCCTACGTCCCCGGGGAGGACCGGCTCTGGCCGGTCTCGCGCTTCAAGTTCGACGTCAACCGCGAGCAGATCGTCCACCCGTTAGGCGCGGGAGCCGAGGCCTACTACCGCTACGCCATCGGCGACTCGGTGGTGATCAGGATCCCGCATGCGGGCGAGTACCACCTGATCGAGCTTCGCGTCAGCCCGCGCGCCGAGCGCTGGAACGCGATCGTCGGCTCGCTCTGGCTCGACCGGGAGAGCGCGCAGCTCGTCCGCGCGGCCTATCGGCTCTCCGCCCCGCTCGACCTCTGGCTCGCGGTCCGCGAGGAGCAGGCGAGCGACACGACACCCCGCGGAAAGAAGAAGGACGACGACATCCCGCCCTGGCTCAAGCCCGCGCTCCAGCCGATGCGGTTGTCGCTGACGGCGGTCACCCAGGAGTTCGTGCTCCAGGGCGGGCGCTGGTGGCTTCCCTCCTCGCGCACCGCCGAGGGACTGTTCGAGATGGGCCCGATCCGGAGCCCCCTCAGCTGGGAGGAGCGCTTCACCTACGATGCGGTCCGCGGCGAGCCGCTCCCCGCCGCGGTGTTCGACTCGCTCGACGCGCGCTTCGGCGAGCGCGTCGCCATTCGCGACTCCGCGGCGAAGCTCGAGGATGTGCACGCCGACTCGGCGGCGCGGCTCGTCAGGCAGGGGCTCGACTCCCTCGAGGATCGCGAGGGGAACGAGTGCCGGAAGACGCATCGCGGATCGCGCGTCGAGGCGCTCCGGCGCGATGGCCTCCGCACCTACATCGTCATCCCCTGCGACACGGCGGTCCTCGTCCATTCCGCCGACCTCCCGCCCTCGATCTATGCATCGAGCGACGAGCTGTTCGGCGAGACCGACCGCAAGGAGCTCCGCGACTGGGCGATGTCGGTGCAGGCGATGGCCGACCGCGAGGGCGGCGGCGGGGAGCGCCCGCGACCGGCGATCCTCTACGGAATCGGCGGCGGGCTCCTTCGCTACAACCGGGTCGAGGGGCTGTCGCTAGGCATCCGCGCCGAGCAGCGGCTCCAGCGCGGCTACAGCGCGCACGCCCTCGCCCGGCTCGGCATCGCCGACCTGAACCCGGGACTCGAGCTCGGTGTCGCCCGCTCCGACCCGCGCCGGACGATCGACCTCACCGCGTACCACCGCCTCTCCGCCGCCGGGGATTATGGCGACCCGTTCACCCTCGGCGCATCGTTAGGCGCGCTCCTCTGGGGGCGCGACGACGGCTTCTACTACCGGGCGACCGGGCTCGAGCTGACGCGGATGCCCGCTGACGGCGAGGGGATCCACTGGCGGCTGTTCGGCGAGCACGAGGGCGCGGCCGCGATGAAGACCAACGTCTCGCTCGCCCACCTCGGCAACGGCAGGTTCGACCCCAACATCGACGCCGAGCGTGGGGACATCGGCGGGATCGGCGCGTCGATGATCAGGTCGGCGGGCGACGACCCGAAGGGATGGCGGCTGATCAGCAACACCAGCCTCGAGGCGGCCGGTGGGAGCTTCGACTATGCGCGGGGGATCTTCGACCTCACCCTGTCGCACCCGCTGGCGTTAGGCACCGCCGGGTCGCTGACCGGTGTCGCCGGCGCGGCCGCGGGCCGGCCACCGATCCAGAAGCTCTTCTTCGTCGGCGGTCCGCAGACGGTCCGCGGTATCGACGCCGGCAGCGCGGTCGGCGACGCCTTCTGGGTGGGACGGGGTGAGCTCGGGCGGGGAAGCATGGGCTTCAGGCCGGTGGTGTTCGGCGATCTCGGCTGGGCGGGGAGCCGCGACCGCTGGCAGCATCCGGGGACCCCGCTCGCCGGCGCGGGGGTTGGCGCGTCGATCCTCGACGGCCTCGTTCGCGCCGACGTCGCGAAAGGGATCCGCCCCGCCGGCGGTGTTCGCGTCTATCTGTACGTGGACGCACGTTTCTGATGCGGCGGCGCGCCGGGCGCTGACACAGGCTGGACGCGGGGGCGGAACGAATGCTACCGTCAGGGACTTGATCCCGCGTTCCTGATCTCCGCCCGCCCGCACCGGTCACCCCAATGAAAGCGAACTCGATCCTCGACACGATCGGCGACACCCCGCACGTCCGCCTCGGCCGCCTCTTTCCGCGCAATGAGGTCTGGATGAAGCTCGAGCGCGCGAACCCCGGCGGGAGCATCAAGGATCGCATCGGCATCGCGATGATCGAGGACGCCGAGCGGCGCGGCGCGCTCAAGCCGGGCGCGACGATCATCGAGCCGACGTCGGGCAACACCGGGATCGGCCTCGCCATGGCCGCCGCGGTGAAGGGCTACAAGCTGATCGTCGTCATGCCCGACTCGATGTCCGTCGAGCGGCGCCGCATCGTCGCCATCTACGGCGCGCGCCTCGAGCTCACTCCGCGCGAGAAGGGGACGAAGGGCGCGATCGCCCGCGCCGAGGAGCTCGTCGCCGAGAACCCCGGCTCGTGGATGCCGATGCAGTTCGACAACCCCGCGAACGTCCAGGTCCACCGCGAGACGACGGGCGAGGAGATCCTTCGCGATTTCCCCGAAGGGCTCGACTACCTGATCACCGGCGTCGGAACCGGCGGCCACATCACCGGTGTCGGCCAGACGCTGAAGCGCGTGATGCCGGACCTGAAGGTCCTGGCCGTCGAGCCGACGAAGTCCGCCGTCATCGCCGGCGGCGAGCACTCCCCCCACAAGATCCAGGGGATCGGCGCGGGTTTCGTCCCTGGCAACCTGAATCGCTCCGTCCTCGACGGCACCGTCGCCGTCACCGAGGAAGAGGCCTACGAATGGGCGGTCCGCTCGGCGAAGCAGGAAGGAATCTTCATCGGCCCATCGTCAGGCGCCTCGCTCGCCGCGGTCGCGAAGACGCTGCCGACGATTCCAGCGACGAGCCGGGTCCTCACCTTCTGTTATGACACAGGCGAACGCTATCTCTCGGTGGAAGGACTGTTCGTCGACTGACGCCGACGGGAACGGGACGCAGGAAGCTCCGGTTCGCAGGGAACCGGAGCTTTTTCTTCGCCGTTGAGGGAGTCACGTCGTTTCACCCGCTCGAATTCGTCGAGCGGATCGGGCGCTCGCGGAATGGCAACCGCCGCGGCGCTTTCACTTTACCGGAGAGGTTCCATGAAGCCGATCGCGATCTACCACGAGCACCCCGACTGGTTCAAGCCGCTCTTCGCCGAGCTCGACCGACGGAAGCTTCCCTGGGTGCGCCTCGATGCATCCGCGCACTCCTACGACCCGGGCGAGACCGAAGTCCCGTGGTCCGTCGTCGTCAACCGCGCCTCGCCGTCCGCCTACCTGCGCGGCCACGCGTCGTCCACCTTCCACACGCTGAACTTCCTCCGCCATCTCGAGCGGCTGAACGTCCCGGTGATCAACGGGTCGCAGCCGTACGAGACGGAGATCTCGAAGGCGTACCAGCTCGACATCCTGTCTGCGCTCGGGCTGCCATACCCGCGCACGCTGGTCGTCAACTCGACCCAGCGCGTGCTCGAGGCGGCGGCGCAGCTCCGCTATCCGGTGCTCGTCAAGGCGAACATCGGCGGCAGCGGGGCCGGGATCGTCAAGTACGACGACGAGTGGGCGCTCCGCGATGCCCTCGCCGGCGAGCGCGTCGCGTTAGGCATCGACGGTGTCGCGCTCGTCCAGGAGGCGGCGCCACTCCGCGACGGCCACATCACCCGCATCGAGCTACTCGGCGGGAAGTTCCTCTACGCGATCGACGTCTTCCCGGCCGAAGGCTCGTTCGACCTCTGCCCGGCCGACATCTGCCAGACCACGCGCGGTGAGTCGCTCGCCCGCGCCGCCTGCGCGATCGATGCGCCAAAGAACGGGATGACGGTCCAGGTCGCGGCCCCGTCGCGCGAGATCATCGACGGCGCCGAGCGGATCGCGCAGGCGATCGGGCTCGACATCGGCGGGATCGAGTACCTCGTCGACGACCGCGACGGGGAGCATTACTACTACGACGTCAACGCACTCTCCAACTTCGTCGCCGACGCGCCGCGGGTGATCGGCTTCGATCCGTGGCAGCCGTTCGTCGACTTCATCGAGGCGCGGGCGCGCGGAGGGAAGGGCGCATGAGCGACCAGACCCTCCGCTACGGCTACTGGCTCCCCGTCTTCGGCGGCTGGCTCCGCAACGTCCCCGACGAGGGGATGGACGCGTCGTGGGGATACGTGAAGACGCTCGCCCGGCGCAGCGAAGCGTTAGGCTACGACCTGACGCTGATCGCCGAGCTCTTTCTCAACGACATCAAGGGGATCGACGCCCCGTCGCTCGACGCCTGGAGCACCGCCGCCGCGCTGGCTGCCGTCACCGACACCCTCGAGCTGATGGTCGCGGTGAGGCCGACCTTCCACAATCCGGCAATTCTCGCGAAGCAGGCGGCGAACATCGACCGGATCTCGAACGGGCGGCTCTCGCTCAACGTCGTCTCGAGCTGGTGGAAGGACGAGGCTCGCCGCTACGGCGTCCGCTTCGACGAGCACGACGACCGTTATGCGCGCACCGCCGAGTGGCTGACGGTGCTCGACGGCGCCTGGAGCGAGAAGGAGTTCTCGCACCGCGGCAATTACTACGAGGTCAACGAGACGATCCTCGAGCCGAAGCCGCTCCGCCGCCCGCGGCCGACGATCTACGCCGGCGGGGAGAGCGAGACCGCGAAGAACCTCATCGCCTCGCGCTGCGATGCCTACGTGATGCACGGTGATCCACCGGAGCGCATCGCTCCCAAGATTGCCGACATGCGCCGCCGCCGTGAGGCAGCCGGGTTGCCGCCGATGGAGTACGGGATCGCCGCCTACGCGATCGTCCGCGACAGCGAGCGCGAAGCGAAGCGGGAGCTCGAGCGGATCACCAACGTCACCCCCGGCTCGCCGGGCTATCACAACTATCAGGACTGGATCGCCAACACCCAGCTCGAGTCGCGGGTCACCCTCGAGGATTATTCCGTCTCGAACCGCGGGCTGCGGGCAGGACTCGTCGGCACTCCGGAGCAGGTCGCCGGGCAGGTGCAGGCGTTCGCGGACGCCGGCGTCGGGCTTCTCCTCCTCCAGTGCAGCCCGCAACTCGAGGAGATGGAGCGATTCTCGGAGACGGTGATCCGGCCGCTCGCCACGGCGTAGCCACGAACGCTCGAGGGCGATAGCGTTCACCCATGCCCGACACCATCCGGATCGCCCTCGAGACAGCGCCGTCGAACGACGACGAAAAGGTCGTCTTCGACGGCCTGCGTGCCTTCAACGTCGCCGTCATCGGCGACCCGCAGATGCGCCCCGTCGATGTCTTCGTCCGCGATGACGCGGGCCAGGTCGTCGGCGGGCTCGTCGGATGGATCAAGTGGCGCTGGCTCTACGTCTCGAAGCTCTGGATCCCCGAAGCGCTGCGTCGGAGAAACATCGGCTCGCAGCTCATGGCAACCGCCGAGAATCACGCCTGGAACGAGGGCTGCCTCGGCGCATACCTCGACACCTTCGAGTATCAGGCGCTCCCATTCTACCAGAAGCTCGGCTACGAGCTGTTCGGGACGCTCGACGGGTTTCCCCCGGGGTACCGTCAGTTCTACCTGCGGAAGCTGCGCCCCGCGGGCCGCTAGCATCGGCTCGCGCCCCACTACCCTCGCCGTTCACGCTTCACTTCCCGCGGCACGTCCGCACAGCACTGCTCGTAGCGCCTTCACACCTCACTACTCGCCCCACCCATGCGCCGCACGATGTGCAAGTCGAAGATTCACCGCGCC
>DASZNJ010000264.1:0-18893 GCA_035551575.1 Gemmatimonadaceae bacterium
GGCGGGGGCGGGCGACCGCAGGGTGGACGGGGACGGCATCAGCATCCCCGCGGGCGCGGCCAGGGACAGAACCACAACAACAACGGAAATCGCGACGGCAACGTCCAGGGCGACCGCGACGGGAACCGCGATGGGAACCGCGAAGGGGGACGCCGCGGACGTCGCAACCGCGGACGTGGTCCGCGCCGCGGCGGGGAGCCGCAGGACCGCGGACCGATTCTTCCCGTAGTCGCTGACTCGGAGACGAAGGGATGGTTCGACCTCGGGCGCGATGGCGGGTACATCCGGCGCGCCGCAGGGAGCTACCTCGCCGAGCCGGGCGATGCCTTCGTCCCGCTCCCGATGGTCAGGCAGATCGGGCTGCGCCGCGGTGACCTGATCGAGGCAGCCGTTGGCCGCGACCAGCGGGGCCGCACGGTGGTCGCCGAGATCAAGTCGGTGAATGGCGACGACCCGGCGAATGCGGCGCGCCGTCCCGATTTCGCGACGCTTACCGCGTCGTACCCCGAGCGGAAGCTGTTCCTCGAGACCGGTCGTCCGGCCAAGGGAGGGGCCGAGCTCATTCGCCGGGCGATCGACCTGATCGCCCCGATCGGCTTCGGCCAGCGGGCGCTGATCGTCGCGCCGGCACGCGCCGGAAAGACGACACTGCTGCACGCGATCACCGAGGGAGTGGCGCTCAACCACCCGAATGCGGCGCTCCTCATCCTCCTCGTCGACGAGCGTCCCGAGGAAGTGAGCGAAGCCATCTCGTGGGGGGTCGGCGAGGTGATCGCGTCGAGCTTCGACCAGCCCGCGGCGCGCCACGTCGAGGTGACGGAGATCGTCCTCGAGCGCGCACGACGGCTCGTCGAGCAGGGAAAGGACGTCGTCATCGTGCTCGACTCGCTCACGCGCATGGCGCGCGCTCACAACACCGCCGAACGCGGAACGGGACGCACGCTGTCCGGTGGGCTCGATGCCCAGGCGATGGCCAAGCCGAAGGCGTTCTTCGGATCGGCGCGCGCGATCCCGGCCTCGTCCGGGGGTGGGTCGCTGACGATCATCGCCACCGCGCTCGTCGAGACGGGGTCGCGGATGGATGACGTGATCTTCGAGGAGTTCAAGGGCACCGGCAACTCCGAGATCAAGCTCGATCGATCGCTCGCCGAGAAGCGCATCTACCCGGCGATCGACATCGCGACGAGCGGGACGCGGCGCGAGGAGAAGCTGTTCCGCCCCGACCAGCTGGACGCGGTCTACACCCTCCGCCGCGGGCTGAGCCAGATGCCCCCACAGGCTGGGATGGAGTGGCTGATCAAGCGGATCGCCGCCACGCAGAACAACGACTCGCTCCTGTCAGGGTTGTGACCGGACAGCGTTGAGAGGCGCGCCGGGGGCTCCCCCGGCGCGCCTCCTTTTTTGGGGGGCAAAGCGGCCCATCGCTTGCACTTGAGGACGGTGCCATGACGATCCGCAACGCTCTCCGGGCGCTGGGGGCAGCGATGCTGCTTGCCACCCCGCTGCCACTTGCCGCCCAGAACGCGAAGGGCGACCAGCTCGAGGCGCCTGAGGTCATCAAGCTCTCGCTGCGCGGGGTCAAGGCGTTCCCGACGTCCGACATCCAGCAGAGCATCTCGACCGAGGCGTCGCACTGCCGCGGCCTGATCCTCACCCCGATCTGCTGGATCACGAAATCGAAGGCGGTCTACGCGCACTTCTTCCTCGACCGGAAGGAGCTCGCGCGCGACGTGCTGCGCATCCGTGTCTTCTACTGGAAGCGCGGCTATCGCGAGACGACGGTCGACACGGTCGTCACCCCGGTCGCAGGCGGCGTGGGAGTCACCTTCCGCGTGCACGAGGGACCACCGACGCTGATCCGGAAGATCTCCGTCGGTCCGGAGACGCCGGTGCTCTCGGCGAAGGACATTCGCGGATCGGTGCGGG
The DNA here is from genome assembly GCA_035551575.1 of Gemmatimonadaceae bacterium. GTDB lineage: Bacteria > Gemmatimonadota > Gemmatimonadetes > Gemmatimonadales > Gemmatimonadaceae > JABFXC01. The sequence continues at coordinate 1,927 of DASZNJ010000264.1, forward strand.
TGAAGGTCGGGAAGCCGCTCAACCTGCTGGCGCTCGACTCGTCGGTCGTGAACATCAGCAACAAGCTCGCGAACCGCGGCTACGCCGACGCGGTCGTCCGTGTCGACACCGTGGTGGTCTACGATACGACGCACTGGGCCGACGTCGCCATCTCGGTGAACCCGCGCTGGCTGGCGCGGATCGGCGAGATCCGGATCGCCGGGAACGAGCACGTCTCCGAGGCGACGATCCGTCACTCGCTCGCGCTGCACGAGGGGGAGATCTTCAAGCGGTCGGATGTCGTCGAGAGCCAGCGGAACCTGTACGAGTCACAGCTGTTCCGACACGCGGCGATCGTGATCCCCCCGCAGGGGGACAGCGTCAAGATCCTCGAGATCGCGGTGCGTGAGGCGCCGCTGCGCGAAGCGCGCGTCTCGACCGGGTTCAACACGGCGGACTTCGTCCAGTTCCAGGGCCGGTTCCAGCACTTCAACTTCCTCGGCGGCGGGAGACAGCTCGACGTGCAGGGCGCGGTGGGGAACCTGCTCGCCGGCCAGCTCAACGGCGTCGGCTTCTTCCGCGACGTGCTGAAGAACGCGACCCCGGACGAGCGCGCGCCGTTCGAGCAGCCGACCTGGCAGCTGAGCGCCGACGTCAGGCAGCCGTGGTTCCAGAACGCGCGCAACACCCTCGGGCTCGGCGTGTTCGCGCACCGGCGGGCGACGCCGGGTGTGTTCATCGATCGCGGCGAGGGGGCGCAGGCATCCTTCACCCGCGAGATCGCGATCCGCGCGCCGGCGAGCGCGACGTACCGCTTCGAGTTCACCCGGATCGAGGCGGGTGACCTCTACTTCTGCGTGTACTTCGGCGTCTGCGACAACGGGACGATCGCGGCGCAGCGGACACCGCAGCGCCTCTCGCCGGTTGCCCTGACGGCGCAGATCGACCAGACGGACCAGGCGTTCTCGCCGACGAAGGGGATTCTCGGGAAGCTCGAGCTCGAGCACGCATCGGGGTTCACGGCGTCGGACTATCGCTACAACCGGGCGACGGCGGACCTGGCGACGTACCTGCAGGTGTTCCGCTCGAGCGTCCTCGCCATCCATGGCCGGGCGGGGATCGTCCGTGCGTTGGGGAGCACCGGCACGGCGCTCGGCGTGACCGATGCGCAGAACGTGCTCCATCCGCGCAAGCGGTTCTACGCCGGGGGGTCGCAATCGGTGCGCGGCTACGGGGAGAACCAGCTGGGCCCAAGGGCGCTGACGATCCCGTACAGCAAGATGGTCACGCTCGAGGGATGCGACGGCTCGTACGCGACGGTCGCGTCGTGCGACCCGAACGGCCGGACGGTGAAGAGCCGCGACGCGACCGGGAACCCGACGGCGTTCTCGACGCTGCAGGCGCGCGACTTCACCGCCCGCCCGTTAGGCGGCACGTCGCTGCTCGAGGGGAGCGTCGAGCTGCGCTTCCCGGTCTGGCGACAGATCGGGGGGGCGGCGTTCGTCGACGGGGGGCTGGTCGGGGCATCACGGCTCCGGGACCTCGCCACGGGCAACGGCGCGGTGACTCCCGGGGCCGGGGTTCGCTACGCGTCGCCGGTCGGTCCGATCCGCGTCGACGTGGCCTACAACCCGTCCGTCGCCGAGGACCTGCCGGTATACACCGAACGAGTGAACGCGCAGGGGCGGAGCGAGATCGTCCGGCTCGAGAAGCCCTACCGGTACGAACCGGCGACGAAGTTCCTCGACCGGATCACATTCCACTTTTCCATCGGGCAGGCGTTCTGATGCGGCGCGCGCTCAGGATCATCGCCGGAATCGTCGTCGCGATCATCGCGGTCGCCGGTGTCGGCGTCTGGGTCCTCACCGGCACAGGCTACGGTCACGAACGGGTGCGGAAGATCGCGCTCGACGTCCTGAAGTCGCACGTCCACGGCAGGCTGTCGATCGGGCGGATCGACGGGAACCTGCTGACCGGGACGACGATCCACGACATCTCGATCACCGACAGCAGCGGCGCTCCCTTCCTCGTCGCCGACGCGGTGAAGGCGCGCTACTCGATCGTGGCGCTGATCGGGAAGAAGGTCGCCCTCAACGACGTCACGATCACGCGTCCCGTCGTCGTCCTCGACCGGCCGCCCGGGGGGAAGTGGAACTTCGACCGCATCTTCCCGCGGACGCCGTCGAACCCCGCCGACACGACCCACGGCTTCGGGAGCTGGATCTCGTTCACCAACGTGACGATCGTCGACGGGCAGATGGTCGTGAAGTCGCCCTGGCGCCCGGACACGGCGCTCACGGCCGGGCAGCAGGACAGCGTCGCCGCGCTCGCGTTAGGCGGGAAGACGCGGAACCGGATCCAGCAGGTCGCCGGCGGCTACCAGAAGGTCATGAGCTTCGACCGGATCGACGCGAGGATGCCGCGGATCCGCCTCGCCGATCCCGCCGAGCCGACGAAGCTGATGCAGGTCGCCTCGCTGCAGATGGTGGCGGCGCCGTTCCTGCCGCCGGTAGCCGAGGTTCGCGACCTGAAGGGGACGTTCGAGTTCACCGGCGACTCGCTGTGGTGGACGAAGTCCGACGCGAAGCTTCCCGGCTCGCACATCACCGGCGACGGGCGGTACGTCTACGCGTCGTCGGACATGACGCTCAGGCTGCACGGGGCACCGGTCGCCGCCGGCGACCTGCGCTGGCTCTATCCGCGGCTGCCGGCGAACGGGGGCGGGTCGCTCGACTTCCTGATGACGTGGGCGGGGAAGTCGCAGGACTACGTGGCGACGAACGCCGACATCACCCTCGACGGCGCCCATGCGACGGGGACGTTCGGGCTCGCCCTCGGCGACTCGCTCGCCTTCCATGACACGAACCTCCGCGTCGCCGGCCTCGACACGCGGACGATCGAGCAGATGGTGCCGGGCTTCACCTCGCCGCGGCGCGGCACGTTAGGCGGCCGCCTGTCGCTGGCCGGCGGGATCCACGCGATGCGCCTCAACAGCGACATCACGTTCGCCGACTCGCGCGGCGGGACGAGCGAGGTCGCGGCGGTGGGCGAGGTCGGGATGATCCCCGGCGGCGGCTTCCGGGCGCGCGCGCTGCAGGTGCGCGCCGACCCGGTGCAGGTCGCGCTGGCGCGGACGTGGATGCCGTCGCTCCCGGTCGGGGGGATCGTCGTCGGGACGGCGACGGTGAACGGCGCGACGACGACGCGGCTGGTCGCGAACGGCGACCTGACGCACGTCGAGAACGGGGCGCGCTCGCGCGTGACGGGAACGGCGGCGATCCGCACCGCCGGGGCGGGCGGGATGTGGATGGACGTCGACGCCCGCGCGCGGCCGGTCTCCCTCCACACCGTCGGCCGCTTCGTGCCAGCGCTCGAGCTGCGCGGAGTCGCGGCCGGTCCGATCCGGCTGACGGGGACGCTGCGCGACCTCGCGGTGCGGTCGTCGCTTCGCTTCAACGAGGGGGGTGAGCTCGACGTCCGCGGCACCCTCGACCTGGCGAGCACGGAGAAGGGCTACGACCTCGCGGCGGCGATGCGGCTGTTCGATGCGCACGCGGTGATCGCGCGGCTGCCGAGGACCTCGATCACGGCGAAGATGACGGCGCGCGGCCGCGGCTTCTCACCGGCGACGATGGCGATGGCGGCGAGCGCGGACGTGGCGGCGTCGCAGTACGACAGCCTGGCGATCGACAGCGCGTCGATGCGGGTGAGCATCGCGAACGGGCTGCTGACGGCGCGGAAGCTGACCCTCAGCGGGTCGCGCGCGGTGGTCAGCGCGTCAGGCACCTTCGGGCTCGCCGAGGGGCGGAGCGGCCAGCTCGCGGTGCGCGGCCAGCTCGATTCGCTGCAGCGGTTCGCGCGGTTCTTCCCCCACGACACGGGGATGGTCGCGCCGCGGCCGGCGCGTGTGGCGAAGGCGCTGGCCCAGGCGCGCGAGGACTCGGTGCGCCTCGCCAGGGCGACCGAGGTCGAGCGGGCGGTGACCGGCGCGCCGATGCCGAAGGTGAAGGCGCAGCTCCCGCCGTCGGTGCGGGCGGACTCGGTATCGGGGCACCTGCAGCTGGCGGGGACGGTGACGGGCGGGCTCTCGCGCTTCAACGTGCGCGCGCGCCTCGCCGGCGAGGACTTCGCGGCGATGGGCAGCACGGCGAAGGCGGCACGCGCCGACATCGCCTGGACCAATGCCCGGACCCCGCAGTCGAAGCTCGCCGTCGGCGTGCAGCTCGACGCCGCGTCGTTGAAGGGATTCGCGCTCGACAGCGTCGACACGCGCCTCTCCTACGGCAACAGCGCGGGGGAGGTCGACGTCGCGATCTGGCAGGACCACGTGCGCGAGTACTCCCTCGCCGGCAACTACCTGCTGCACCTCGACGAGAAGGAGCTTCACCTGTCGCGGACGCAGCTGCGCTTCGACACGACCGTGTGGCGGGGAACGCGTGAGGCGGCGATCCGGTGGGGGGCGCGCGGGATCGAGATCCGCGGCCTCGAGCTGCGCAACAGCGCCAACGGCCGCATCTACGCCAACGGCCTGCTGCCGACGAAGGGTGACGCGTCGCTGCAGTTCGCGATCGACAACTTCCACGTCGAGGACATCGCCGGGCTGCTCGAGAGTGACGTTCCCTTCAACGGCATCCTCTCGGCGAGCGGGCGGGTAGACGGGACGCTCGGCGACCCGCGCTTCCGCGTCGCGTTAGGCGTCTCGCGCGCGTCGTTCCGCGGGACGACGATCCCCGAGCTGCACGGGACGCTGAGCTACGCGCGCCGCGTCCTGACGACGCGGATGGACGCGTCCCGCGCCGGCGGGGCGGCGATGGCGTCGCTCACCGGGCAGCTGCCGATCGATCTCTCGCTGCAGCGGACCGACACGGGGAGCCGCCTCGGCCGCGGCGCGGTCGCACTCGATCTCGTCGCTGACAGCCTGCCGCTCGAGCTGATCCCGCGGTTCACCGACGTGGTGGCGGGGGTGACGGGGCGCGCCGCCGGGAAGGTCGTCGTGCGCGGGACGATGGCGAAGCCGCAGCTGGCCGGCGCGCTGGCCCTCGACCGCGGCTACTTCAAGATCGTCTCGACCGGGATGCAGGTGCGCAACGTTGCCGGCTTCGTGCGGATGCGCGACGACACGGTGTTCGTCGACTCGATCGCCGGGCAGGCCTCGGGGCTGATCCGCCTCACGGGAACGATCGGCGTCGAGAAGTTCACCAACCCCGACTTCGACCTCCACTTCTTCGCCCAGAACGCGCGCGTCCTCGACAACGAGAACGGGATGCTGCGGGCCGACGCCGAGCTGACGATGGCCGGCCCGATGTCGGCGGCGTACATCAGCGGACGGACGCGGGTGCGCAGCGGGGTGATCTACATCCCCGAGTCGGACAACAAGTCGGTGATCAGCGCGGGGGATCCGGCGCTCTTCAACGTCATCGACACGTCGGTGGTGACCGACCGCGAGATGCTGCCGACGCAGTCCCCGCTGCTGAGCGGGCTGCGGATGGACGTCACGCTGAACGTGTCCCGGAACACGTGGGTGCGGTCACGCGAGGCGAACGTCGAGATCTACACCGCGGACGAGGGGCTGAGCGTGCACGTCGACCGTTCGAAGCAGACGCTCGCGCTCGACGGCGTCGTCAGCACCGACAACGGGCAGTACACCTTCCTCACCAAGCGCTTCACGATCAAGCGCGGCTCGGCGATGTTCGTCGGCTCGAACGGCGCCAATGGCGAGCCGATGAACCCGACGCTGCAGATCACCGGCGAGTACGGGGTGCAGCTGCCGCAGCAGCAGGCGCTGAACATCGAGGTGCTGATCGGCGGCACCCTGCTCCGCCCGAAGCTGACGCTGCAGAGCGACGCGCAGCCGCCGCTGTCACAGTCCGACCTGCTCAGCTACCTCGCCTTCGGCCGCTCGTCGTCGTCGCTGCTCCAGCTCGAGGGATCGAGCGCGTCGAGCGGGAACGCCAGCGGCGGGATCGTCGGCACCGGCGCGGCGGTCGCGTACAAGCGGCTCGCCGCGGTCGCCGTCGGCGTCGTCGCCGACCAGTTCGAGGGCGAGGCATCGCGCTCGCTGGGCGCGGACGTCTTCAACATCACGCCGAGCGACGTCCCGACCGAGGTCTACACGCCTAACGGCATAAGCGACTTCCTCGTCGGCACCCAGGTCGAGCTGGGCAAGTACATCGACCCGCGCACCTACCTCTCACTCCGCGCCGCCGGCAAGGGCTACCCCGGGATCGGGATCCGCCAGCGCACGGCGAAGGGGTTCATCTACGAGCTGAGCTTCGAGCCACGCTTCCCGGTGACGGCACCGTCGCTGGACCCGGCCGGGAACCAGCATCAGTTCGAGGTGTTCGGAGCGTTCATTACGCGCGAGTGGAGATTCTGAGGCGAGTAGCGACGAGTGAGGGTCACCTCACGGCGACCAGGGACGAGTGAGGTGTGAGAGTTCGGGTGAAGCGGGTAGCGAAGCGTGAAATGCCTGAACCCTCGGATGTAAAGCGGGCGCCCCGCGCAACATGCGCGGGGCGCCCGCCTTTCTTCGCTCATTGCATTGGCTGAGCGAATGGTCCGCGACGTCGGCTTCGCAGTCCGCTTGCCATACCCGCGAGAGTGTTGAAGTGCGGACAGCCGTCACATGTCACCGCCCGGGGAACTTTTACACCTCGCTACTCGGGAGAGCCGTCACACCTCACTACTCAGAGAGCGTTCACACCTCACTACTCAGAGAACGCTCACACCTCACTAGTCAGAGAACGTTCACACCTCACTCGTCACTACTCGCAGTCGCCTTCTTCCCCGTCAGCGACCTCGCCAGTCCGCCGAAAGTCTTCACCCACTCGAACGCCCGCGCGAGCGGCGGGCCCAGGCGGAGGCTGCCACCAGCGGCTTCGATCCCCTTGTCGACGACCCAGGCGATCAGGCGAAGCAGGCCGAGCACGGCGAGGCCGATCACCCAGAGGGGGAAGACGATGACGAAGCCGATGATGATGAACGGGAGGAGGATGATCGGCGCGACCGGAATCAGTGCCAGCTGAACCCGGCCGTGAACAACGTCACGCCAGAACCGCATCGCCTCTCCCTGCATCGACGTCACCTGCCCCCGTTCCCGATTTCATCCCAGAGCGCGGCGATCGCGCGCATTCCCTTGACGAAGTTCTCGTCGCTCATCCATTCGTCAGGCGCGTGGGCGTTCTCGCCGGGAAGCCCGAAGCCAACGAGGAGTACGGGCGCGCCGAGGATTCGTTGAAAGTCGCCGACGACGGGAATCGAGCCGCCCTCACCGGTGATCACCGGCGCCTTCCCGAATGCGGCCTCGAGCGCGCGCTTCGCCGCGTCGAAGAGCGGACCGTCGAGATCCGCGCGCCAGGGGCGCCCGCCGTGAAGGTGCGTGACGGTCACCGTCACGCCCTTCGGCGCGACGCGGGCGACGTGCGTCTTCATCGCCGCCTCGATCTGCGCCGGATCCTGGTCGGGGACGAGGCGGCAGCTCACCTTCGCCATCGCCACCGCGGGGAGAACCGTCTTGGCGCCCTCGCCGGTGTAGCCGCTGAGGAGCCCGTTCACCTCGCAGGTCGGACGCGTCCAGATGCGCTCGAGCGTCGAGAATCCCTTCTCCCCGCCTAACGCGGGGGCGCCGACCTCGTGGAGGAAGCCCTCGTCCGTGAAGGGGAGCGAGCGCATCTGCTTGCGCACGTGTTCGGGCCACTCGCGCACGCTGTCATAGAATCCGGGGATCGCGATGTGCCCGTCGGCATCGTGAAAGGTCGCGAGAATGCGGGCGAGCGCCATCGCCGGGTTCACCACCGCGCCGCCGTAGCTCCCCGAGTGCAGGTCGCCGCCCGGGCCGCGGACGTCGATCTGGAAGTAGGCGAGCCCGCGCAGCGACGAGAGGATGCTCGGCAACCCGGGCGCAAACATCGCCGAGTCGGAGATGATGACGCCGTCGCACTTCAGGAGATCCTTGTGCGACTCGATGAAGGCCTCGAGGTTCTCGCTCCCGACTTCCTCCTCGCCCTCGGCGAGGACGATCACGTTCACCGGAAGCTTGCCGCGCGTCTTGAGGTGCGCCTCCAGCGCCTTGACGTGGAGGAAGAGCTGTCCCTTGTCGTCCACCGAGCCGCGGGCGTAGATGCGGCCGTCGCGCATGGTCGGCTCGAAGGGTGGCGAGTGCCAGAGCTCGAGCGGCTCGGCGGGCTGCACGTCGTAGTGCCCATAGACGAGGATGGTCGGCGCGCCGGCGCCCGCCTTGCGCCACTCGCCGACGACGACCGGATGTCCGGGGGTCTCGTGAATCTTCGCGTCGAGACCGGCGTCGCGGAGCGACTTCGCCACCCACTCGGCGGCCTTCGCGGTGTCGGCATTGTGCTCCGAGCGGGCGCTGACGCTTGGGATGCGCAGGAAGTCGAACAGCTCGGCGTGGATGCGGGCGTCGTTGCTCGTGAGGTATGTCTCGAGATCGGACATGGCGGCCGGTGAAGGTGAGGGCGAAGCGTCAGGCGCGGGGGACCTGCCCGTCAGCCGCCGCGGGCGAAGGCGCGGGCGGCGACGACGCCGAGCGCGGCGGCGCTGACGGAGAGGAGGATGCTGGCGGCGACGTAGGTCGCGGCACGGCGGGCGTCGCCCCCGTTGAGCATGCGGACCGTCTCGATGCTGAAGGTCGAGAAGGTGGTGAAGCCGCCGCAGAACCCGATGGTCAGCGCGGCGCGGACGGTGACGTCTTTCACCGGCGACCACTCGCCGCTCAGCCAGCCGATGAGGAAGCTGCCGGCGACGTTGATGAGCAGCGTCGCGAAGGGAAAGCGCACGGTGACGGGCGCCATCCACGACGAGATCCCGAAGCGGGCGAGGGTGCCCGCGGCGCCGCCTGCCGCGATCGCGAGGGCTAGGAGCATGACGCAACATATCGGGGAGCCCGGCGCCGGGGGAGCGGCGCCGCCGGGAAGGGGTTCCGGGCATGCCGAAGTTGCCGCCCGCCGATTCCCGCCGTCATGGCTCTGAGGCGCCGGATGGCCGGCGGCTCTGGCCGTGCGCGCACGTCAGTGCAGCGGTTACTCGCGGAGGACGCGTGGGACAGTCGCTCGCTCGAGAATACGTGGACGCCGCCGAGGCGGCGGGGCTGCGGTACGTGACCGATGCGACGCCGGGGATCCGGCGCCGCCGGCACGGCCGCGGCTTCACGTATCTCGATGCCGAGGGACGGGTGATCCGCGAGCGCGGGCAGCTGCGACGATTCAGGTCGCTGGTGATCCCGCCGGCGTGGACGGACGTGTGGATCTGCGCCGATCCCGATGGCCACCTGCAGGTGACGGCACGCGACGCGCGCGGGCGGAAGCAGTACCGCTACCACGAGCGGTTTCGCGCACGGCAGGACGAGTCGAAGTTCGACCGGATGATCGCGCTGAGCGACGTGCTCTGGAAGATCCGCGAGCGCGTCGAGCGCGACATCGCGCTGCCGGGGCTGGCCCGTGACAAGGTCATGGCGACGGTGGTCTGGCTGCTCGAACGGACGTTGATCCGCATCGGGACCGACGAGTACGCGAAGGCGAACAACTCGTTCGGCCTGACGACGCTGCGCAGGCGGCACGTCGCGGTCGCCGGATCGAAGGTGGACTTCGAGTTCCGTGGAAAGAGCGGGATCGAGCACAGCGTCTCGATCACCGACCGCCGCATCGCCCGCATCGTCCAGCGCTGCCAGGAGCTTCCCGGCTACGAGCTGTTCAAGTACATCGACGACGACGGACGGAAGCAGAGCGTCGAGGCGAGCGACATCAACGACTACCTCCGCCAGATCACCGGGCGCGAGGTGACGGCAAAGGACTTCCGCACCTGGGCGGGGACGATGCTCGCCTCGGAAGCGCTCCGCGAGATGGGACCGGCACCGACGAAGAAGCAGGCCGAGAAGAACATCGTCGCCGCGGTCGATCGCACCAAGGCGAAGCTCGGCAACACGCGCGCAGTGTGCCGGAAGTACTACATCCATCCGGTGCTGATCGAAGCGTACCTCGAAGGCGAAGTGCTGCCGCCGATTGGGGAGAAGGAGTGGAAACCGCGCGGTGAGACCGCGGGCAAGCTGCGCCGTCACGAGGCGGAGACGCTGGCGTTCCTGACGGCTCGGGCGGAGCGGCGCGCGGCGATGGCGGAGGGTGTCGTCGAGGGGCAGTGACGAGCTGCCTTTCCTGAAGGCGTTCACGGCTGTGCGTCGGGGCCGTGTCATACAGCTGGTCTTGGGAGACACAGAGAACGGCGGAGGCACAGAGAACTGCTCGTGGCGCTGAGCAGCTCTGCACCAAGCTGTTCGTACCCGTGCCCGGGACCGGGAACGTCGGTGGCGCTCTCCGTGTCTCCCGCCGTGCTCTGCGTCTCCCGCGACCAGCTGGACGACGCCAGCCCGAGACACGCCCGTGAACGCCTTCCAAGATGCGCGCCCTCTCGGGGGTCTTCTGCGCCAGCCACGTGGCCAGCCTCGCCTCTCGCGGCTGTCTAGATTTCACGGATGCCGAACAGACTCGCGAACGAGACCAGTCCGTACCTGCTGCAGCATGCGGACAATCCGGTGGATTGGTATCCGTGGGGGGGGGAGGCGCTCGCGCGCGCCCGCGCCGAGAACAAGCCGATTCTCCTCAGCATCGGCTACGCGGCGTGTCACTGGTGCCACGTGATGGCGCACGAGTCGTTCGAGGACGAGGCGACGGCGCGGTTGATGAACGAGCACTTCGTCAACGTGAAGGTCGATCGCGAGGAGCGGCCGGACATCGATGGCATCTACATGCAGGCGGTCCAGGCGATGACCGGGCATGGTGGGTGGCCGATGACGGTGATGCTCACCCCGGAGCTGGTGCCGTTCTTCGGCGGGACGTACTTCCCGCCGGTCGATGGCCGCGGGATGCCGTCGTTCACGCGGGTGCTCACTGTCCTTGCCGACGCCTGGCAGAACAAGCAGGACCAGATCGGGCGGACCGTCGCGTCGATGCGCGAGCTGTACGCCGTGGCGAGCGAGGCGGCGCGGCCGACCGGTGCGTTGACGCCGGCCGTCCTCGAGCGCGCCTATCGCCAACTCGCTCGCAACTACGACGAGGAGCACGGCGGCTTTGGCGGCGCGCCGAAGTTTCCACAGGCGATGGCGCTCGACTTTCTCCTCCGCTACTGGTCGCGCACCGGCACCGAGCACGCACTGCTGATGGCGCGAGACAGCTACCTGCACATGATCCGCGGCGGGATCTACGACCAGCTCGGCGGCGGCTTTCACCGCTACACGGTCGATGCCGTGTGGCTGGTGCCGCACTTCGAGAAGATGCTTTACGACAACGCGCTGCTCGCCCGGTTAGGCACCCATCTCTGGCAGGCGACCGGAGACGGCGAGATCCGGCGCAGCGTCGAGGAGACGATCGAGTGGGTGGCGCGGGAGATGACGTCTCCCGAAGGTGGGTTCTACTCCTCGCTCGACGCGGACAGCGAGGGACACGAGGGGAAGTTCTACCTCTGGAGCCGCGACGAGCTCGACTCGCTCGCCGGCGACGACGCCGAGCTCCTCGGCCGCTACTGGGACGTCAGCGCCGGAGGAAACTTCGAGGGCGCGAACATCCTGCACGTCCCTCATGCGCCATCGCTGGCGGCGCGGCGGGCAGGGATCAGTGAAGCGGAGCTGGCGAAGAGGGTTGCCGCGGCCCGCAAGACCCTCTACGACGTCCGCGCCCGCCGCGTCTGGCCCGGGCGCGATGAGAAGGTGCTCGCCGGGTGGAATGGCTTGATGCTGCGCACGATCGCCGAGGGGGCGCGCATCTTCGGGCGCGACGACTGGCGCGATCTCGCGCTGAAGAACGGCGAGATGCTCTTTCACCAGATGGTGCGCGACGGGCGCGTCATGCGGACGCGCACCGCAGGGCAGACACGGCTCGCCGGCTACCTCGAGGACCACGCCGCGGTCGGACTCGGCGCGCTCGCCCTCTACGAGCTGACCTTCGACCGCGCCTGGCTCGATGGCGCCCGCGCGCTCGCCGCCGCGGTGGTCGCGTGGTTCTGGAGCGAGGAGACCGGTGTCTTCTTCGACACGGCGCACGACCACGAGACGCTGGTCACGCGGCCGCGCGACGTCACCGACAATGCGGTGCCTTCAGGAAGCTCGCTCGCCGCCGAGCTGCTGGTGAGGCTCGGAGAGATCATGCAGGACGCGGGCCTTGCGCGTCGCGGGCGGTGGATACCTGAGACGCTGGCCGAGCCGATGGCGCAGCATCCACAGGCGTTCGGGCACCTGCTCGGCGTCGCCGACTGGGTCGCGAACGGCGCGGTCGAGCTGGCGGTTGCCGGCAATCCGGCCGACGCGCGCTTCCTCGGCCTCGTCGCCGAGACGCGAGAGCGGTACCTTCCCGCGCTCGCGCTGGCGGGAGGGGAACCGGGCGCGGCGACCGCGGGAATCGGGCTGCTCGACCAGCGTGAGGCACGCGGCGGCGCGGCGACGGCCTACGTCTGCCGGAACTACGCCTGCGACGAGCCGGTGACCGAGACCCGCGCGCTCGGCGAGCAGCTCGACCGGGTGTCGCGCCGCGCCGACCGTTAGGCACGGCTGCCTCGACAACACTTCAGGGAACGCAACGTGAGCAACCCGACCGCCACCGAGACTCCTGCGTCGTTCACCCGCGGACTGTTCGCCCGGGCGATCCACGACGAGCTGGTCTTCCCCTTCCCCGCCCCGCTCGACGATCGGTCGCCGGACGAAGCGAAGGTCATTCGCCGCCTGACGCGCGACATCGCCGAGATGACGGCGGCGGGGCTGATCGACGCCGAACGGTCGGACGCGGAGGAGACGATCCGCGAGGAGACCATTCGCGCCTTCGCCGAGCGCGGGCTGCTCGCCTTGACCATCCCGAAGCAGTACGGCGGGCTCGGACTGTCGGCGACCGGCTACGCGCACATGCTCGGCGTCGTCGCGGCAGCGGATCCGTCGTTAGGCGTCCTCGTCGGCGTGCACTGCGGGCTCGGGTCGAAGGCGATCGTCCTCTTCGGCAACGAGACGCAGAAGGCGCGCTACCTGCCGGTGCTCGCGCGGGGCGAGACGCTGGCGGCGTACGCGCTGACGGAGCCGGAAACGGGTAGCGATGCGCAGAACATCAGGACGACCGCGGATCTGAGCGGCGACGGTCGCTTCTGGCTGCTCAACGGGCGGAAGATCTGGATCGGCAATGGCCAGCGCGCGGGGGTGATCGCGACGTTCGCGCAGACATGGGTCGAGCGGCGCGGCGAGCGCGTCCGCCGGCCGACAGCGTTCATCATCACCCCGCCGGCAGAAGGCTTCAGCGTGCTGGGTACCTTTCGCAAGTTGGGGATCCGCGGCTCGACGCAGGCGGAGCTCGAGTACAGCAATCTCCGGGTGCCGGTGGAGAACGTGCTCGGTGATGTCGGGAAGGGGTTCAGCGTCGCGGTGCACGTGCTGAACGGTGGGCGGCATTCGCTCGCGGCTGGGTGCGTCGCCGGCACGAAGGGGATGCTGAACATGATGACCGACTACGCGGAGAAGCGCGTCCAGTTCGGGCAGCCGATCGCCAACTTCGAGATCACGCAGCGCAAGCTGTCGGCGGCGGCGGCCGAGCTGTACGCGGCGGACGCGATGCTCGGAGTGCTGGGCAGGCTCGCTGACACGCCGGATGCCGACCAGTCGCTCGAGGCGGCGTGCTGCAAGGTGTTCGCGACCGACCTGCTGTGGCGGACGGCGGACGACCTGGTGCAGGTAGCGGGGGGTCGCGGGTTCGTGAAGCCCTATCCGTACGAGCGCCTGCTGCGCGACGCGCGAATCAACCGGATCTTCGAGGGGACGAACGAGATCCTGCGGTTGTTCATCGCACTGAACGGGATCGCCGAGCCGGCGCAGCGTCTCGCCGGCCTGGGTTCGGCGCTGAAGAGTCCACTGCGAAACGTCGGACTGTTAGGCGGCTACGCGGCGGAGAAGCTGATGCAGCGGTTCGGGGCGACGGCATCGCTCGACGCGTCGCTCGACGAGCGGCTGCAGAAGCACAAGGCGAAGCTCGAGAAGCACGTCGGCGAGCTGGCGACGGCGACGGAGAAGGCGATCACCGCGCACAGGAAGGCGATCATTGAAAAGCAGATGATCCTCGAGCGACTGGCGAACATGGCGATCGACCTGTTCGCGACGGCGTGCACGATCTCGCGGACGCAGCGGATGATCGAGACGAACGCGAGCGACGCGGGGCTCGTGGCGCGGTCGCTTGCGCTCTGCGATTTGTTCTGCTTGACGGCGGGGCTGCGGTTTCGCGAGAACCGGATCGCGCTCGAATCGGAGGCGGTGGACGGGCAGCGCCGAGTGGTCGCGGCCCAGGTAAGGGAGAGGGGCGGCTACGCGATTCCGAGCGCGATCGCCGCCGGCGAGGGCGGAGCACCCTAGCCGGCGGCGACGCTGGCTCAGGCCGCGTCGAGCAACGAAGCGCCGGCGGCCCGGACGTTCCCCTCATCCCGCCGGAGCGCGAACAGCGCCCCGGCGTAGACGACCATCGCGATGAGATAGAGCGCCTTCGTCCCGGTGATCATCGAGAGATACTCGAGGACACCACCGACGACCGCGCCGAAGACGTTGAAGGCGAGCGCGCGCGAGGTGTCGCCGCGCGACGCGAACAGCTCGGCGAAGATCAGCGCGGCGAAGAGCACCGGCAGCGCGACGAGCACTCCACCGGCGAGCCACTGTCCGGTCGTCCCGAGCCAGAGCAGCGACCGCACGGGAACGAGGTACGCCAGCGCGAGCGACGCGAACAGCCCGGCGAAGCGGATGGATCGTGGCAGCGTCTTCCCGGCGATCGTCAGCAGGTTGGCGAGAAGCACCACCACGAGGATCGACGCGAATACGAGCACGTTCACCTGCCAGGTCGCGCCGAAGAGCAGCGACATCTCGGCCACGCTCTTCGTCTCGACGAGGAGGAATCCGGCGCCGAGGAAGAACATCGGCCAGTCGCGGCGTCCCTTGAGAGTGTCTGGTGCACCGATCCGGATGAAGCCGAAGGCGATGACTAGGACGCCGACGAGTACCGTCAGGTAGTGCACGGGGACGATGTGCTTGCGCAGGTAGAGATACGGCCAGTCGTCGTGCGGAAGGGCGACGTTCATCCGCAGGTCGGCGGCGCTCGAGTCGGCGGTGAGCGCGGCGGCATTCACCGCCGGACCGGCGATGAAGGTGTAGTTGAAGAGGTGCCAGGGCTTGTAGCGGATCACCGCCGGGGCGCGGCCGAAGGAGTTCTCGAGCGTCTGGTAGATCTTCGCCCCGATGTACGGATACTGCGACATGTGATAGGTGATCATCACGCCGTCGGGGTGCAGCCGCGCCCGCGCCGCGTCGAACGACTCGGCGGTGTAGACGTAGTTGTCGAGGCGGAGCGATCCCATCCCGGAGAGCAGCGTCTGGCTGTCGAGCGTGCCGAAGACGATCACGTCGTACTTTCGCTGCGTCCGGCGGAGGAATGCACGGGCGTCGTTGACGGTGACGTGGACGCGCGGGTCGGCGTAGGGATGGCGCGGATGGCGTTCGCGCCCGATATCGACGATGGTCGGGTCGATCTCGACGGCGTCGACGTACTTCGCGCCGAGCTCGAGGACGTTCGCCAGGTCGTTGCCGGTGCCGGCGCCGACGACGAGCACGGTGTCGAGCCGCGGCGCGGCCGCATACGGACGGAGATACGCCGCACGCACCCCGGCCAGCACCGAGTCCTTCTGCGCGCCCTCCGCTGACGCGTCGAGGATCCACTGGTGCATCGATCCGTTCACGTGGAGGCTCGTCGCGTAGCGGATCGGGATCAGGTTGATCCGGTAGTAGGGAGACCAGTATTCCGGCATCGGCCCGGCGGTCCATGCCGCGAGGGCGACCGCGGCGGCACCGGCGGCGGCCATCGCCGCGGCGTAGCGCGTCGTGCCCAGCGACAACACCGCCCAGACGCTGAACGCGATCGCGAACCAGACGACGGGCGGGGTGCGGAACGCGCTCAGGGCGGCGAAGACCGCGATGCCGGCGAGGCTGCCGGCGATGTCGAGCGAGTAGGCGGTGAGGGGGCGGAAGCGGGGGAAGAGCCGTCCCATCGCCGCGCCTAACGGCAGCATGACGAGCGCGGCGAGGGTGAAGAGGATGAGGACCGTGGGGAGGATGCCGACCTTCCCCCAGGTGCCGTGCATCTCGCCGTAGATCGCCCAGATGTGCTCGTTCGGGTCCTTCTGGGTGCGGACGATGAAGTTCGACCAGAGCTTGACCGCGGCGAAGAGGAGGACGAGGGCGCCGGGAGCGATCCAGCGGACCCGCTGCTCGTCGCGCGACCTGAGGAGCCCTACCCCCATGCCGAGGAAGGTCGCGATCACCACCATGTTCAGGTAGAAGCCGAACACCCGCACGTAGGCGGAGATGTAGCGGATGAAGGCGAGCTCGATGAAGAGGATCAGGAACGAGTAGCCGGCGAGGGAGAGCGCGGCCCGCGAGCCGGGACTGTCGGGGGTGGTCGAGGACGAGGTTGCCACGTGAACAGGAATGGTGGACAGGCGCGAGGGGTGGACCGCCTAACGGAACGGTGACCCATTATGCCGCCGTGGGGATGCGGCCGTCAACCGCGAGCCTGAACCTGGCCGCCGTGTCCGCACCAGCGCAGCACCACCGTTCCGGCGACCGTGCCTTCGCCGCGCTCGATGAGCGTCGGCTCGAACTCGGGGTTGAGGGAGAGGAGCTCGATCGACGCCGCGCCGATCCGCCCGACACGCTTCACGACATAGCCGTCGTCGGGGCGGCGGGCGACGATGATCGCGTCACGGGCGACCTCGGGGCCGATGCGGACGAGGACGACGTCGTCGGAATGCAGCAGGGGAAGCATGCTGTCGCCCTTCACCGTCAGCGCCACGTAGCGGCCGCGCGGCAGGTCGTCGGGGATCGCGATCCAGCTGTCGCAGGGCTCGTCCCAGAGGACGCGGCCGGCACCGGCGGCGATCCCGAGCTCGAGGCGCGGAGCGAAGCCGGCGTCGGCGGC
>DASZNJ010000265.1:0-2421 GCA_035551575.1 Gemmatimonadaceae bacterium
CCGCTCTCGGGGTCGGTAGAGCTGTCGGTACTGCCGCCCACAGGTCGGCCAAGGAGATTGTCTGCACCTGGGGCCCCTCGTAGGCCGCGACAAGGCTCGCGCTCTCCGCGTAGGTGACGGTATCGACGGTTGGATCACCCGACGTGAAGTCGTAGCCGAACACGGCGATCACGTGTCCTGCCTGCCATCCGTTCCAGCCGGGAAGCGTGGCCGTCCGTACGCGTACGAGGACCGGGCTTCCGTGACCTGCCGAGCCGAGGCGCCCTTGTCCGGAGAGATCGGTCTCGAGCAGTGACTTGAGCACTGCCATCGAGGTGACGTAGCTCTCGGAGTACGAGTAGTGGGCTGTTCCCGTGATCTGCTCGAGGTAGCCGTTGATGGCCTGCATCGCGTCGGCTCCCCTGGTCCCGCGGCTCTCCACGACGTGCGCCGACACCCCGATGTCATCAATCGACGGAACGGCGCTGGTCCAGGTCGAGAGGAGTACCGCGATCGCACCCTCGGCGCAGTAGTTGCGATGCGCGTAGTCGTCGGGCTCGGGTTCGACCCCCACAGTCAGCTGGACGGCCGGATTAGGAGCCGGCGCGGGCGTCGCCGGCTGTGCAGTCGCGGCCGCGGGGAGAGCGGCGACTGGGTGCGTGAGCTGGGGAGCTGTGCCACAACTCGTCAGCATCCCTGCACCGGCGAACCCGATGATCCACCGCTTCCACTTCACGGTTGGCCGCGTCCGCTCTCTTCCGCCCACAGTCTCCATCGCGGAGCATATCGCCGCGGGAGGGTGGGCGATCAGGCACGCGGGCCCAAGCCTGGACACCTGGGAAGCGCTGACCCGTCAGCGCCTCCAGGGACGCGGACGCGGGGGAGCCCTACATCCCCAAAATGTCCTTCGACGAGCAAATCAGGGGAACCCTGAGCACACTTTCGAGTTGTCCCCGGCGCATTACGAGCACGACTCGCCGGACCATCAAGGCGATGGCCGACGAGTTCGGCGGCGCGGTCGCAGGTGCGGCACCGGCGAGGTCACCACTCCCAAATCCCGCCGCCTTGATAGCCGTGCGCGTGATGATTGCGTTGGAAGGACCGCCGGTGTTCACGTTCGGCCTTGCCCTCGCAGTTGTCGGCTGGGGTACCGCCAACACTTCATCGCCATCGGCGTCGATTGCAGGGCTTTTCCTGATCCTAGGAGGCACTGTCGTTCCGCTCTGGAGCTTGCTGGCATCCTTCCTGCCCGAGTTAGCGTCCACGGACGTGGTGTATGAGACGAGCACGGTGGTCGAGACAAAGAGAGACCACCGCGTCATCCTTGAAGAGCTTCTACCCAACCTCAAGGAGAGACAACAGTGGCCACGACCAGCATGGACCCGTGGGCTTGGTTTCGCAACCAGCTGGAGACCGCCGACGCCGATCGGTTACGCGAGATGCTCTCGACCTTCACGAGCATGCTCATGAACGCCGAGGTGGAGGCGCTCTGCGGCGCCGAGTATGGCGAGCGAACGCCGGAGCGGACCAACTCGCGCAACGGCTATCGAGAGCGCAGCTGGGATACGCGCGCCGGCACGATCGAGCTGGCCATTCCCAAGCTGCGTACCGGCTCGTACTTCCCAGACTGGCTTCTGGAACGGCGCCGGCGTTCGGAGCAGGCGCTGGTGCAGGTGATCGCCGAGTGCTACGTACGCGGCGTGTCCACTCGCCGGGTTGACGGCCTGGTCAAGACGCTCGGCATCGATGGCATCTCGAAGTCGCAGGTGTCGGCGATGGCCAAGAGCCTGGATCCCCTCGTCGAGGCGTTCCGCAACCGTCCGCTCGACGCCGGGCCGTATCGCTACGTATGGATCGACGCGCTGGTGATCAAGTGCCGCGAGGGTGGCCGCATTGTCAACGTGGCGCTGGTGTGCGCGACCGCCGTCAACCGCGAGGGACAGCGCGAGATCCTGGGCATGGACGTCGTCACGCGCGAGGACGGCGCCGCCTGGACGGCATTCCTGCGCTCGCTCGTCGCCCGCGGGCTCTCGGGTGTCGAGCTCGTGATCTCGGATGCGCACCTGGGCCTCAAGGACGCGATCGGGGCGGTACTCGTGGGGGCCACCTGGCAGCGCTGCCGCACCCATTTCATGCGCAACCTGCTCACCCGTGTGCGCAAGAGTGCGCAGCCCATGGTGGCGACGCTGGTCCGCACCGTGTTCGCGCAGCCGGACGCGGAGTCGACGTGGGCGCAGCTGACGCGCGTCGTCAACCAACTCGAGGAACGCTTCCCGGAAGCCGCGCATCTGCTCGCCGACGCCTCGCACGACGTGCTCGCGTTCACTGGCTTTCCCAAGCAGCACTGGCGGCAGCTCTGGTCGAACAACCCGCAGGAGCGGCTCAACAAGGAGCTGCGCCGGCGGAGCGACGTGGTCGATCTTTCCTGACCGAGACGCGATC
>DASZNJ010000266.1:0-7785 GCA_035551575.1 Gemmatimonadaceae bacterium
CGGCGGGAATGGCGCCGGCAAGGAGCGCCAGAAAGGTGCGAGTCACGATGAGTCGTGTCATGAAGGAGTCGAGGGTTGTTCTGCGTGGGACGGGCTACACCGGGAGGACGACTGGGGAATGCGCCTGGCACGCCCGTGACGAAGCGCACACCCGCCGGTTGCGTCCGGGCGGCACCTCCGCCCAGAATGCGATCAGTGTGTCACCGGATTGTCGGCGGGATCGTCACGCTCGTGTAACAGCGTCCGGGAACCACGCGGTAACCGTCGTGCCGGCGCCGGGCTCGCTCGTCGCGACGACGCGCCCGCCGTGCGCCTCAACGAGATGCTTCACGATGGCGAGCCCGAGTCCGGTCCCCCCGGCGGCGCGCGCGCGTCCGGTGTCGGCCCGATAGAAGCGCTCGAAGATGCGGGGAAGATGGACCGCGTCGATCCCGCTGCCGGTGTCGCTGACGCCGACCGCGACCCGGCTCCCCTCGTGTCGCGCGAAGACGGTGATCGTGCCGGTGGTCGTGTGACGCAGGGCGTTCTCGGTGAGGTTGGCGAGCACCTGCCTGACGGCGGTGCCGTCGGCGTGGAGCGACGCCGCATCGTCGGCCACCTCGGTCAGCACGACGATGCCCTTGCGCGAGGCGGCCTCGGTTATCGCCAGCGCGGCTTCCCTGACGAGCGCGCGGAGGTCGATCGCCGCGATGTGCGGCTGCCATCCGCCAGACTCGATGCGCGACAGGTCGAGCAGGTCGTCGACGAGCCGCTGCATGCGCTGCGCGCTGGTCCGGATCGCCTCGATGAACTGCCGCCGCTGCGCCTCGGGTGGTTCGTGGTCGGCGAGGGTCTCGGCGAAGCCCCCGATCACGGTGAGCGGTGTCTTCAGCTCGTGCGACACGTTGGCGACGAAATCGCGGCGGACCGTTTCCAGCCGCCGGATCGGGGTGAGGTCGAGGACCGCGAGCACGGCGCCGCCGCCGCCCTGCAGCGGGCGCGCGGTCAACAGCAACGTCTTGCCGCCGAGATGCAGCTCGACCCCATCGGTGCCTTCGCCGCTGATCGCGTCGCCGAGCGCGGCGCGAAGTGCCGGATCGCGCGGGAGCTGGTCGGCGGGGAAGGGGACACGCGCCGTGATCCTGAGGAGCGCCCGTGCCGCGGCATTCACGCGGACGATCCTCCCCGCCGCGTCGGCGGCGATCACGCCCTCGTCGAGCGAGTCGACCAGGGCGGTCATCAGCGCGTCGTCGCGCTCGAGCGCGTCGAGGCGGGCGGCGAGCTGCTCGGACATCCGGTGGAGCGCGATCGCCAGGTCGCCGACCTCGCCGGGCGCGACGAGGCTCGGGCGGAGCGAGAGGTCGCCGGCGGCGATCGCGCGGGCGACGCCGCTCAGCTCCGAGATCGGGCGAGAGACGGTCCGCGAGAACAGCCAGGCGAGGATCATGGCGACGGCAGCAGCCGCGAGCCCCGCGGCCAGCACGTCGCGGCGGGCGCCGCCGACGATCCGGTCGACGGTCGTCATCGCGACCGCGACGCGCACGGTGCCTAACGGTGCGCGGGCCGCGGCGTACAGTTCGTCGTCGCCGCGCGCCCGGCTGGTGCGCCGCGAACGCCCGACACCGTGCCGGCGCGCCTCGATGATCTCGGGACGGGATCCATGGTTCTGGAGCTCGCCGAGCCGTGCCGGCTCGAAGTTCGAGTCGCCGAGCACGCGGCCGGCCGAGTCGACGAGGGTGACACGGTGGCCGAGAATCGCGCCGAGCGAATCGGCCAGCGCGTCGGCCCCGGCGGTCGTGGTCCACCGTGCCGCGACGACGCGCGCCTCACGTTCGAGCTCGTCGCCGGTCTGCCGGTAGAGCCGGTCGCGAAGCCGTTCGCTGGCGATCGCGATGACGAACAGGACGAGGATTCCGACCAGCGCGAGCGATCCGAGGAGGAGGCGCTGGGCGAGGCGCATCAGCGGTCGCCGGAGCGCGGCGGCGCGTTCAGGCGATAGCCGAAGCCGCGGACCGTCTCGATCAGCGAACCGGCAACCCCGAGCTTGGTGCGCAACCGCTGCACGTGCATGTCGACCGTCCGCGTCTGGATGTCGGGGGCGGCTTCCCAGACCGTCTCGAGCAGGTGCGAGCGTGCCTGGACGCGCCCTCGCCGCTCGGCGAGCGTCGAGAGGAGCTTGTATTCGGTCGGGGTGAGCTCCACCTCGTCACCCTCGACGGTGACGCGGTGCGCGGCGCGGTCGATCCGGAGCGGGCCGATCACCAGCGAGTCGCCGCTGCCGACCGACTCGGCGACCTTCGTCCGCCGCAGGATCGCGGCCACGCGCAGCACGAGCTCCTGGGGGCTGAAGGGCTTCGTCTGGTAGTCGTCCGCGCCTAACGCGAGCCCGCGGATCCGGTCTTCCTCCTCGCGGCGCGCCGTCAGCATCAGCACCGGGACGTCGCGGGTATTCGGCTCCGCACGCAGCCGCGCGAGCACGTCGTAGCCGGACAACCCGGGGAGCATCAGGTCGAGCACGACGAGCGCGGGTTCCTCGTCGCGAACGCTGGCGAGCGCCTCGCCCCCGGTCCCCGCGGTCGTGACGCGAAAGCCGGCCTTCGCCAGGTGATAGGCGACGAGCGCGCAGATGTCCGGCTCGTCGTCGACGACGAGCACCCGCTCACCGGCGCCGAGCGGGGCAGCGGGGGCCGTCACGCCTGTTGCGCGGCGACGCGGCCGCGGATCTTCGCGACGAGCATCTCGATCGCGACTTCGTTGTGACCGCCGCGGGGGACGATGACGTCCGCATAACGCTTGCTTGGCTCGACGAACTGGAGGTGCATCGGCTGGACGGTGGACAGGTACTGGGCGAGGATCTCATCGAGTGGTCGGCCGCGCTCGGCCATGTCGCGCCGGATCCGGCGGACAAGACGGATGTCGGCGTCGGCATCGACGAACACCTTCACGTCGCAGAGCGACCGGACGCGCTCGTCGGCGAAGAGGAGGATCCCGTCGATGACCACGACGAGCCCCGGCTCGATCCGCTCGGTGCGGCTGGCACGGGTGTGGGTGACGAAGTCGTAGGTCGGCTTCTCGATCGGCGTGCCGGCGCGCAGGAGCTCGAGCTGGCTGACGAGGAGGTCCATGTCCAGCGCATCGGGGTGGTCCCAGTTGACGCGGCGTCGCTCCTCCATCGGCAGGTGCGCGAAGTTGCGGTAGTAG
The DNA here is from genome assembly GCA_035551575.1 of Gemmatimonadaceae bacterium. Lineage (GTDB taxonomy): Bacteria > Gemmatimonadota > Gemmatimonadetes > Gemmatimonadales > Gemmatimonadaceae > JABFXC01. The sequence continues at coordinate 3,181 of DASZNJ010000266.1, forward strand.
GCGTCCATGTCGATGAACGCCACCTGCGACGCCGCCAGCGATCCGGCGATCCGACGCGCGACGGTCGACTTGCCCGAGCCGGAGCCGCCGGCGATGCCGACGATCAGCGACACACGGCCACTCCGGCGCCGATCGCGCGAGCTGCTCGACGTGCTGCAAGGTGCCGCCGGTGCTGAGGGAACGGGAGCGTTCGGTCTGTCACGGTTGAGTATCGACGAGGTGAGGCGATGCTTCGCGATGCAAGCTCGCGCGCTGCAGGAGGGGCGTCAACGCGCACTCCCATGCTCCCGGGGCGGCCGCTAGCTTGGTTGGATGCATAGAGCTCTTTCGCCGGGTCTCCTCGCCTCGCTCGCGGTCGCCGCATCGGGATGCGCCTCGGGACCGGCGGCGTCCCCGGCACCGGTTGCCGTCCCCGCTGCGGCGAGCGCGCCAGCACCGTGTACGGATACGACGCGCCTCGTCGTGCTCGCGACAACCGACGTCCATGGCCGCCTTCGTGGATGGGACTACGAGCTGAATCGCCCCGACGCGGTCCGCGGCCTGACGCGTGCGGCGACGGTCGTCGATTCGATCCGCGACGCCAACCCCGGCCGCGTGCTGCTCCTCGACGCGGGCGACCTCCTGCAGGGAAACATGCTGGCCTACGTGGGGGCGCGCGTCTCGCCCGACACGATGATCGGCGTCGTGGCCGCGATGAACGCGATGCGCTACGATGCGTCGGCGATCGGCAACCACGAGTACAACTACGGAGTTCCGTACCTCGACCGGGCGGTCCGCCAGGCGTCATTCCCATTCCTCTCGGCGAACACGTACCGGCCGGATGGCAGCCATGCCTACCCGCCGTTCGCCATCGTCGAGCGGGCGGGGATCCGCGTCGGCATCGTCGGAGCGACGACGCCGGGGGTGATGGTCTGGGATCGCGACAACGTCCGCGGGCGCGTCACCCTCGGGGACATCGTCCCGGCGGTGCGGGCAGCCGCCGATTCGGCTCGCCGGGCGGGTGCGGAGATCATCGTCGTCACGGTGCACTCCGGCCTCGATGAGCCGTCGAGCTACGACACTGTCTCGACCGGCCTTCCCGGCGAGAACGTCGCCGCCCGGGTCGCGCGGGAGGTCCCGGGGATCGCGCTCGTCGTCTACGGCCATTCGCACAAGCAGAATCCCGGTTCGACGATCGGCGGGACCCGGATGCTCCAGGCGAAGAACTGGGCGCAGAGCGTCGGGTGGGCCTCGATCCCCGTCGCCCGGTGCGGCGCCGCGACCGGGGTGGCGACGGGAAGCGTGACGAGCGGCGTGGTTCCCGTCGCCGGGCGCGCCGAGCAGGCGGAGGTGCTCGCGGCCACCGACGATCTCCATCGCCGGACCGTCGCCTACGTGACGGCACCGATCGGGAGCACCCCGGTGAGATGGAACGGCGACTCGGTGCGCGTGCGCGACACGCCGGTGACCGACTTCGTCCTCGAGGTGATGCGAAAGGTCGCGCACGCCGACCTCGCTGCCGGCTCGGCGTTCAACTTCTCCGGACTGGATAGCGGGACGATCAGCATCGCCGACCTCGCCCGGCTCTACCCGTACGACAACACCCTGCGCGCGGTGAAGATCTCGGGGGCGCAGCTGCGTGCCTACCTCGAGCAGGCGGCCCGCTACTACGGAACGTCAGGCGACAGCACCCAGCCGGTGATCGACCCGCAGATCCCCGGCTACAACTTCGACATCGTCGCCGGTGCTGACTACACGCTCGACCTGTCGCGCCCCGCCGGCGAGCGGGTGACGCGGCTGAAGTTCCGCGGCCGCGACGTCGCGCCGGCGGACAGCTTCACGATGGCGCTCAACAACTACCGGCAGGCCGGGGGTGGCGGGTACGCGATGCTCGCCGGCGCGCCGGTGGTGTTCCAGAGCGACAGCGAGATCCGGGTCCTGCTCGAGCGCGAGGTGCGCGCGAGGAAAACGATCCGGCCGCGCGACTACCACCGCCAGAACTGGGAGATCGTCCCGGCCCCGGCGGTCGCCCGCGCCTACGCCGCGATGCACGGGTCGGCGTACGAAGGGGAACGGGGACGCGCGTCGTCGCACGAGCGGTTCGTTCGCGTGATCTCGACCAACGACTTCCACGGCGCGCTCGAGCCGCGCGCCGACACGAAGGGGGTGCGTCGGGGCGGGGCGGCCCACGTCGCGACGGCGATCGCCCGGGCGAAGGCGGGGTGCGTCGCGCCGCGGTGCGCAGCGCTGGTCGTCGACGCCGGCGACGAGTGGCAGGGAACCCCGGCTTCGAACCTCGCCTACGGCCGGCCCGCCGTCCCGATCTTCGAGCGGTGGGGGGTGGCCGCCTCCGCGTTAGGCAACCACGAGTTCGACTGGACCACGGACACCCTGCGGGCCCGCATGCGCGAGGCCGGCTACGGGATCTTCGGCGCCAACGTCCGCGATACGGCGTCGCGCGACATCCGCTGGATTCGCAACGACACGATCGTCAGGCGCGGATCGCTCCGGATCGGGATCATCGGCGTCGCGAGCGTACTCACGGCGAAGACGACCAGGGCGCAGAACGTCGCCGGGCTCCGCTTCGTGGCCCCCGCCCCGGTGGTCGACTCGATCACCCGCGCGCTCCGGGCGCGCGGCGCGGACGTGGTCATCGTCGTCGCGCATGACGGGGCGTACTGCGACGCCGGCGGCGCGACGGGGTGCAGGGGCGAGATCATCGACTTCGCGAAGGCGCTGACCGAGCCGGTGGACGAGATCGTCAGCGGTCATACGCACAGCCTCGTCGACGCGGTCGTCAACGGGATGCCGATCGTCCAGGCCCGCTCGCGCGGCGAGGCGATCGCGGTCGCCGACATCTATCCGTCGCGCCGAGGCGCGGCCGACACGGCGACGGCGCACGTCATCGACGTATTGAGCGACTCCGTCCCCCCCGACCCGGTGGTCGCGGCGATGGTCAAGCGGGCCGTGGACAGGGTACAGAAGCGGATGTCGGCGCCGGTGGCCACGATCGCCACCGCGATGAACGGCGCCGGCAGGCAGAATGCGCTGGGGAACCTCCTCGCCGACTCGCAGCGGTGGAGCGCGAAGGCCGACGTCGCGGTGACCAACAACGGCGGGATCCGCGCCAACCTTCGCGCCGGCGCCGTCACCTTCGGCGACCTGTACGAGGTCGAGCCGTTCGGCAACACGCTCATCCGGTTCACCCTCACCGGTGCCGCGCTGCGCGCCTACGTCGAGCGGCTGGTCGGCAAGCCGATCAACGTGCACGTCAGCGGGGTGACGGTGCGCTACGATTCGTCGCGTCCCGCCGGCAGCCGCGTCGTCTCGCTGACCCTGGGCAATGGGACGGAGGTCGCCGGCGACGCGCGCTACACGATCGCGATGAACGACTTCATGGCGACCGGTGGCGACGGGCTCGCGCTGGGCAGCAGCGCCCTCCAGATCGAGGACCTGAAGACCGTCGACGTCGACGCGCTGGCCGCCTACCTGCGCGCGCAGAAGCAGCCGGTCGCGGCCCCGGGCGGGCCTCGCCTCATCGACGTCGCAACGGGAGCGCGCTGAGGTGCCGACGCTCGACCGCGAGCTGCTTCGCCGGCTCCCGAAGGCGGAGCTGCACTGCCATCTCGACGGGTCGGTCCGGCCGGCGACGCTGCTCGACCTCGGCCGCGAGCAGGGGGTCGCCATGCCGGCGCCGACCGAGGAATCGCTCCGCGAGTACATGATCGTGCGCGACGCGCGGTCGCTCGAGGACTACCTCGCCCGGTTCGACGTCACGCTCTCGGTGATGCAGACCGAGGCCGCGCTCGAGCGGATCGCGTACGAGCTCGCCGTCGATGCGAGCGCGGAAGGCGTCCGCTACATCGAAGTCCGCTACGCGCCGGTCCTGAACATCCGCGGAGGGCTTGCGTTAGGCGCGGCGGTCGAGGCGCCGCTGCGCGGCCTCGCCCGCGCCGAGCGCGAGCACGGGGTCGTCGGGCGGCTGATCGTCTGCGGCATCCGCAACATGTCGCCGGAGGTATCGCTCGAGCTGGCCCGGCTCGCCGTCGCCTACCGGCGCCAGGGCGTTGTCGGCTTCGACCTCGCCGGCGGCGAGGCGGGGAACCCCGCGTCGCGCCACGCGAAGGCGTTCGAGTACGCCCGGTGCCACGACATGGCCTGTACCTGTCACGCCGGCGAAGGGGACGGCGCCGCATCGGTTCGCGAGGCGGTGCACGTCTGCGGGGCGAACCGGATCGGCCATGCGACCCGGCTGATCGAGGATGAGGCGCTGACCGAATACGTCAACGATCGCCGCATCGCCCTCGAGATCTGCCTGACGAGCAACGTCCAGACGCGGGCGACCGCGTCGTACGAGACGCACCCGCTTCGCCAGTACTTCGAACGCGGACTCAACGTCGTGCTCAACACGGACAACCGGCTGATGAGCGGAACGACGCTCGTCGATGAGTACGAGCACGCATCACGGATCGGCTTCGATTTCGACGAGCTGTCGCGGATGGCGCTCAATGGATTCGAGAGCGGCTTCCTGCCCTTCGAGGAGCGGCGCATCCTCGTCGATCGCGCGAAGGCCGAGATTGCGGCGCTGCGGGCCGCGCCATGAGCACCGGTCGCGACGCCGCGGCT
>DASZNJ010000267.1:0-6529 GCA_035551575.1 Gemmatimonadaceae bacterium
CTTCTCACACCTCGAGGAGATCATGACGAGCGTCGGCTTTGTCGACCTTCGCCGCTGCCTGCCCACAAGGGAGACCCGCCGCCCCGACATCTTCGATGTCTGCCTCAAGATGGAATACGAGGACGACATGGCCTTTCCGCATACCTTGCTCGTCGAGGCTGAGAGGCCCCGCTAGACGTGTCGCGGCAGCATGCGCCGGGCTCACGGCGCGATCGCCCTCGCCAGGAAGAACAGCCCGCTCCCGACGAAGAACGAGATCGGCAACCGCCAGTCGTGCTTCGCCTGGAACTCGGGGACGAGGTTCGACGCCGCGACGTAGAGCGTCACCCCCGCCGACAGCGCGAGCCCGTGCGTGGTCAGCGCCGGGATCCCGTCAGTGAGGGCGACCCCGATGATCGTCGCCCCGCCCAACGCGGCGGCGGCGAGCAGCGCCCGGCGCCGCGATGCGCCGGCGGCGAGGAAGAGGCTCGAGATGGCGAGCCCCTCGGGGAACTTGTGCAGCAGCACGGCGACGAAGATCAGCATGCCTAACGCCGAGCTGACGCCGAACCCGCTGGCGATGGCCACCCCGTCGACGACGGTGTGCATCATCAGCCCGACCAGCGCGCTCAGGCTGACCGCCTCGGTCACGTGATGCGTCTCCTCGCCGAAGTGGAAATGCTTGACGAGGGTGTGCTGCGTGAGGTGCACCAGCATGTAGCCGAGGAGCGCGACCGCGGCCGCGTTCGTCCCGCCCCGGGCGATCGCCTCGGGAAAGATCTCGACGACGACGACGGCCATCATGAACCCGGCCGCCAGCGCGATCATCGCGTCGAGCGCGCGCACGCTCCACCGCGCGCGCGACACGACCGCGAGGGCGCCGAGCACGTTTCCCCCGGCGGCAAGGGTGCCGTACAGGTACTCCTGCTTCACGACGCGACGAGCCCGAGTCGCTCCGCCGCCGCCGCGATCGCCTTGTCCAGCTCCGGCGCCGGCGGGAAGTCGTCGCGCTTCGCCTTCCAGCTCTTCGTGCGCACCATCCGCTGCTCCTGCAGCCCCTTCCCCTCGAGCATGTAGAGCCAGCGGTCGGTGCGCGCGTAGATGAACATCTCGAGGTACGGGTTCAGCGTCAGCTGGTCCTCGGTCGTGTTCACGGTGACCTCGACCCCCCCATGCTGCGCGAGCAGGACCTTGAGGCGCGCAAGGGTGTCGCGAACGTCAGGCAGGGCGAGCGCTTCCCCCTTCCAGACGCGCCCCGAACGCTTGTCGTCGATCACGAGGTCCACCGCCGGCGAGAGCTGCTCGCTCAGCGTGTAGAACAGGTCCACCACACGCTCGGCGTTGGCGACCACGTGCGCGGCGTAGTAGTCGTCCTCCTCGACGAACGTGAAGCCATCCAGGCTGGCGCGAAACCGCTTCCAGATGGAGCCGTCGGGCTGTTTTCCGCGGAAGAACATCAGGCAGAACCTCGTTGGTCGTTCGCTGGGGCGTCGCGCAATTCCTTCGCGCGCGCGATCAGCCGATCAGGCACATTGCGCGCCGGATCCTCGAGCACCCAGTCGAGCAGCCCGCTCAGCATCTTACCCAGGAGCGGCCCCGGGACGAAGCCCGCGCGTCGCAGGTCGTCGCCGTCGACCGCCAGGTCCGAGATCTCCACCGGATCGCGGAAGGCGATCGCGATCGCCCGGCGCGACAGGCGCTTCAGCGCGGCGGCCTCCGGCGCGATGTCTCCGGCCTCGCGTGCCGCGCTCCATCGCGCCGCCGCGACCCGCAGCAGGGCGCGCATCCGCGTCCGGCCGGCGGCGGCGACCCAGCGCCGCACGGCCACGTCGGTCGGCTCTCCGGCGAGCATCTCCGCCGCCATCGCCGTCCCGAGCAGCGCCCACCGCTCGACGAGCGCCGCCACCCAGCCGGTGTCGAGCTTCGAGAAGCGCAGGGCCGTCATCGTGCGCGCCGCCTCGGCCGGCCGCAGCGGGAGAAAGAGCAGCGCCAGGCGAGTAAGCCTCCGGTCGGCGGCCCGCGGCCCGCCGAGCGGCCTGGGAGCGGCATCGAGCGCGGCGAGGTCCGCGTCGGAGACGTTCGCGAGCGCGGGGATCAGCGTCGCGAACGCGCCTGAGTCGCGCCAGAGGGCGAAGGCGCGCGACGGCGTGCGCACCTGCTCCATCGTCTTGTCGATCTCCTGCTTGACGCGCTCGGCGGAAAGCCGCCCGAGATGCGGCGCGCTGCCGACTATCGCCCGCCAGGTGCCGGGTTCGATCTCGAAGCCGAACCGCGACGCGAAGCGAATCGCGCGGAGCGCGCGAAGCCGATCCTCTTCCATCCGCGCATCCGGGTTTCCCACGGCGCGGAGAAGTCCGGCGGCCAGGTCGGCCTGCCCGGCGAACGGATCGCGCAGCTCCTTCCGGCTCGGCGACCAGGCGATCGCGTTGATCGTGAAGTCGCGCCGCGCGAGGTCGTCGTCGAGCGAGGCCCCGAACTCGACGACCGCATGGCGTCCATCGGTCTTCACGTCGCGGCGGAACGTAGTCACCTCGTGGAGCGTTCCCGCCTTGTCGAGCACCCCGACCGTCCCGAACTCGATCCCGACCGGAACCGTTCGGCGGAACAGCGACTGGACCTCGGCGGGGCTGGCCGCGGTCGCGAGGTCCCAGTCGAGGTGCGGGTGCCCGAGCAGGGCGTCGCGCACGGCCCCGCCGACGCACCAGGTCTCGTACCCGGCGCGCTCGAGCTTCGCGGCGATGTCGAGAACGGGTTGCGGGGGGTCGAGCCGGGTCGTCAACGAGAACTCCTTTCTGGCGAGCGCTTCGGTATCGCTCGGCCCGTCGCTAGGTTTCGAAACATATGTCGCTGATCCCCCTCCTCGACCGCTCCGCGGCAACCGGCCAGCTCAAGCTGGCCCTGCGCACCCTCGTTGCCCAGCCGTGGGGCAACGCGCAGTCCTGCGACGCGCTCGTCTGCCGCCGGGGGATGCCCGCGGTGAAGGTCGAGCGCGTGCTCACGCAGCTGCTGACCGAGCTTCCCGACGTGCGGATCGAACGCATCGAGATCGATGCCCGTTCCGGATGCTCGGACTTCAGCGGTCACCTCGCGATTCACGTCGGCGACGCGGTTCGCGTCTTCGATTTCGTCTGGGACTGCCGCTGGCGCGCCGCCGAAGAGGGGTGGACTGACCACTGGGGTGAGCCCGATCAGATTCGGGCCGCGCGCGAGTTTGGCTGGCGCTGCTTCGCGCTCTGGTCGGAGCGGCCGCCGGTCGCCACGCATGGCGAAGCGCGCACCCTGCCTGGCGGCATCTCGCAGGTCGCGTAGCCGCGAAGGTAGTCGCCCCTGGCCGTCAGCCGCACAGCACCGACCCGCCGTTGACGTTGAGGATCTCCCCGGTGACGTGCCGGGCGAGGTCGGAGCAGAGGAAGGCGATCGGCCCGGCGATGTCGCGCGCCGTCGCGACCCGTCCGACCGGGATCGTCGCCGCGATGCGCTCGCGTCCGCCGTTCGCCATCGCCCCCGCCGCCATCTCCGTGTCCACCCAACCGGGTGCGACCGAGTTGACCGTGATCCCGCGCGGCGCCAGCTCGACGGCGAGCGACTTGGTGAACGAGATCATCGCGCCCTTGCTCGCCGCGTAGTCGGCATGGAACGACTCGCCGCGCTGGCCGGCGGTGCTCGACACGAGCACGATGCGGCCGCCGTCGCTCATCGTGCGGGCCGCGGCGCGCGCGGTGAAGAACATCGCGTCGACGTTCTCGCGCATCGTCCGCACCCAGCGTTCGTCGTCCATGTCGGCAACGGCGACGTCGGCAGCCGGCCAGATTCCCGCGCTGCCGACGAACAGATCGATTCCCCCGAACTCGCGCGCCGCGCGCTCGAGCAGCATGTCCGCGCCCTGCCGCGTCGCGATGTCGGCCGCCTGGGCGAACGACCGTACCCCGCGCTCGGCGACCTGCCTCGCGACCTGCGCGGCCTCATCGGATCGGGACTTGTAGCCGATCCCGACGTCGGCGCCGCACTCGGCGAGGAGGAGCGCCGTCGCCGCGCCGATCCCGCGCGATCCGCCGGTCACGAGGGCACGCTTGCCGCGAAGTGAGATCATGCGGAGAACCTAACCCGCCACGGCGCCGGCACCAGAGCGCGGCCGCCCCCCGTCGATCACCTCACGCTCCCCGCGAGGTCGATGACCTCGCGCTCTACAATTTCGCAGATGAGGTGCTCGACGCAGAGGTGGATCTCCTGCGCCCGGTCGGTGCGATCGGTCGGCACGATCACCATGTGGTCGGCCTCCTTCGCCAGCGCGCCGCCATCCTTCGCGGCGAAGCCGAGGGTCTTCACCCCCTTCGCCCTGGCCGCGCGCGCGGCCAGCAGGACGTTAGGCGAGTTCCCGCTGGTCGAGTGGATGATGAGCAGGTCTCCCGGCTTGACCAGCGCCTCGACCTGGCGGGAGAAGACGTAGTCGAAGCCGAAGTCGTTCCCGGTCGCGGTCAGCAGAGAGGTATCGGTCGTCAGCGCGACCGCCGGGTAGGCGCGGCGGTTCCGCATGTAGCGGACGACGTACTCCGTCGCCATGTGCTGGGCGTCGGCCGCGCTCCCGCCGTTGCCGCAGAAGAACAGTGTGCCGCCGCGCTCGACGGTCTCGCGCACCATGCGGTACGCCTGCTCGATCTGCGGGCCGAGGCGTTCCGCGGTGCGCGTCGCCGTCTCGGCGAGCTCGCGGAGGCCCTCGATCAGGCGCGGGGTGATGCTCTTGTCGTCTGGCATTCTTGTCTCGATTTCGGCGTTAGGCAGCGGAAATGCGTCACCGGTCGGTGCGGCGGCCCCCGGAGAGGGTGCGGCCGAGCTCGCGCAGGCGGTCGCCCATTCCCCGGCGGCGGGCAAGAGGGGCGAGGGGGAGCGGCGGCTCGTCGGCGAGGATCCGGCGCGGGTTCTCGCGCGTGAGGAGCGCGGCCTGCTCCTCCCCCGCGAGCTCCGCGACCCAGTCGTGAGCCGCACGGAGCGAGCGCTTGTCGCCGTGATTGTCGCTGGCCATGCAGTCGACGAGGCCGTGGGTGACGAGGTCGCGCGCGACCACCGACATCGGCGACCTGCCGAAGAGCATGATCGCGTCCATCTGGATCACCGCGCCGCAGCGGCGCCACTCGCGAACCGCGTCCACCGTGCAGCCCCAATACCGCTCGGGGTGCGCCAGCACCGGCACCGCGCCGCTCATCCGGATCCGGAAAAGCTCGGCCGCGCCGTTGCCCGGCGGCGATGTCCGCGGGAACTCGACGAGCACCGCCGTCGACGTGCCCAACGCGAGCTCGGGGCGCGTCAGGTCGACACCGGGCTCGTCGAGCATGATCTCCCACCCGAGCACGAGCCGCGGACCCGCCGGGACAGCCGCCGCCAGCTCCGCGAGGAGCAACGCGTGTCGCTCGCGCGTGGATGCTGCCTCCCCCGCGCCGGATGCGCTGAGGTGCGGGGTGCAGACGACCGTCGCCACCCCCTCGGCCGCGAACCGCTCGAGCACCGGCCGCGAGGCCTCGATTGACGGGGACCCGTCATCGACCCCCGGCAGGAGGTGCGTGTGAAGGTCGATCACGCGCCGACGCGCGCGGGCGCCGCGGCCGCGGCCTCCGCGAGCGCTCGCACGGCGCGCGACCCCTCACGCTCGATGACCGTCCCGACGACGACGTAGTCCGCCCCTGCCTCACGAGCGGCGCGCACCGCCGCCGCGCTGCCGACCCCTCCACCGACGAACAGCGTTCCCTGCGTCGCGCCGCGCGCCGCCGCGACGAGCGCCGGGGAGACAGGCCGCGACGCCCCGCTGCCGGCATCGAGATACACCGCCTGCATCCCGATCAGCATCGCCGCGCGCACGTGCGCCGCAACCAGCTCCGGCTTGTCCGATGGCAGCGGGCGAGTCTGGCTCACCGCTTCCACCGAGGTCACGTGCCCGCCGTCGATCAGGCAGTACGCGGTGCTCAACACCGCCACCTCCGGATGCCGCTCGAAGAACGGCACTGCGCGGACGTGCTCCTCGATCAGGTACTGCGCATTCCGCCCCGAGACGAGCGAGAGGAGCAGGACCGCGTCGACCGCCGCGACCAGCTGCGACGCCGTTGCCGGGAACTGGAGCACCGGAGCGCCGTTCGCGCCGCGACGGAGCGCACGAGCGACGTCGAGCGCGCGGCCATCGTCCCCGAAGCTGTTGCCGAGGAGGAGGGCGCGTGCCCCCTCACCGGTCGCGCGCCGCGCGGTCTCCTCGGCCTCGCGCGCGCTCGTGCGCGCGGGGTCGACGAGCACCGCCAGCCCGCCGTCGCCGCCGAGCGACTGCAATGTCACGCGCTCGCCCCCAACGCGGCGATCCGCGTCATCGCCCGCGCCGCGCTCGCCTCGATCGAGGTCGCACCCAGCGACTCGTCCTCCGCCGCGGCTTCGAACGCGTAGGTCACGAGCGCGTCGGCGGCGAGGAGATCCGGCGCCGCCGAGCGTTCGTTGCATCCAACTGCCAGGAGCTGCGCCAGGAGCCGCTCCCCGGCTCGCGAGGAGAGCTCGGCCAGCGAGTCGTCGCCGGGCC
>DASZNJ010000268.1:0-2153 GCA_035551575.1 Gemmatimonadaceae bacterium
CTTCCCGAAATTACGCCTTTGCCCGTGAGGCACCAGAGGGGTGTCAGGTGTCAGGGGTCAGCAACCGCCTGCAGTGCCGGGTAGCCCCGCAGTGCCTGACACCTGACACCTGACACCTGACACCCTGCCGTGGCTCCCTGCCTAACGCTTCACTCGTGGCGCCCTCTTCCGGACCGTCGTCGTCGCCACCGGCACGTCCAGCAGCCGCCACAGGTACCACGACGCGATCGTCCGGTACGGCGCCCACTTCTCGCCGTGGCGCAGCACGTCCTTCGGCTTCGGCATCGTCCGCAGCCCGTAGGCGCGCTTCAGTCCCTTCTGGATGCCGAGGTCGAGGTCGGGAAGGACGTCGGTGCGGCCGAGTCGAAACATGAGGAACATCTGCGCCGTCCAGCGGCCGATCCCCTTCACCTGCACGAGCGCGGTCGTCAGCGTCTCGTCGTCGAGCTCGTGGACGTTCTCGAGCGGGAGATCGCCGCGCTCGACGCGCGAGGCGAGGTCGAGCAGGTAGCTGAGCTTCTGGCGCGACAGTCCGACGCCGCGCAGCACCGGCTCCGGCGTCGAGAGGATATCGGCCGGCGTCGGGTCGCGATCGCCGTAGAGCGCGCGGAGCCGTGAGTGGATCGTCCCGGCCGCCTTCCCGGACAGCTGCTGGTAGACGATCGAGCGCACGAGCGCGCCGAAGTGCGTCCCCTCCTCCCGCGCCTGGTAGCGGCAGCTGCCGACGGTGTCGATCACCGCGCCGAGCTTCGGGTCGGCGCGCCGCAGGTGGTCGAGTGCCTTGCGGTGCGACGTTCTCTTCGCCGTCGTCTTCTTCGCGGCCTTCTTCTTGGCGGGCATTCGTGAATATAGCGCTACACGTAGCGCGCCACCTTCTTCACGTCGCGGAAGAAATCGCGCTCGGCCGCGGCCCGTTCCGGAGCCGGCGCGCGCAGCACCGCCGACGGATGCACCGTCGCGATCACCACCGGCGTCGCGCCCCACGGCTTCATGACCTTGCCGCGCTGGGTGCTGACGCGGAACTGCTTGCCGAGCAGCGATTGCGCCGCGGTCGCGCCGAGGCAGACGACGACGCGCGGCGCGAGCAGCTCGAGCTCCGCTTCGAGCCAGGGGTGACAGGCCGCGACCTCGGAGTCGCTCGGCTTCTTGTGGATGCGCCGCTTCGTCCCCGGCCGCTCTTCCCACTTGAAGTGCTTCACCGCGTTGGTGACGTACGCCTTCGCGCGATCGACCCCCGCCGCCTCGAGCGCGGCATCGAGCAGCTTGCCTGACGGTCCGACGAACGGATGACCGCTCCGATCTTCCTGGTCACCCGGCTGCTCGCCGACGATGACGATGCTCGCGTCGCGCGGTCCCTCCCCGAACACCGTCTGCGTCCCGAACTTCCAGAGCCGGCAGCCGCGGCACTTCTTCGACGCGCTGCGCAGCTTCGGCAGCGTCGGCCGCGCCGGGACGAAGGGCTCGGCCGAGTCGGTCTCGCCCCCGGCCTTGCCCGGTCCGTCGACGCGCGACGGCGTCACCCGCCGTTAGGCCGCCCGGTCGATCCGCGGCCACTGCTCCCCGGTCCGCGCCCGCGATCATCCGAGTGCTCGTCGGCGCGTCCCCGCCGGTCGTCGCGGTTCGCCTCGCTGTCGCGCTCCGCCTCGTCGTGCTGCTCGCGATTCTCCTCGAGCCGCGCGCCCCCGGCGTGGCGGACCTTGCGGTCGTGGTGGATCACCGGCTCCTCCTCCGCCGCCGGCTCGTCGAAGTCGCGGAGCTTCCGCGCGTTGTTCGCCTGCTGCTGCTCCCGCGTCCTGGAACCCTGGCCACCCTCATACTTGGTGGTGCTCTCCTTCGGCTGCTCCTCCTCGTGCTGCTTATCGCGCTTCGGCATTGCTGGCTCCGTCAAGATGAGTGTGCAGTGCAAAGGGGCAAGCGGTATGCCTTTGACGGCCGCCTTGGCCATTAGCCGTTGGCGTCCCCGTATGTCGGCCGTACTCCTCAGCGTTCGATCGTCGTGACAGTCTGTACCGGAGGACACCGAGACACCGAAGCACCGAGACATCGCTCGCCGGGACTGAGCCGTTCGCACCGGTCCTGAACGACTTGGGGGGAGGCAGGGCGAGATTAGCTCACCTGTTTGCCTCAACTATTGTCGGAATCTGTTGGGAGAC
>DASZNJ010000269.1:0-10428 GCA_035551575.1 Gemmatimonadaceae bacterium
GAACGACGAGCCGGAACGACGAGCCGGAACGACGAGCCGGAACGACGAGCCGGAACGACTTGGGGGCAAGCGCGGGCGAGAGCATCTCACCCCGCTTGCCCCCAAAGCAGTTCCGGCCCCGGCGGCACGGAGCCCTCGCCGTTGCAGTACCGCTCCGAGCCCGCCGGGCCTCCTGTAAAACAATACCGCCGTTCTCTCCCCGACTCGCGGCACGGCTGGTGCACGTCCGCCCGTCCGGTCACGACCTCACCCGGACTGAATCCGAACGTGCACGCCTCACATCGCGCCGCCGGCGCCCGCATCGCGGCGCTCCTCCTCGCACTCGCGCCCGCGCTCGCCCCCGCCCAGCAGGCGCAGACCGACACCACCGGCGTCAAGCCGTCGCAGGAGCCGCTCTTCACCAGCCGCGACGCGATCTATGCCGGCGCGTTCACCCTCGCGACCGTCGCGCTCCTTCCGCTCGACAGGAAGATCGCCGAGGAGCTCCAGGACAAGCAGAACCAGTCGAACCGGTTCTTCCGCCACCAGGCGACCAACTTCCGGCTGATCGCGCAGCCGGGCGCCTTCGCGATCGGCGGCGCGCTCTATCTCGGCGGGCGGCTCGCCCACAACGAGCGGATGGCTGATCTCGGCCTCCACGGGAGCGAGGCGATTCTCGTCGGGCTGGTGACGACGGGCGCGATCAAGGGGATGGCCGGCCGCGCGCGCCCGTACATGGGGCTCGACACCCCGCACGACTTCAAGCTGTTCCGCGGATTTACGGGCGGAAGCGACTATTCATCGTTCCCGAGCGGACACACCCTGGTCGGATTCGCCGCCGCGGCGGCCGTCACCGCGGAAACTCATCGGTGGTGGCCGCATTCGACGTGGTATATTGCACCTGTGATGTACGGTGGCGCGACGATGATCGGCCTGTCGCGGATGTACAACAACAAGCACTGGGCGAGCGACGTGATGATGGGTGCCGCGATCGGCACCTTCGCCGGGAGAAAGGTCGTCCAGTACCACCATTCGCATCCGAAGAACCGCATCGACCGCTGGCTGCTCGGTGCGACGATCGCCTCGAAACCCGGTGGCGGTCTCTCGTTCGCGTTCTCCGCGATACCACGATTTGATAAACAGGCAGGCGCAGTACCATGACAACGATTCCGCAGGACGTCGAGACCGAAGCGACCGCGACGCCTGACGGCGCGGGCTTCGCCGCGTTAGGGCTGAGCCCCGAGCTCGTCGCCACGCTGTCGGCGCTCGGCTACGAAGAGCCGACCCCGATCCAGCAGCAGGCGATCCCGGCCATCCTCGAGGGACGCGACGTCCTCGGCCAGGCCGCGACCGGTACCGGCAAGACCGCCGCGTTCGCGCTGCCGATGATCGAGCGGCTGTCGGCGAAGGACCGCCCGCGCGGCTCGATCAGCGCCCTCGTCCTCGTCCCGACCCGCGAGCTGGCGATGCAGGTCGCCGAGGCCGCGCACAAGTACGGCCGCTCGCGCGGCGTGTCGGTCCTCCCGATCTATGGCGGACAGTCGATGGAGCAGCAGCTCCGCGCCCTCAAGCGCGGCGTCGACGTCGTCGTCGCGACACCGGGGCGGGCGACGGATCACATCCGCCGCCGCACGCTCAAGCTCGACGCGGTGCAGATCGTCGTCCTCGACGAAGCCGACGAGATGCTCGACATGGGGTTCGCCGAGGACCTCGAGGCGGTGCTCGGCGCGACCCCGGCCGACCGGCAGACCGCGCTCTTCTCGGCGACGCTCCCGCCGCGGATCGCCAGGCTCGCCGAGACGCACCTCCGCGACCCGCTCCGCATCCAGATCGCCAAGGAGAAGCTGGCCGCCGGCGCGATGCCGAAGGTCAGGCATTCGGCCTATATAGTACCACGTGCACATAAATTGGCCGCGTTGGGGAGGGTGCTCGACGTCGAGGGGCCGGAGGCGGCGCTGGTGTTCTGCCGCACCCGCCACGAGGTCGACGAGCTGACCGAGAGCCTCAACGGCCGCGGCTACCGCGCCGAGTCGCTCCACGGCGGGATGTCGCAGGACCAGCGCGACCGGGTGATGAAGAAGTTTCGCAGCGGCGCCGCCGAGCTCCTGATCGCGACCGACGTCGCCGCGCGCGGGCTCGACATCTCGCACCTGACGCACGTCGTCAACTACGACGTCCCGACCTCGGCCGAGGTCTACGTCCATCGGGTGGGCCGGACGGGGCGCGCCGGGCGCGAGGGGGTGGCGATCACCCTGCTCGAGCCGCGCGAGCACCGGATGATCCGCAACATCGAGCACGTGATGAAGCAGCCGATCGAAGTCGGCACCGTGCCGAGCGTCGCCGACCTGCGCGCGCGCCGGCTCGAGCTGACGCGCGGGTCGCTCTACGAGGTGCTGACGGAGGGAGACTTCGACCACTTCCGCGTCGCGGTCGAGTCGCTCGCCTCGGAGTTCGACGTGATGGACATCGCCGCCGCGGCGATGAAGCTGGCGCACAAGGCGGTCGGTTCCGAGGGCGACGAGGAGGAGATCCCGACCGTCGTGACGCGCACCGACCGTCCGTCGCGCGACCGGAACGACCGGAGCGCGGGGAAGCCGTCGCGCGCCGAGCGGACGCGGGAGGGTGCACGGGAACGCGGCGAGCGTCCGACGCGGGCGGCGCGCCCGACGCGCGAGGACGAGGAGCGCGCGTTCGGGAAGAAGGGGGACGGCGACCGCATCTCGAAGAAGCGCGGCCACGCCGACATGGCGCGCGTCTTCGTCGGCGCCGGCCGCAAGCTCAAGGTCCGTCCCGCCGACCTGGTGGGCGCGATCATCGGCGAGGCTGGGCTCGAGTCGCGCTCGATCGGCGCGATCGAGATCGGCGACCGCTTCTCGATCGTCGAGGTGCCTGACGACGCGGCCGACCACGTGATCAGCGCCCTGTCGCGGACGACGATCCGCGGCAAGTCGGTGACCGTCCGCCGCGACAAGGCCTGACGCATGGCCCCGACCGCGGGGAGGATCTTCATCCTCGCCGCGATCGGTGGCGCGGCCGGCGCGCGCCTGCACGAGCTGCAGAAGCGTCATGACCCGAAGCTGGCGAAGACCTTTCCCCCGCACGTCACCCTCGCCGGCTCGTCGGGGCTGGGCGCCGTGCACGCCGGCACCCCCGCGGCCGAGATCCGCACCGCGCTCGAGCGCGTCGCCGCCGGGAGCGAGCCGCTGCGACTGAAGCTGTTGCCGCCGCACCGGTTCATGCAGAGCAACATCGTCTCGCTGCCGTTGGACCCGCACGGTCCGATCCGCGAGCTGCACGATCGCCTCGGTCGAAGTGGACTCAAGTTCGAGCAGGCCAAGTTCACCTTCACGCCGCACGTCACGCTGAGCTTCTATCCCGAGCTGAGTCCCGCCCGGGCGAAGGAGCTGCTGGCTATTCGTGTCGACGATGAGATCGTGATCGACCGGCTGGAAGCGTGGCGCACGCGTGAGCCATCGGCGCCGGTGCTCGTGGCGAGTGTGTCGTTGGTGAATGCTTTCTAAGGCGTTCGCGGCTGTCGACAGGGGTGGGGGGCGTACAGCTGGTCTGGGGAGACACGGAGCACTGCGGGAGACACAGAGGGTCACGCTTCGCGTCCGAATGTTCGGTTCGCTGGCCCGTAACGACTCCGGGGCAAGTGGGTGAGATGATCTCGCCCCGCTTGCCCCAAGCAGTTTGACCCTGGTGCAATAAGCCTGGCCCTGCGGGCAGGTCTCAGTGTCTCCCGCCGTTCTCTGTGTCTCCCCAGACCAGCTGTACGGCAACGGTCATCACCACAGCCGCAAACGCCTTCCACGATCCCCGACTGGGCCGCGCCCGGAGTGATACGCTCAGCTTCGCGACCTCCCGATGACGAGCCTCTGGGCTATGCACTACAGAGTCAGGGGTGATCGACGATCAGAACACCCTGACCAGCACCGTGATCGGCGCCGCGATCTACGTGCATCGCATGCTCGGTCCAGGGCTGCTCGAGTCGGCGTACGAGGAGTGCCTCGCCTGGACGCTGACAAGTCGGCAGATCGCTGTCCAGCGCCAGCGGATCGTGCCGGTAACGTTCGAGGGGAAGCAGATCGACGCAGCCTATCGCATCGACATGCTGGTCGAGGAGAAGCTGATCCTCGAGATCAAGAGCGTCGAACGCATCCTGCGGTGCACGAAGCCCGGCTCCGGACCTACCTGCGCCTCAGCGGTTTGAAGACCGGGCTGCTGCTCAACTTCCTCGTGCCCGTGATGAAGGATGGGATACGGAGGATGAGCATGTAGCCGCTTCGACTGTCTAGATTTGGTGCATGAACGACGAGATCCTGCACGAGTTCGAGAGCGACGCCTCGCTGGCGGCGGGGGAGCGGTTTCTCGAGCTGACGGCGCGGTACCTGGAGCAGACGCGGGCGGAGGTGGTGCCGGTGTCGACGCCTAACGATGCGGCGACGCTGGCGCTGCGGTTCAACGAGCCGCTGCCGCGGCGGGGGAAGCCGCTCGGCGAGGTGGTGGCGCGGCTCGAGCGCGACGTCGTGGCCGATGCGAATCACCTGATGCACCCGATGTACATGGGACACCAGGTCTCGGCGCCGGTGCCGGCGGCGGTCTGGACGGAGATGGTCACCGCCGCGGTCAACAACTCGGCGGCGGTGTGGGAGATGTCGCCGACGGGGACGGTCGTCGAGCAGCGCGTCGTGCGCTGGCTCTGCGAGCTGGCGGGGCTCGGCCCCGCCAGCGGCGGGACGATGACCACCGGCGGGACCGAGGCGACGTTCACCGCGCTTCTCGCGGCGCGGTCGGTCGCGCTGCCTGACGTCTGGACGAATGGGGTCCCGGCGAATCCGCCGGTGATCGTCTACGGCGAGCAGGCCCACTACGCGGTCGCCCGCGCCGTCGGCGAGATGGGGCTCGGGATGCGCAACGCGGTCTCCGTCCCCGTGCGCGACTACCGGATGGACGTGACGGCGCTCGAGGAAACGCTCGACCGCCTGGCGCGCGAAGGGCGCACGGTGATGGCGGTCGTCGCGACCGCCGGCTCGACGGCGACGGGAAGCTTCGACGACCTCGACGCGATCGGCCGACTGTGCGAAGGACGCGGGATCTGGCTCCACGTCGACGCGGCGCACGGCGGGTCCGCGCTCTTCTCGCCCCGGCATGCCCGACGGTTGAATGGAATCGAGCGCGCCAGCTCGATCGCCTGGGATCCGCACAAGATGATGCTGATGCCCCTCGCCGCCGGCGTCGTCCTCGTGCGCGACGAGCGGCTGCTCGACGGCGCCTTCGCGCAGCAGGCACCGTATCTCTTCCACGGCGCGAAGGGCGCGGGGGAGCGCGACTGGGACAGCGGCAAGCGCAGCTTCCTCTGCTCGCGCCGCACCGACGCGGTCAAGCTCTGGGTCGCGCTGCAGCGCTACGGTGCCGACGGCTTCGGCGCGCTGTACGACCGGCTCTGCGACACCGCGCGCGCACTGTACGAGGAGCTCGCGAGACACCCCGGCTTCACCCCGCTCCACGAGCCGGAGTCGAACATCCTCTGCTTCCGCTGGACCGGCGGCAAGGCGTCAGGCGAGACCCAGCGCGACGCGCTGAACCTCGCGATCCGCGACCGCTACAACCGGAGCGGCGACGGCTGGATCACGACGACGATCCTCGACGGCCGGCGCGTGCTGCGGGTGACGGTGATGAACCCGAGAACCACGACTGCGCACGTGCGCCGGCTGGTGGAGGGGTTGGCCGCTGTGGGGTGAGAGGCGCCGGGTGTCAGGTGTCAGGTGTCAGGTGTCAGGGCTTCGGGGGTCAGGCTTTCGCTGCTCGGCGTTAGGCACCATGCCGTGAGACCCCGACGCCTGACCCCTGACCCCCCTCAGAGCGCCCGCCGAATCGCCGCGTCGATGTCCTGGTCCGACCCGACGCCGGTGTAGACCACGCGGCCGTCCCTGTTCAGGATGACGATGTGGCTGGTCGCCGGGACGTCGAACTTGTCGGCGGCCTCGCCGTCCTTGTCGTAGAGGACGGTGAGCGGGAGCGCGTGCTTCGTGCTGTAGGCCTTCACCAGCGCCGCGCTCTGGTTGACGCCGACCGCGACGCCGACGAGGGCGATCTTCCCGCCGTACTTCCTGGCCGCGGCGGCGATCTGCGGCTCGAGCGCCTTGCAGTTCGGGCACCAGGTCGCCCAGAACTCGATCAGCACCGGGCCCTTGCCGTACTGCGACGAGAGCCAGACGGGCTTGCCGTCGATGGTCTGCACCCGCACCTCGGGAGCCTGGGTGCCTAACGGGAGGCCGGTTGTCTGCGCGGCGAGAGGAGCCGCGGCGGCCGCCACGAATGCAAGCGCTGTTGCGCTTTTGAGAATCGTGCGAATCATGAGACTCCGTTTAGCAAGAGGGGGGTGTCAGGTGTCGGGTGTCAGGGTCTTGGGGAGGTGCCTAACGCCCAACTGGCGAAGCCCTGACCCCTGACCCCTGACACCTGCCCTACAGCCACAACTTCCCCGCCTCGATCAGGTACCACTCCCCGACCGCGATCATCGCGACGGCGAACACGCGCTTCACCCAGAGCATCCACGCGCCCGCTCGCGGCAGCCGGGCCAGCGTCCCCGACGAGAGGCCGACCACCACCAGCAGGGTGCACATTCCGAGCGAGAAGGCGAACAGGTAGAAAAAGCCGAGCACCGCGCTGTGCGTCTTCGTCACCCAGGTGAGGACCGCGGCCATCACCGGGGCCGAGCATGGGGCGGCGACGAGGCCGCTCACCGCGCCCATGAGCAGCGCCCCGGAATAGCGCCCCGCGGTCCCGGCGCCGGCGGCGCGCGCCGTTATCGATGACGGCAGCGTCACGGGGATGACGTCGAGCATCGCCAGCGCCGCCATGATCAGCACGTTCGCCATCGCGAACAGCGCCCACGGGTTCGAGCTCACCGACCCGAATATTGTACCCGAGAGACCGGCAAATAGTCCCAGGAGCGAGTAGACCAGTGCCAGGCCGAGCACATAGGTCAGCGTCAGGCCGATCACGCGCGACCGTGGCTGCGTCGCGGCGCCGCCAGTGGTCCCGTCCGCTGCGCCGACGCTCTGCCCGCCGACGATCGCCGCGGTGATCGGGATCATCGGGTAGATGCACGGCGTCAGGCTGGTCAGCACTCCCCCGAGGAAGAGCAGGGGGATCGCGACCGCCGGCGAGTCGGAGAGGTGCGAGGTGAGGGAGCTGGTGTCCAATTTCTCGACGATTCGGGTGGAGTAACATCGCACCCGGCGGCGACGTCTACCAGAGAGAAGAAGGCGGGCGAGGGGTCGCTTGTTCCTCGCCAACTCCGTCACCCTCCGGGACTCCATGCGCCACGCTCTCGCGCTGCTCACAGCCGGCTCGATCGCCTGCGCCTCGCCGTCGGCGGCGCAGCACCCGCATCATCCTTCGGCCGGCTCGTCGGCGATGGCGATGCCCTCGATGCAGGGCGCCGCCGAGCAGTCGATGAACGCGGCGATGGAGATGAACCCGCACATGCGGATGACCGCGCTGCGCGCGCCGGCGGCGGGGGACAGCGCGCGGGCGCGGGCGCTGGCCGACACCCTCCGCCGCGCGCTGGCGAAGTATCGCGACGTCAAGGTGGCCGACGCGGACGGCTTCAGGCAGTTCGCGCCGCGTGTGAAGAACCAGCGCGTCTATCACTTCACGCGGAAGTGGAACGCGATGAAGGCGGCGTTCACCTTCGATCCGTCCGAGCCGACGTCGCTGCTCTACAGGAAGGACGCGTCAGGCAACTTCGTGCTCACCGGGGCGATGTACACCGCGCCGCGGCGGGCGAGCGAGGACGACCTGAACGCGCGAGTGCCGCTGTCGATCGCGAGATGGCACGAGCACGTCGACATCTGCGTCCCGAAGCGCGGCGACGCCGAGCGCTGGACGGAGACGAAGAACGGCGCGATGCTCTTCGGGCCGGCGGGATCGATCGCGACGAAGGCGGAGTGTGACGCGGCGGGCGGGCGGTGGTTCGCGCAGCTGTTCGGGTGGATGGTGCATGCGAACGTCTTCGCGGGCGACGATCTCGCGGAGATCTGGGGCGGTCACCACGGCGAACACGACGACACGGCCGGGATGGCGCACGGGCACTGACCTCGTGAAGAAGCACCGAGCCGCCTGACGCGTCACCCGACATCGTACCGTCAGGCAGGGGCCTGACGTTCGACGTTCACGGCCTCCAGGCCGGCGCACCGAGTCCGACGGTGAAGGGGAGCGGGAGCCGGAGCCCGCTCTCCAGGCTCACGAGCTCGAAGCCGTTGCGCTGGATGACGATCCATCTCCCGTCGGGGGAGACGTCATAGGGGAGGAATCCGGACCACCATGGCGATACGTACGGCACGCTCCGCACCTCGCTGCCGTCGGGGAGCAGCAGCGCGATCGATGGCGTCGGCGCCGAGCGCAGCGCGACCAGGGTGTCGCTGCGCTGCATCCAGAGGGCTCCGTCGATCCCGCTGATCGCGGTCGTCCGGCCGGTGACCGAATCGAGCACGCGAAACTCGGTGGTCGGGTACGGGTTGTACACCATGTAGACGAGGTACCGCCCACTCGGCGACGGAGCGGGGTGCATCCCGGCGAGGGGGACGGTGTCGCCTGGGGCGACGACTGCCTCGAGCCCGGTGCCATCGGGGTGCACGCGATAGAGCGTCGAGCCGAACGAGCCGGCGCCGCTCGCGTAGCGCGCGCGCTCGAAGTACACCCACGCCTCGTCGTGGCTGAAGCGCGGGGTCCGCTGCGCCTCCATGAAGTTCGAGCAGTCGCCGACGGAGTGCAGCTGCTGCTCGCCGCCGAGGGTATCGAGCACCGCCGCGAATCCCTCGTAGTAGCAGTACGGCGTCGCGCCGCCGTTGTCCTGGACCGCCGTCCGCGCGCCGGAGGGAGCCCACGCGATGTAGCCAACGGATTTCTCGCTCGCCGACGAGCGGTACTCCGAGCCGTCGAGGTTCACGAGCACGAAGTGCGACGGGTACGAGCTCACCGCGGCGAGCCTGCCCGGCGGGACGACGCTCGCCCACGCGGTATCGGCGAGCGTGCCCCACGCCGCGCGGAACCGCGCCCTGCCTGACGCTCGGCCGGTGACGAGTCCCGCGTTCGTCGCGGTTGCCGGCGTCGAGTCGCCGGCCACGGTCGGCTGCTCCGTGCGCGCGTTGCCATAACGGTCGACCACCCGCGCGCGGAGCTGGTAGCTGCGATCGACGTACACCGCGGTATCGTGGGGAAGGAGCGTCACGCGCGCCGGCGCGCCCGCGTGCACGTCGAACCAGACCGTGTAGGTCGAGACGGCCTCCCGACCGACGACAGCCAGCCGGAGCCCGATTCGCCCGACGATGGCGCCAAGCTGGATCGGGACGTGCAGCTCCCCGAGCGAGTCCGTGAGAAACTGTGGCGCCCAGGTATGCGGCACGAGGGTGAGCCCTTCCCAGAGAATCGGCGAGGTGCCCGGGTATCCGACGTGCAGCGCGAATTGCCCGACCAGCGCGGTATCCTCGCGCACCGCACGGAAGGACACCGCTGCGCGCGGCAGCGGCCTCCCCGAACTGTCGTAGACCGCGACGACGAGGGTTCCCGGGAGCTGCGTGTCGACGGTGTCGCGGTCGGTCGTCACCGGCCGCTGCAGCACCCAGAGGGGCCCGGAGTTCTCCGGCGCGGTCGAGTCGTGGCAGCCGCTGATGGCAAGCAGCGCGGACAGCGACGTCAGCGCGACAAGGAGCGCCGGACGGCGCCGCGTCGTGAGGGACATGGAGGAAAGGCGCGGGGGGAAAACTATTCCGCCGAGACCTGGGTGGCTTCACCCAACATGCCGGCCGCCGCCGCGCGCGTCAACGCGAACCCGGCGGCTCGACGTGCGCCCGGAGCCCCTCGCGAGGCCGCAGCACGCGCCTCTCCCGGACCCCCCTAGGTGCGCGGTGCGGATGCCACGCCGGCGGCTGGCGGCACATCGGCGGCGCGCCAGTGGATCGCGCCGTGCAGCGCGGGGAGCTGATTCTCGCAGTGCTGCTCGAAGCGCGCGTCGAGCGCCGTGATCCTGCCCGCGTCGTCGTAGCCGATGGCGTCGATCACGAACCACCCGGAAAGTTCGTTGCAGCCGTTATGATTCCCGTCCCACTCCATGCCCCCGCGCACGGGGTCGTGGAAGAGATAGCGCATGACGCCGGGATAGTAGCCGACCTGCAGCTGACGCAGCCCCGCGGGCGCCTGCAGCTCACCGAGCCACCCCGCGCCCGGCTGGGAGATGCGAATCGCCGCATGCCCCGCGCTCATCACCGCGGCTCCGGTGTTGACGTCGATTGCCGCGGGAGGCGCGGTGTAGAGATACGCCTGCCCCTGGCCAACCCAGTCGCCCTTGTCGCTCTTGAAGTACGCCCAGTTCCCCAGCGCGGGCGTCGCGCCCGCGGGCGGCGACCAGAGATCGGTGGGGATCGGGACGAGTGGTCCGGG
>DASZNJ010000270.1:0-2377 GCA_035551575.1 Gemmatimonadaceae bacterium
CGAGGCGAGCGGCCTTGGCGTCGAGCGGGGCGAGCCGGTCGAGCTCCGCCTTGAGGAAGACGTGCCGGTTCTGGTCGTAGCCGGCCGGGATCAGCTGGAGGTCGCGCTGCACCGCGGCGATGCGCTGTTCCTTGGCCGTCATCTCGCGCGTGACGGTGGACAGCTCCTGGACGCCGAGCTGGCACTTGGCGAGGCGGCGCTCGAGGACGCTCACCTCCTGCGTCAGCTGGCGGCGGCGCTCGTCCTCGACCTTGACCGTTTCCGGCATCTCGCCGAGCTGTTCGATGCGGTTCTTGTAGTAGTTGCCGTCGACGCGGAGCGTCTCGATCTGCTCGTCGAGCAGCTCGAGCACCTGCCGGTACTGCCCGCCTAACGGCCGGGCGCAGGTCGGGCAGGTGCCCTCCTCGCCGGCCTTGACGAGGCGCTCGCGCTGGTCGCGGGCCTCGCTGAACTGCGCGCGCAGCGCCTGGAGCTTCGTCTCGGCTTCCTGGCGGTCGCGGACCCACTCGGTGCGCACCGCCTCGAGCCTGCCTAACGCGTCCTCGAGCTCGCGCCGCTTCTTCTCCAGCTCGTCGGTGACCTCCTCCTCGAGCCCGGGGGCGGCCTCGAGCCGGGTGCGGCGCTCGCGGAGGCGGGCCAGCTCCTCCTCGAGCCCGCGGACGGTGTCCTGGAGCGCGGCGCGACGCCCCTCCTCGCGGGCGAGCGCCTCCTGGCGCGTCAGCTCGACATGGATGTCGGCGAGGGGCGCGACCTCGGCCTGCACGACCGCCAGCTCGCCGCGCGCGGTCTCGATCTCGGCGCGCTCCCGGCCGATGCGCTCGAGGTCGCGGGCAGTGTTCGCTTCCTCGAACTCGGCGACGCGGAGGTCCTCGCGCACCCGCTGCGCCTGCTCACGCTCCTCCTGCGCGCGCTCCCAGCGCGGCCCGACGTCGGCGAAGCGCGCCTCGGCGAGCGCGACGCGGCGCTCGGCGGCGGCGAACTGCTGCCGCGAGGCGGCAAGCCGCGCGGTGGAGTCGGCGATCATCCGCGCCAGCGTGGCCGCGTCGGGCATCCCGGCCCGGAGCCCGTTCGCCTCGGCGACGATCTGGCTGCGGCGCTCGCGGACGAGGTCCTGCGCCTGCTTCAGCTTCTCGTACCCCAGCACCTGCGAGAGGAACTTCGCGCGCTCGGCCGGCTGCATCGCCGCCATCACGCTGAGCTCCTTCTGCCCGGTGAAGTAGGTGTTGAAGAACTCGCGCTGGGTCATCCCGAGCCGCTTGCAGAGCAGGTCGGTGACACCGGTGAGCGAGTTGGCGATCGGGGTGTCGGCGCCGTCCAGATAGAGCTCGGCGCTGGTCAGCCCGCGGACGACGCGGTAGCGGTGGTGGCCGAGCTCGAAGTCGAGCTCGACGCGCACCTGGGCGCGGGCCCCGGCGCGGGCAAAGCGGATCGATTCGCGGGTGCCGCGCGCGGCGGCCTGCCCGTAAAGCGCCCAGGCGATCCCCTCGAGGATGGTCGACTTCCCCGAACCGTTAGGCCCGATGATCCCGGTGAGGCCGAGGTCGAACTCGATCTTCGTGTCGGCGTGCTGCCGGAAGTTGACGAGGTGGAGCGAGTTCAGCCTCACGACAGGACCTCGGTCGCCGGTCGCGGCGTCGCGTCCGCCTTCTCGACGTCGTCGAGGTAGCGGATGCCGAGGTCGACGAGCGCCTCGCGAGAGAGGTCCGACTCGATGACGCGGCCGCGGAGCTTGTCGCGGACGACGTCGCGGAGCGAGGGGCGACGGCCCGGCGCCCCATGCCCGTGCGAGCGGATGATGTCGGGGCGCCGGGTGTCGAGGAGGAAGTGGAGGGCGCGGCGGCGGTATTCGCGGAGCGCCTTCTGGTCGAGGTCGCGGGCGATGTGGCGCGGGACGTCGCGAGCGAGGAGGCGGACGACCTGGTCGTCGATCCCGCCCTCGCACTGCTCGACGGCGGTGCGGATCGCCGTGTCGAGCTCCGCCGACGACAGCCCGCGCGCCGACAGCGCCGGCAGGTCGATCCAGCGCCGCACGCCAGGCAGCTCGTGGAAGCGGTGCTCGCCGGTGGCGAGGTCGTGCTCGATGATCCCCTTTCCGCCGATCCGCGCCTCGCGCTCCTCGGCCAGCTCGCCCCACGCGTTGGCACTGGTGTAGTCGATCGAGCCGGAGTAGTACGCGTTAGGCGCGACCTGGCGGTAGACGTGGTAGTGCCCGAGGGCGACGTAGCTCCAGCGGTCGGCGCCGAGCTCCTCGTTCGAGATCGTCACCGACGCGCGGTCGGTGATCTTCGCGTGGTCGGGGATGACGCCCTCGACCTCGCCGTGCAGCAGCAGCACGTTGTGCCGGTAGCCGGCGTCCGGGGCCAGCGCCGGCCGGCGG